>JAYYZW010000090.1:0-57660 GCA_036339995.1 Pseudomonadota bacterium
GTCAGAGCAAACGTACTATCGGTGGCGCAAGCTGTATATGGCGGCATGAAGGTGGACCAGGCGAAGCGCCTGAAGGCGCTGGAAGCAGAAAATGCGCGGCTGAGGCGAGCGGTCGCCGACCTGACGGTAGACAAGCAGATCTTGAAGGAAGTAGCTGAGGGAAACTACTGAGCCCGGCGCGGCGGCGGTGGGCGGTGTCACAAGTGCAATCGACTCTGGGTGTCTCGGAGCGCCGGGTGTGCCGAGCATTGGGCGTATCGCGTTCCTCTGTCCGGTATACACCGCAGCCCCGCTCCGACGAGTCGTTGCTGACGCGTTCCATCGTTCGTCTGGCCGGGCAGTATGGCCGCTATGGATATCGTCGGGTTCATGCCTTGCTCAAGTCGGAAGGATGGCAGGTGAGTCACGGGCGGGTGATGCGGCTGTGGCGACGTGAGGGCCTGAAAGTGCCGGCAAAACAGCCCGGGCGTGGTCGGCTGTGGCCGAACGATGGGTCGTGCATGCGGCTTCGTCCTGAGCATCGCAGCCACGTGTGGTCGTGGGATTTTGTGTTTATCCGGACCGATGACGGACGGTCGGTGAAACTGATGGTGGTGATTGATGAGTTCACGCGTGAGTGCCTTGCTATCCATGTTGCCCGACGTATTCGGGCCGGCGATGCGCTTGAGGTCTTTGCCGACCTCATGACCCGGCACGGGATTTCTGAGCACATCCGCCCCGATAATGGCCCGGAGATGGTGGCTACAGTCCTGCGGCGGTGGTTGAAGCGATTGGGCACCGAGACGATTTACATCACGCCAGGGAGCCCGTGGGAGAACGGCTACTGTGAGTCGTTTAACGGCAAACTCCGGGACAAATAACTGAATTGGGAAATCTTCTACACGCTGAAAGAAGCCCAGGTCGTCATTGAATCCTGGCGCCGGTACTACAGCACGGTACGACCGCACAGTGCACTCGGATACCGGCCTCCAGCAACGGAAACCAGAACCAGAGACAACAACTTAGCAACGATAGGAAAGGCCGCTTAGACTAACTCTCAAACTGGACCCGTTTTTACGGGCAGGTCACTTGTTTACCTTTCTAGGGGGTGCCACACAACCAGCCTGACTCAGAACAAAAAAGGGCCGGAGTGATTTAGTATTAACCACTTTATGAGATTACAGGGGAAGGATATTCGCGGATCCGGATTTTTACGTAATCAGCGAGAGTAATGTTAGGTCCTGACGCTAATCATTCAGTTCGACCGCATCGCCTTGTTTGATCTCACCGGACACTCGCACGTGGGCACCGACGCCGAGGCATTGATCGCCTTCCTTCACCACCGTGCGTAAGATCGATTTATCGTACTTGATGTCAGCTTGTGGTCTCACCGTCATACCGCAACGCACGGTCGGTGCGGTAATTGCGAGGGTCGCCGTGCCGATGGCCAGTGTCTTGCCAACCCAGTCATTCTCGATCATACCCGTGAGGCCCGTGTCGGTTTCGATGTAGAAGTTCGGTCGGAAACGGCGGATATCCCAATTCGCATCGGGATTTTTACCACGCATGTAGTCCATCGACGCCGTAGTGATCATATGGATCTCTTCGTTGTCGAAGAAAGTTCCTGGGACGGCGACGTGATCCACCAATATTTCGGGGAAAAAGGATATATCCGGAACCGGTTCGCCTGGCTCACGTGCGAACAGGTCCCTGATTTCCTTTTGAAATTCTTCTTCGTCCGGTTTGTACCGTTTATAAAATTCCACATTGCTCGGAGGCTCGATCGCGCGCAGGGTCGCTTCGCGCTCGATTAATTCGGTCAGTTTTGTGTTGACTCGCTTATCATCACTGCCAATCGTCTCACCGTCCGGAAACGTGATATCGACTGCTGTTATTTCATCACCCCTCGGCTCTGCTCGATATCGCGCCGAGCACAGCATAAGCTGCGGATATCTTTTGCCCCATTGAATCTCTGAACGCCCTTCATCGCGCATCGCCCAGCGCCGGTCACCCGCAACGCCCTGTGGCGTGACAGTACAACGCTCGACCGTATCTCCTTGCATCGATTTCACCGGGAAACGCCAAATCTCTTTTATTTGTCCAACACGCGCCACAGCTGATACCTCACCGTAAATCAAGTGTCTCGATTGCTAAGGGTAACTCCAACGTACCCGCTTGCACAGTTCTGATGAGATTGACCGGGAGGCTGCTGTACGGCTCAACAGCATTTACTTTGGTCTACAGTAGGTCTATAAATGAGATCGACTGCGACGCATCCTTTGCTAAGTATCTGATTCGACCAGAAGTTATTTCGTAGAGCGGGTGACTGTTAATCACTAGGTCGGCGGTTCGAGCCCGTCCCGGTGAGCCAATGACTTCCCTGTAATACGAAAACTAAACGTTTTCGGCTCTCGAAATAAAATCTTTAGAATTAGATAGTTGTAGGTCTACCATCCCGAGCTTCGTGTCCGTCGTCAGAATAATTGAGACAGCTTGCGGTCGTGTCTAATGGAGTATCTGGCTCTTCGGGCGCATCATTGGTTTAAGTTTAAGCAGCCGCCTTGGCGTGCTGCAATCGTCGTTGTTCAATGGTCCTCCATTTGATGGTCTTCCCATTAGGAATGGGTATCCGTCGCCCTTCCGTGTTTTCTCCTTCCTTGAATTCCCCGACGTATTGACTCCCGTCGGGATAGGTGATGCGACCTTGCCCGTCTTCTACGCCGTCTTTCCACTCGCCCACGTATATGCGTCCGTCATTGTTCGCATAGGTGCCTTGCCCGTGTCGTTTGCCATCCTTGTGTTCACCGACGTATTTTTCCCGTTGGGCCAAGTCGAGGAACCGTGACAAGTCGTCCAAGTGTATTGGTTGTAATTGTCCGGACAAGGCGGCAATGCCCAGTTCTCAGCCGCATTGTGTAGCAAGACCAGGAAAAGACTACGGACTAACAACTTCTGCATCGGGGCACCTGTTCTACGACAAGTTAGAGCAGAGCTTACGCCCAGAATGGATTAAGTTGAATACGATGCTGGCGGATGAGGAAACAGCGCCTTAGAGTTGAAAACAACGCCCGGCGCACTTAGGCCGAGGGTATTATCGAAGGATTGAGTGAGAGTGCAGCGGCAATTGAATGACGGTCACAGGGAAAACGTTAGATAAAGTTTAGTTGTTAGTTCAACATCTTACCCATCGAATTAAAGGGCTACCGGGCCCACCATCTTTCAACAATTAGCGCCTTCTCTGGATTACCCGCGAGCAAGCCCTTATCGGTCCTTCTACTCAGGCCAGTGCTTCGCGGATCTGCGCCATCAACGTCCCGCGCTCCGCCCTTGCCGCGAGCGCAGCTTTCATATCCACCTGCACGAACCGCGTCGGCAGGTTCGGCTGCATCTGGCCGATGAGATCCATATCGGCCGAGATCACCGCGCCGATCTGAAAATAGCCACCAGCCGAGACCGCGTCGCGGTGGAGCACGATTGGCTCTGATCCACCCGGGATCTGAATCGATCCGTATGCGTAGCTGCTGTCCACGATGTTCGAGGGATCGGCACCCGCGCCGAACGGTTGCTCGCGCTCGACGAATTCCATCGGGCGACCGCCGCGGAAGCGGTAACCCATGCGGTCGGCCTCGGGCGCGACCGTCCATTCGTCCTCGAAAAAGTGCCGCCCCGCCGCTTCGGTGATCCGATGCCAGTAGAGCCCGGGCATCGCGCGAAGCTCGGCCGGGTTGCCGGGCATGCGACGCAGTGAATCCGGCACCGTGCGACCGGCCTTGCCTGCACCCGGCGCCCCGACGGGTAGGCGATCGCCTGCTTGGATGGCGCGGCCCTCGAAACCGCCCATCTCGCCAACGAGATAGGTCGAGCGACTGCCGAGCACAACCGGGACGTCGATACCGCCCGCGACGGCGATGTAGATCCGCGCCCCGGCTCTGAGATAACCGAAACTCAAAACCTGTCCGGCGCGGATTTCTAGCGTGGTCCAGGCCGGCTGTTCTTCGCCGTCCAACAGGATCGGCATATCGGCGCCCGTGATCGCGATCCGGGTGTGGCGCTCGAACTCGAGTTCGGGCCCGAGGAACACGGCTTCGAGACCCGCGGCGCTCTCCTCGTTGCCGACCAGCAGGTTCGCCGCGCGGAACGCGAGCCGATCCATCGCACCGCCGACGGGAATGCCGAGATGAAAATGGCCGGGGCGGCCGAGGTCTTGCACGGTCGTTGCGAGTCCGGGCTTTAATACCTTAACCGTCATTGAGCACACTACTGAGCTTCGCGTTGTAGCTCTCGATATCGGCTTCGAATTCACGCAGGTCGAAGTGGACTTCGCGGATTTTAGGTGAAAAAGCGTTGCGCTCCACCGCCGCGAGATCTTCGTCGTATTCTTCGCTTGAGATCGGTTTGAACTTCACGATGTCACCCGGCCGGCAGAACACCATCGAATCGCGCAGATAACTCGCGGACTGGGACGGGTCGAAGATCGGCATGGGCGTGATCCCGAACATTTGGTAGCCCCCCGCGCCGCGTACCGAGTAGATGCAGGCGAAGCAGCCACCGTGACCGATCGTGTGGCGCGGCGTATCGGTGCGCGGGCGTAAGTACTTCGGTACCTCGAGCTGGCGGGCGCGATCGACCAACTGGTAGAGCCAGGGGCAGCCGCAGACGAAACCGACCTGTGACACGAACCACGGCGAACCGTGATGGGCCGCGATGAAGGCCTCGACCGATTCGAGGCCGTTGATGCGCGCGGCGTATTCGAGGTCCGTCGCGCTCGGGTCCTGGTGCCGCTCGCGAAAGCGCATCATCGTCTCGTGGGTCCATGGGTCTTCGTAGTACACCGGGATCTCGATGATGCGGGTCTCGAGCACGGGCTCGCTCTGATCGGCAGCGCCATCGAGCGCCTGAATCTCGCGCAAGAGCTCATCGGGATGGATCTGGTCCGGATCGAACCTGAGCTGATAAGACGCATTGCCCCCGTAGATCTCGGTTACGCCGCGGATGCCGCTTTCGCGGATCCCGCGCATCGCGGCCAGACTCTTGAAAAAAGCCTCGAACGACATTTCCTCGGCGCATTCGCAGAGCAGATGCTCGTCGCCACCGAAGCTGAACCGGGTCTCCATTACGCTTTAGAATCTGCCTCAAATTTATCCATTAGGTTCGAAACGGCGCTCGAGCCAGGCTTCGAGAAACCGAGTGTGCACGCGACCCGCGGCGACGTCCAAATCGTCCACGAGCAGCGCATGCAGGGGCACGGTGGTGGGAATGCCGGTGATCTCGAGCCCCGCTAGCGCGTCTTTTAGCGCCGCGAGGCAAGATTCGCGATCGGGGCCGCGCACGATCAGCTTGCCGAGCAGCGAATCGTAGAAAGGGGGTACGACATAGCCCTCGTAGAGCATCGTGTCGAAGCGGATACCCTCGCCTTCAGGTATCTTGAGGGTTTCGATCGTGCCCGGCCCGGGCATGAAATTCTTGGCCGGATCCTCGGCGTTGATGCGGCATTCGATCGCGTGGCCATCGACGGCAACCTCGTCCTGCGTGATCGCGAGCGGCTCCCCGCCGGCGATCCGGATCATCGCCTGAACGAGATCGATGCCGGTGATCATCTCGGTCACCGGGTGCTCGACTTGGATGCGGGTGTTGACCTCGATGAAATAAAACGATTGCGAGGCACCGTCGTAGAGGAATTCGACCGTGCCAGCGCCGCGGTAGCCGACCTGTTTTGCGAGTGCCACCGCGCTCGCACACATTGCCTCGCGCACCGCGGGCGCGAGGTCGAAAGCCGGCGCCTCCTCCCAGATCTTCTGGCGACGCCGTTGCAGCGAGCATTCACGCTCGAAGCAATGGATAAAACGCTGACCGTCACCGAGCACCTGCACCTCAATGTGCCGGGCCGGGTTGATCAATTTTTCTATGTAGAGTCCCCCGTCGCTAAACGCGGCGGCAGCCTCGGAGGACGCCTGCGGAAAAAAGCGCTCGAATTCATCGAAGTCCGCGGCGACGCGGATACCGCGTCCGCCGCCGCCAGCAACGGCCTTAATCATCACCGGAAAGCCGATGTCCTCGACGATACCGCGCGCCTCATCGATTTCCCCGATACGCCCGTTGCTGCCTGGCACAGTCGGCACGCCTGCTTTTGCCGCCACCTGCCGCGCCGAGACTTTGTCACCCAGCAGTCGGATCGAATCACCGTCCGGGCCGACGAAGATCATCCCCGCGGCCACGACGGCGTCCGCGAAATCTGCATTCTCGGCGAGAAAGCCATAGCCCGGGTGCACCGCGTCGACGCCGGTCGCCCGCGCGGCGACGATTAAAGCGCC
Source organism: Pseudomonadota bacterium (assembly GCA_036339995.1). GTDB lineage: Bacteria > Pseudomonadota > Gammaproteobacteria > JAYYZW01. Next base: position 6,291 of record JAYYZW010000090.1, read on the forward strand.
GATGTTCAGGTAGGATTTCGCTGCCGGCGGTGGACCGATCTCGACCGCTTCATCGGCGAGCCGTACCGCAAGCGAGTCGACGTCGGCCATGCTGTACGCTTGCACCGACCTGATGCCGAGCGCACGGCAGGCACGGATCACACGCACCGCAATCTCGCCGCGATTCGCGATCAGGACCGAGTTGATCGTCACGTTTCGATCTCGGCGATCGGCTGGCCCGCCATGATCGCCTCGCCTTCCTCCACCAGAAAAGTGATCGCCCTGCCCTCGGCATCGGCCGTGACTTCCTGGAAATTCTTCATCACCTCGACGAGACCGATGACGTCTGCAGCGCTCACCGGATCGCCGTCTTGCTTGAACGGCGGGCTTTCAGGAGACGCCTTGCGATAGAAGGTGCCCGGCAGCGGCGAAATAATCTGTGCTTTACTCATTAGTCTCCCCAGACGGTCAGAACGTTATCTTTTTGTGCAAATGCCCGCGCGCCGGACGCAGATGCCGGCGTACTCTGGATGCAGAATCCGCCTCATCATACTTGATGGTTCCGCCGGGTTGGCGAGATCGGTGTAAGTCCATCGAGTAATGATGCTTGGTAACTCTCGATTACACGGACATCAGTTCTCTGAACGCTCGACCGGACTGTGACGATTATCGCCTCATCCATGAACCGTGGTATATCCCAGTCGTTCTTGGTGTTCACGCACGACGGCGAACGTAGAGTTTCCAACGGCGCCACGAAAGATGGAACTCTCGTCGCCGATACCGACGTAACGGACGTAGTAAAATTGGATAATACGGACCCATCACTTCGTGCTGATAAATCGTGGTAGACAAACCCGACAAGCTACCGATCAAATCGACCTCGGCGGAGGTGGATGCGTTTCTCGCCAAAGTCGCCGGCATGCCCGTGGTCAAATCCGCGGGCGTAAGGGGCCGGCTGATATTCGCCATGGATGCGACGGCAAGTCGCGAGCCAAGTTGGGATGTGGCCTGCAATATTCAGGCCGAGATGTTCAAGGACACCGCTGCGCTCGGCGGTCTCGACATACAGCTTTGCTATTACCGCGGTTTCAACGAATTTTTTACGAGCGCCTGGCTCAGCAGCTCGGCCGGACTGCTCGAGCAAATGACCGGTGTTCACTGTGCAGGGGGCATGACCCAGGTCAGGCGGGTATTCGAGCATGCGGTCCGCGAATCACGTCGTGCCGGAGTCAATGCACTCGTGTTTGTTGGCGATTGTATGGAAGAGGACGTGGATCAAGTGTGCGCGCTCGGAGGACAGCTCGGCATTCTCGGTATTCCCGCGTTTCTGTTCCATGAAGGCTTCGACCCCGTGGCGAAGCGGACGTTTAGTGAACTCGCTCGTCTGACCAAGGGTGCGTATTGCCGCTTCGATGCGAGTAGCGCGAGTCAGCTGCGCGATCTGCTCGGCGCCGTAGCGGTCTATGCGGCCGGCGGGCGCAAGGCGCTAGAGCACCTCGGAGATCGGAAAGGCGGCCTCGTCAGGCAGCTAACTGACCAGATGACCAAGGAATAGCTGCTTGCACCCCTTCATCATCCTGGTAGTGCTGCTCGCCGTCGTGCTGGCAAGCAAGTGGCTAAGCAGCCTACCGGCGCCGCAGCGCACGAAAGCACGGAATCGCATGCTGCTCTACGGCGGGCTCGGCCTGTTGGCCGTACTGCTGATCACCGGCAGGTTGCATCCTCTGTTCGCAGGCCTGGCCGCCTTGATCCCCGTAGCGCGGCGGCTTATGTCGCTCGCGCAAATAGCCAACACCTTCAATTCTTTCCGAAAGCGGGCGAGCGGTTCCCAGGGACCGGCACCAGGCCAGACCTCGGACGTCGAGACGCGGTTTCTGCGTATGTCGCTGGACCATGATAGCGGCGACCTGGATGGGATCGTGCTCGAGGGCCCGCACGAGGGTCGGCGACTCAGGGAGCTCAAACTCGAAAACTTGTTGGATCTGCTAACCAGCTGCCGCAGCGAGGATCCGAAATCCGCGGCGGTACTCGAAGCGTATCTCGAACGCGTGCATGGAGATAACTGGCGTGGCGGCGACGATTCGAGCGATAGTGCACGAACCACCGGCGGCGGGGACCATCAGGGGATGGACCTCGCTGAGGCGCGACAGATCCTGGATGTGAAAGCAGACGCGACACGAGAGGAGATCATTGAGGCCCATCGAAGCTTGATGCAAAAAATGCACCCCGACCGCGGCGGCTCGACTTTTCTTGCCGCAAAGATCAACCAGGCAAAAACGACTCTGTTGGACTCGTAGTACAGGACCTCACCACGAAACGCGACGGCATCGCGTGGTTACGGACACACCACCGCGACGGTTGTTAAGCCTTTAGCAAACGAATATGGTCCTGATAGTTTTCAGAATGCATGGAGAGACCCCATGATCGGCGCCGCAAAAATCAAAGCGTTTTCCGAACGGCTAGAGGGCCGCTTGGTGGATCCCGACGATGGTGAATACGACACGGCCCGAACGATATGGAACGCCATGATCGACAAACGCCCCGCACTGATCGCGCGGTGCAAGTCGCAATTGGACGTCGTCGCCTCGGTCGAATTCGCCCGCGAGCACGATCTGCTCGTCTCGATCCGCGGCGGCGGTCACAACGTAGCCGGCAACGCAGTTTGCGACGATGGACTCATGATCGATTTATCGCTGATGAAAGGAATCGAAATCGATGCGGACATGCGCACCATCAAAGCGCAGCCCGGCTGCACGCTGGGTGACCTGGATCGCGCGTCGGATCGCCATGGCTTGGCGGTACCCACCGGCATCGTTTCAGAAACCGGCATCGCCGGGCTTACGCTCGGCGGCGGCGTCGGGTGGCTGGTGCGGAAATACGGCCTCACCTGTGACAATCTGATCTCGGCCGAAGTCGTCACCGCCGCTGGCGATGCGGTCAAGGCCAGCGCAGAAGAAAATGAAGACCTTTTTTGGGGGCTCAGAGGCGGCGGCGGCAACTTTGGCGTCGTCACCTCGTTTCAATACCGTGCACATCCGGTCAGCCGGGTGCTCGGTGGTATGGTTGTTCATCCGCGTGCTGCGGCTGGCGACGTCTTTCGTTTCTATCGCGATTTCACGAAACAAGTGCCTGACGAACTGACCGCCTACTGCGCCATGCTGACGATGCCCGACGGGACAGCCGTAGTGGCGGTCATCGCCTGTTATTGCGGGGACGCGGACGCCGGCGAGAAAGTGCTACGGCCATTGCGGGAATTCGGATCGCCGATCGACGATACGATCAAGCACATTCCCCGTCTCGAGATGCAAACCATGTTCGACCCGGGCTTTCCCTACGGCAATCACAACTACTGGAAGTCGTCGTTCATCGACGAATTGACGGACGATGCGATCGATGCACTCGTAGAGCATGCCAACCGCATGGCGTCACCCTTGTCCGCGGTGATGTGCGAGTACTATTTCGGCGGTCCCGCGAGCCGGGTCGGCGAGACCGAAACGGCGTTTGCACACCGCCACGCGCAGTACGATATCGGCATCATTGCTCAATGGACCAATCCCGACGAAGACGAGCGGCACATGAACTGGGCGCGGGACGCTTATGCTGCGATCGAGCCCTATGCAAACGGCCGCATTTACGCCAATCTAATGGGCGGGGACCAGATGACTGAAATAAGCCAGTTGCGCGCGGCTTTCGGTGTCAATTACGAGCGGCTGGTAGCGCTGAAGCAGAAATTCGATCCGAGTAACTTCTTTCGGTTGAATCAAAACATTCGGCCCGAGGGGTGAGTGCCAACCCGCGCTTCGTGCGAGCCCCGACAGCTTGCTAAGCTGATCTTTCGAGGTTCTCCAGCCGTTCGCCGCCGGTTTCGCCACCGAACTTTGGCAAGTCGTCGTTCACCTGCGTCCATGCGGCGCGGGAATCGTAGAAATAGTGGGCTTCCGGTTCGCGATCGATCTTGTCGTGCAGACTGGCGAGAGCAATGTCGATGTATTTCTCGTTGGTCTTGCAGAACATCTGGCTTCCGCAATGACGGCAGAAGCTCCGCGACCCGTGCTCCGAACTCTTGAAATTGACGACATCGGGCTCGCCGCGCGTCACTCGAAGCCGTTCCGGCGGAACGGCCGTCCAGGTGACGAAGCTCGCACCGTGCGGTCGCCTGCACATCGAGCAGTGGCAATGGGCGCAGAAAAGGGTCGGCAGTTCAATTTCGAATTCAACCGCACCGCAGAAACAACTTCCCTTGACGATAGATGGTTCCATTGCAGTCTCCCAATAAACCGGTAACGCAGTGACGGCAGCGTTCTGGCACGGTTATTGTTGTTATCAAGCGTATTTCACTAAGACAGATTATCAAGTGATGGTGTCGATCTAACAAGCTGGCAAAGACTATGTTTTCGCCATCCCGCTAGCGCCCGCCCGTCAGGTTGGAGACGCTGAACATGCGCCGGATCCGGGTCGCTTCGAACTTCGGGAATGTCACCGGTTCGATCGCGCGGGTGACGGATGCGTCGTTTTCCTTGTAATTGACCGCGACCGATGCAGACCAGTAGCTGAGTGTGTTCTCTGGCAAGGATTGATCGGCTGCATCGCCCGGTCTGCGATACATCATGACGATGGATTTCCACAAGGCATCATCGTGATCGAAGATCAAGGCCAAAACGACGTTATAGGTCTCCTCATCGACGAACATGATCTTGCTGGAGATCGGATGTCCCGTCCATTTCGGGCGATGCTCGACCACGAAGCACTGCCTGATTTGCCATCGATCCTCCGGCAGTCGGCTGTACGGTCCATGAAATCTGGCGAGGGATTCGCGCGAATTCGATACGCTCAAAATGGCCTTCCTGCCGAGATAGGTCCAGTCGAAATCGAGAACTTGCCCTGAAAAGCCCTCGAAATCGTCGAGCGAGTAATTCGACCCCAAGAAGCTGTCTGCCCGCTCCCGGGCCGAAAGCCTGCGCACGCGCCGCTCCTTCGGGAGATACGAGTTCACCTGATCACCCTCGTGCGGGTCGATCGATCGCTCGATGATGAACTTCGTACCCTTGAGATCGAAAGGTTCCCAGTACTCCATGTAATCCTTCCAATAGAGTCGATCACTGTCGTCGGTGTCCACGCGGAAATCGTTTCCGGCCCGACTGGCCAGATGACTCAGATACACGCGGTAGTAACTCTGCGAAATATAGCGGTCGATGTGCCCACCGCCGCTGAACCCTTCCAGCAGGGTACCGGACGCGCCGGCGCTGATCGGCCGCATATAATTCATGACGAGTTCGTCGGTCTTGTAGCCGTTGTATTGCCAGCGGTGGATGTTGTTCCAGGCGATCATCAGGCCCGCCTCATCGAGGGTCGCCGCGAGGATTTGTTCATGGTTGAACGGCAGCCCGGCCGCATAGTTTTCCAGGCTGCCGTCGGCTGCTAGCGTCGCTTGGCCGACGGACTGCATAGTCACACGTTGGTAAATCTCGTGCGGCGCGTACGTCTGCGTGCCAACCACCTCCATATGCAGTTCGGCAAACGTAAATTCTTCGATAAGGCCGGGAGGTAGGTAAGGACTCAGTTTTTCAACGTCCTCGGAGCTGATCGCGCCCATCGCCGCGTCCCGCGTCGTCGCCGTTGCGAATTTTTCCAGCCAATCCAAGATCTCCTGCCGCAACGGATATGCGGCGGCAGCCGGCACAGCGGACGCACCCATCCCCATGAGCAGCAACAATATTACTGTTTTGATGTTCATTCTCCTCTAACGGCAATTTATTCCGGCCGCCGGATTGTATCGCTAAGCGAAGACCTTCGGCCGCGAAACATGGCTGCATGCGCCCCGCTCAACGATGTACTCGAGCAAAAAATCGCGCTTATGCACTTCATCGGACCCCCAGAATCCAGCCTTCCAGTTTCGCGCGGCGGCGCTCCGGCAGTGTCAGCGGTGGATTAAAGTACTCCGCGAGAGCGCCCCGCGCGTCCATGTCCTGTAACCAGGTGGCAACCGCATAGGCATCCTGCTGGTCAGGCGAGCGTCCGGCGCGTGGATAACGGCGGCGGAACAATGACGGATAGATCTCGGCAATGACGGCACGACCTGTTTCGACACCAAAGCTGTCGAATGGCCAGAAACACGTTTTGGATTTGACTAGCCGGTCATCGCGCAGCCATTTCAACCAGGGAATGCCCGAATGGGTCGACTTGGCGACCGAGCCCTGCATGTCGAATTGAAACACGCTCTTGGCTGCAGACGTCCAGATCTCGCAAAGGCGCATTTCGTCACTCGTGCCGCCCGGTGGGCTCTGTTCACGCACGAAATCGACGTACATGTGATCCCGATCGGTTGGCCAAACTTCGCAGAAGTGTTCGAGGAAGGCATTCCAACTGTCAAGTTCGTGGCGCTCGAAGTACGTGGTGGGAAAGGAAAACCCGTGATCAATGCCGATGATACAGGGTTCGTCTCGAATGAGTTGTTCTCGAACGTAGTGCGCGACTTCCTTACGACACCAGTTACGCGCGCCCTTATCAAATGGCGGGACCGCGCAAGCAAGGCCGTCGCCCTCGCTCAGATACACTTGCAGCGCGCGCAGTCTCGACACCGGCGCCCGGGCCCCCGAGTAATCGATACCGATATATCTGGAGAACATCGTCATCGTGAATCGCCGCCTTGGTGCAATATGCGGGCTAGTTCGACTTTCGGACGTCCAAGGCCGCGCGAAGACCATGCACTTCTTCGTCATAGACGTCCATGCCGTCCAACGTTTCGGCAAGCCGCATGAGGTATTCCACGTTGGGACCGCTGGGACCGATGGCGGTCGCGATCTGAGCGATCATTTCGTCCACGGGTGCGGGTCCGACGAAGCTCGGATTTTCCGGGCCAGCGACGTAGGTCAGACCATGCTGCACACTCCTGTCGTCGAACTCCAGATCGACGGCGACTGGCCCGTAACCATTCTTTTCGCGAAGATCAAGTTTTGACATGACTTGGCGCCGATCCCCGTCGTTGAGAAGAAACGCCACGCCCCAGCAGACGGCGCCGGCTTCTTCCACCAGCGTGACGACCCGGCCCGGCGCCTCGGGGACACCGCGGTGGTCGGGGGACGCCTGCCAGAAACGGCGGCGCCAACCGCGAACGGCTGCCCTGCGCCGGTCTTCATATGGAAACGCCGGGCGCCATATGAGCGACCCATACCCGAAAATCCACGTCATCGTGCTTGAAATACTCCTCGCTCGTCAGGTTCCGCCGCGCTGTGCGAACCGCCGCCCGAATTACGGGGAGATCTTCGGATTAAGGCGTGCGAAACTCAAGCATTGACATCAGAAATCTACGACCGTGCCTTTATTCTATGTAGCTACCGCAACGCGAAGGGAACAACCATGATCGTAATCGGTCATCGCGGTGCCGCGGGACACTTTCCAGAAAATACGCTCCGCTCGATCGAGATTGCCCTGGACCAGGGCGTCGATGCGGTCGAGATCGACGTGCGCATACTGGACGACGCGATCATCGTACTGCACGATGAGACGGTCGATCGCACCACCTCGGGCAATGGGCATTACAAGTCGCTAAGCGTCGATAAGCTGCGCGGGCTCGATGCCGGCGATGGCGAACGCATTCCCATGCTGGGCGAAGTCGTCGAACTGATCCACGGTCGGATTGACTTGAACGTCGAAGTCAAGGAACCGGGAATAGCGGTGCCGGTCATCGAAGATCTTTTGTCTCATACGAAAGCCCGCAAGGGCTGGCGTCCTCGACTCCTTCTGTCTTCCTTCGATGTTGCGACGACTTACGAGCTCGCACGTCACCGCGGCGACATGCGGCTCGGTATTCTCTACGAGGACGACTTCGAGACAGCTCTCGCAAGAGCAAAAACACTGGAAGCTTATTCGCTGCACATGTCTATTCGATCGCTCGACCGCTCCAAGGTAAAGCGCGCGCACGAGGCCAATATCGCGGTGTTGGTTTACACCGTCAACGAAGCTGATGACATACTGCGCTGCGCCGAGGCACACGTGGACGGCGTTTTCTCCAACTACCCCGACCGCATAGTTGCGTTTAACCGGGGCGTCTCCAAGAATACGGATTAGGGAACCTCTGAATAAATCATGGCACAGGTCGAACCGCGTTGACTCACATTCTGGCCCTCGATCAGGGCACGACCAGTTCCCGAGCCATCGTCTTCGAACACTCCGGTCGCATCGCCGGCATTGCGCAACAAGAGTTCGAGCAGATATATCCACAAGCAGGCTGGGTCGAACACGACCCGCGCGCAATCATCGATACCCAGATGTCGGTCGCGCTAACTGCGATCAAGCAAGCGAGCGTGACGGCGCGCGACATCGCCGCAATCGGCATTACCAACCAGCGGGAAACGACCGTGCTGTGGGATCGGCGCACGGGCAAACCGGTTGCAAACGCCATCGTATGGCAGGATCGGCGAACCGCCGATCTGTGCGAATCATTGCGTGAATCCGGTGCCGAAGATCTGGTGCGCGCCAAGACCGGGCTCGTTATCGATCCTTATTTCTCCGCATCCAAGATTCGCTGGATGCTCGATCACCTCGACGGGGTGCGCGATCGTGCCGAGCGAGGCGAGCTTGCGTTCGGCACCGTCGACAGCTGGCTCATCTGGCATTTGAGCGAGGGCCGGCGGCATGTCACGGATGCCACCAACGCTTCACGTACGATGCTTTACGACATCCGCAGCGGCGAGTGGGACGAGGAACTGCTAAGCCTGTGGAAGATCCCGCGCTCACTGCTGCCGGAAGTGTGCGACACGAGCGGCATCAGCGCGATGACGACCCGCTTCGGAGGCGAGCTGCCCGTCGCCGGGATTGCAGGCGATCAGCAAGCCGCGCTCTTCGGCCAGGCATGCTTCGAGCCCGGGATGGCCAAGTGTACTTACGGTACAGGGTGCTTCATTCTGATGGCGACGGGCGGCGTCGCCCCCGTGTCGGAACGCGGCCTATTGACCACGATTGCGGGGCGCAGCAACGGCGTCACCGAATACGCTCTCGAGGGCAGCGTTTTCATGGGCGGCGCGACGGTCCAGTGGTTGCGCGACGGGCTCGGCATCATCGAGGAGGCCGCCGACATCGAGACGCTCGCCCGCAAAGTCGATGACAGCGACGGAGTCGTGCTCGTACCGGCGTTTGCAGGCCTAGGAGCACCCCAATGGGACCCGCACGCGCGCGCCTTGCTGATCGGAATGACACGCGGCACGACCAAGGCGCATATCGCCCGCGCCGCACTCGAAGGGATCGCGTGGCAGGTGGCGGACGTGGCGGATGCGATGGCCGCGGATGCCAGCGTGGACCTACGGGAACTCCGAGTCGACGGCGGTGCCAGCGCAAACAGTCTATTGATGCAAAATCAGTCCGACTTTCTCGGCATTGCGATCGTGCGCCCGCACGGCGTCGAATGCACCGCCCACGGCGCGGCCTTACTGGCGGGTCTCGGTGTGGGACTGTTCAAGAACCGCCGGGATATCGCTGATAACTGGCAGGCCGAAGTCCGCTTCGAACCAAGGCTTTCAGTCGATGAGCGGAACGCACGGCGTAATCAGTGGACACGGGCCGTGGAAAAATCCCGCAACTGGGCCTGAGTGTTCATGAATCGTTCCGCGTTCATCGAGCGCATCTTCTCGTCGCCCGAAGGGTTCGACCTCGCGATCATCGGCGGCGGCGCGAACGGAGCGGGCATCGCGCTGGACGCGGCGAGTCGCGGACTGTCTGTCGTGCTACTGGAGCGCGGTGACTTCGGCTGCGGGACATCTTCGCGCAGCAGCAAGCTCATTCACGGCGGCGTGCGTTACCTGGCGCTGGGGCAACTCGGGCTCGTGCGCGAGGCGCTCGCCGAACGCACGCTGCTGCTTGCGAACGCCAGCGCCATCGTCAAACCCCAGCCATTTTTGATCCCCGCATACGGCCGTTTGGAACTGTTGAAATTCGGCGCCGGACTGAAATTCTACGACTGGCTCGCGGGCGCAGCCAGAGTCAGAACAAGCCGATCGCTCGATAGCGCCCAAGCAAGCTCTCTTGCTCCAGGGCTTGTTACTGACGGCATGGTTGGCGCCGCCTGTTACTACGATGCCCAGTTCGACGACGCACGGTTGTTGATCTCAATCTTGAAACGCGCGACGAAACTCGGCGCGATCGTCGTGAATTACCTCGAAGTCACTGAACTCAGCAAAGATCAAAGAGGGAAGGTTCGCGGCGTAGTAGCTGTCGACGAAATGTCGGGCAATACCGTCGAAGTCGCGGCGCGCTGCGTAATCAATGCCACCGGTGCCCAAGGAGACGACATCCGGCGGCTCGACAATCATCGCAGCCCGTCGCGGGTGATGCCGAGCCAGGGAGCGCATATCGTGGTCCATCGGAGATTTCTCGGGGGCGATCACGCCGTCGTACTGCCGCACACCCCGGACGGGCGCATTATGTTCGCGATTCCGTGGGCTGAGCACCTCTTGCTCGGCACGACCGACACGCCCTTGACCGAGGTGTCCAGATCACCCGTTCCGTTCGAATCGGAGATCGCCATGATCCTGGAGGTGGCGGGACGGTTTTTGGATCCAGCGCCTTCATCTACCGATATCCTGAGCACTTTTGCCGGTGTCCGACCGCTGGTGGCGACTCCGGGCGCCGGCAGCACAGCCAAGCTTTCGCGCGAACACGCCATCGACATCAGTACCTCCGGATTGGTTTCGGTCAGCGGCGGTAAATGGACTACTTATCGCCTGGTGGCCGAACAGTGCGTCGACGAGGCGGTTCGAAGCGCGCGATTAGCAGCCGGCCGCTCCGCTTCACATGCGCTCGATATCGCAAGGGCAGACGGTGAGGTCGCGGGCAGGTTTTCCGCCTACGGCGCCGAACAAAGGGATCTTGAAAAGTTGATAGCAAGGCGTCCCGAACTCGACGAGCCGCTGCATCCGGATCTCCCGTACTGCGGCGCGCACTTCGTGTGGGCGGCGAAGGCCGAGATGGCGCTTACGGTATACGACGCCCTCGCTTATCGCACACGCGCGATGTTCATCAATGCGCGCGCGGGCTCGGCGATCGCGCGGCGGGTCGCCGAACTCATGGCCACCGAGCTTGGTCACGATAGGTCGTGGATCGAGTCACAAACAAATGCCGTGCGTACGCAAGCTATTCCGTTCACATCTACTCCCACTCGAGCTCACGAAACGCACGGCTGACGTTGCGCGCGTGCGCCCGCTCGCTCAACTGCCATCGTGTCTTTTCGTCGTTCGCGACAACCCCTTTTGCGTCCTCAATGAATACGCCCTCGGCGACGGCGGCACGCGTTTGATTGAGCAAGGCCTTGAGGTAGCGGTATTGTGCGGCCGCGCCTTGTGGCCAGGCGCGGTCGGGTGCGCCGTGTCCCGGGATCACGAGGGTATATGGGCTCTTCGTCGCGACATCCATCCATGCGAGCCAGCCCTTGAGGCTGCCGTCCAGCACAGGCATGCGCTCCCTGAATAAGAGATCGCCGGTCCACAGCGTATTAGTTTTAAGATCATGTACCGTAACGTCAGTGTTCGTATGGGCGACGCGATGGGACTCGATGACTACGGGGCGCTCACCGAGATCGATTTCGATGCGCTCCTCGACCAGCAATTGCGGCGCGGTGAGTTTCTCCGCCATGTCGCCGCCGCCCAGTTCTTCGGAGAAAAATTCAGCGAAGAATTCACGATTGGCCGGCAGTGCCTCGGCAAGGTTTCGGTGGCCTATGAACTGGAGTTCTTCGTTTGCGAACGCGCCATTTCCGAGGACGTGGTCGAAGTGTACGTGGGTGTTTATGACGTAGCACACCGGTTTTTGAACGCGTTTCTGTATGGCCAGTACGAGCCGTGTCCCCGTCGCGATAGAGCCCCCGGAATCGACGACCGCGACACAGCGCTGTCCTTCGATGAATCCGATGTTTGCGCTGTCGCCGCGCGCGGGGTCCTCGAGATCTGCGTGGTGGCCACGGTGCAGAAAGATTCCCGGCGCGATTTCGTCCAGCACGAAATCGCCGGGCGACGAAGCACCGGCCAGCCCCGAACCGCCCAATAAGGACGACAGTAAAAAAGCATGGATACGATATGACCGAGGCATGACGTGGATCCCGCAGAGGACTTCAAACGCGATCATAACCGCTTGCACCTGCGCGCGGTGCCCGCAGGCAGATCAGGAATTCGCTGCGGTTGGCAGGGTTTCGGGATAGGCTTCGCGCGCGGCGGCGAGATTGCCGTCGAGATGCGCGACGATGTCCCGACCGTCGACCGTCTGTTCCAGGAACCTCACGGCCTCTGCAATATAGGGCCGCACGCTCGACTCGAAAAACGCAGGATAGCCTATCAAAAGATCACCCGGGCATTCATAGTCCCATGGACTCATTGAATCCGACTTCTTCGAATTCGAAGAAGATGGCGGAAAGTTTGTTCGGATACCGGGGATCGCTCAACTGCCCAATGAGATCTGCGGCTCGAACAAGCCCCGGATAATCATCAGTCTGCGCATACCAGGGATCATCCGGGACGGGAAAGCGGGTGCGCTCGATACAGGCGTTTACGAAACCGATATCAGTCAGCCGGTTGTCGATGAACTGCTCCTCCACGAAACGCTTGCCGCGATTGACGTGAATCGGCATCAATACCGCGTCGCTGCGGCCGGCAATGACGTCGAAGGGCTGACCGTCGATGCCGGTGGCGAGCGTAGTCGCCGTATCGGAGCGGCATAGTCCGCGCGCGTATCCGATGTCGTGGCACAGCAACGCGATGACGACGTTACTCCAGATCTCGGGCGTTACCACGCTCTCGGTTCGCTGTTTGCCACGCAGTAGGTGCAGTCCGACGAGGGTCACGTGGGTCGTGTGTTCGACGTTGTGATAGAGCGCATCACTCGTGCCGATCCAATCGAAGGCCGTCCCTGCAAAACGCAGCACGTGATCGGGGAGTGCGGCCGGCGCCTGCGGGTAGATCTCGCGGTAGTGCTCTGCCGCAGTGTCAGTGACGATCGAAGTCAGTACTTTCGTGACGTTTAACATTCAGCATACGCCGCTGTCATTTGTGCAGGGTTGACCATACGCTTACGTATGGCGGCCGCACCAATCGGGAAAAGTATAAGCACCGCCCACAAACCTGTCCTTGCAAATACGGCCGTTTTGTGACGAACTTGAATTAATTCTGCTCCGCTCCCCGGAGTGGCTGGGGCGTAGGCGTGTGCACACCGTAACTCTTTGCAATCGCAGGTAATTTCGAACACGAAATGGGACGAACGATGATTGAAGAATTGATCACCTACGAACATCGCGGCACCTCGCTCGAGGCTTATCTCGCCTACGATGATTCGCGCGACGGTCCGCTGCCGGGCGTCTTGATCGCGCATGCTTGGGGCGGGCGCGGTGAGCTCGAATGTGCCAGGGCCAGGGGGCTTGCCGGTCAGGGATACGCGGGGTTTGCGCTCGACCTGTACGGCAAGGGCGTACTTGGCAGCGGACCCGAGCAGAATGCCCAACTCATGCAGCCGTTTATGGAAGATCGGAGTTTTCTGCAGGAACGCCTGAGCACCGCGCTCGCGACTCTGCAAGCGCAGTCCGAAGTGAACGAGGACCGGATCGCGGCGCTGGGCTTTTGTTTCGGCGGTCTCTGCGTGCTCGATCTGGCGAGAACCGGTGTCGAAATCCGCGGCGTCGTCAGTCTTCACGGCTTGCTAGGCAAGCCGGGTAATACGGACGGCATCCCGATCAAGGCCAAAGTGCTCGTCCTCCACGGCCATGACGACCCGATGGCACCCGTCGCGCAGGTGCTAGACATCGAAAACGAACTGACGGAGGCCGGCGCCGACTGGCAGATCCATGTCTATGGCAACACCATGCATTCGTTCACCAACCCCAAGGCGAACGATCCGGAAATGGGTACGGTCTACAACGAGGCCGCCGACCGCCGCTCCTGGATGACGCTACTGAACTTCCTCGACGAGGTGCTGCGGTAGTCGCAGCACTTCACTCGTTCTGGTAAAAACTACCTGCGGTACACCCAGGACGGCCTTGAGCGCAATATCGCGATCAAACGGATTGTGGAGGGTCGCCGAATAGCGCAATTCGGCAAACGGCGCGCTGCCGAGATGCCACCACCGCCAGACCAGGGGAAAGAATTGCAGCGGCCAGTCGCTGCCGTAAACCATGCGCTCCGCCACCCCTGCCGTAGCGAGCGCCCGGCGCAGATATCCACGCTTGTTGATCTGGGTGAGACTCGAAATATCGGTGTACAGATTCGGATAATTCAGCAGCATGGGTATCAATCGATCGAAGTTTTCCTCGCCGTTGTTGTGCCCGGTCGTCCCGATATGGGCGGCGATAATCGTGACGCCTTGTTCGAGCGGCGCGATCAGGCGCTCGGGATCGCCGAGCCTGTTATCCGCATGACGAAATGCATTCTCGTCTCCGACATGCACGAGCAGCGGCAGGTCGAGCGCGATGAGCAGCTCGTAGAATGGCTGTAGGTCGTGGTTGGCCGGGTCGATGTCCATGATGGACGGTATCCACTTAACCAGCACTGCGCCGTCCTGCTTCGCCTGCTCTAGCCGCTCGCGCCAATTGGGCCTGCTGGGATTGATGCTCGCGCCGAACAGAAACTCTTCATGGCTGGCGGCAAGACCTGCGACGTAGTCATTGGGGATGAAAACCTGGGTCGCGTGTTCGTCGAGCAGGCCGTGCTCGTTGATGACGCCGTCGAGGGCGAGCAGAACGGCTTGACGGATCCAGCGCGAACTCCGGATGTGCTCGCGCAGACGCTCGGCGACAATGAGGTCACTTTCATCTGCCATTTCCGCGGCCGAGGTGCCGAATGCGCGTAGATACCATTTGTATTTATAGCTGTCGAGCAGATCCGGGGATACGAAACAATGTTCGCAGCCATGTCCCAGTCCCGCCACGTGGGCGTGCATGTCGATCACGCTCTTGGCCGGCGGCAGCGATTGCGGTGCCCGCGGCGCCAAAAACACGAAAGGTCCGGCAGCGAGTAGCGCCAGTGCAAAGGCCCCGCCAATAACGAGTCGAACGATCGAAGACACGGGAAAACTATACGGCGCGGAGCACGAGCGGCAGCCTTGCGGGCGCGTGAACGGCGTTCGCGGGGCGCCATTCGGGCGCACCTGCCGGCTCTATCGAATCTGCATGACGCAGTAATGCTGAGAGCAAGGCGAACGCTTCCTGCCGCGCGACATGCTGCCCGACACAGACGTGGATGCCGCTGCCGAAAGCGACGTGAGGACGCGACGAACGCGTTATATCGAACGTATCAGGGCGGTCCCAGCGGCGAGGATCGCGATTGGCTGCTGCAATGACGCACATGATCTTTGTCCCTTCGGCGAGGTCAACGTCGTCGAGCCGTGTATCGTTCGCGATCGTTCGGAAAAACGTGTGAATGGGCGACTCGAAGCGCAGGACCTCTTCAATCGCCGCCGACCCCCGCGAGTGATCGGCTTTGAGCGTTTCCCATGCGTGTGGATGGTTCGCAATGGAGTACAGCATGTTACCTATCGTGGCGACAGTCGTGTCGATGCCGGCTGACAACAGTGAACGTACGAGCAGCGAAGCCTCGTCTTCGGTGATGTCGCCGGTGTCGCAAGACGCGTATATGGTCTGTCCGAAACCGCCGGCCTTGAGTGCTTCGCGCCGACACCTCGCGGTGATCCAGGGCACGACCAGTTCGGCACAAGCCATCGAGTCGCGCCTGATTTGATTATCGGGCCCGAGTGCATCGAACACCATCCGACCGTAACGCAGCAGATTGCTTCGATCGCCGTCCTCCAGGCCAACAGCATCGGCGAATACCTTGAGCGGGTAGGCCTCGGCCAGATCGGCCACCCCATCGACCTCGCCGCATTCGACTGCGCGCGACACGCATGCTTCGGCCTCGATGGCGAAGCGATCCTGCATCGACTTTACGGCTTTCGGTGACATGGCGCGCGCCATGACTGTGCGCGTGCGTTCGTGCGCCGGCGGATCGACTTCGAGAATGATGCTTGGCGGTCGCCAGGGAGATTCCTTTTTGAAGTCGGCCAGGCCGACGCCGCGCGAGGAGCGGAACGTCTTCCAGTCGCGAAAAACCTGCTCGACGAGATCGATACGTGCGACGGCACAGACGTCGTAGCGGTCTATTCGAACTACCGGTCCGAGCTCACGCACCTGCCGATAGTAATCGTAAGGAGCGAGCAGCAATGCCGGTGAATAGGGGTCGACGTCGAGGATCGGTAGGTTCATTGGCTTTAAAAATGACGGAAACTTCGAGGCAAGTCTTTCGCCCAGCGCGCCGCTGGTTATGATTGACGGCGCACGCCCTTCCTGCGAGCGTTCGCGCACTCACGATCCGGCGTCGATCGAATCGAATACCTCGGTTGCGAGTTTGAACGCCGTATTCGACGCTGGCACCCCGCAGTAAATCGCGGCGTGCAACAACACTTCCTTGATCTCGTCGCGCGTCAGGCCGTTGTTGAGGGCCGCGCGAACGTGGAGCTGGAATTCCTCGCTGCGGTTGAGCGCGATCAAAAGCGACAGGGTCATGAAACTGCGGGTACGGCGATCGAGGCCGTCGCGTTGCCAGACCTCACCCCAGGCGTAGCGGGTGATGAGATCCTGGAAATCGGCATTGAACTCGGTCTTGTTGGCCTCGGCCCGGTCAACGTGGGCATCGCCCAGGACTTCGCGCCGCGTCGCCAAGCCTTTGGCTTTGCGTTCTTCGTCGTTCATAGGAAGTCTCCGAGCGCGGCGTTGAATTCGCCGGCACGTTCGATATTCGAAAGGTGAGCGGATTGGAGATTCACGAGCTGCGCGCCGGGGATGGAATCGGCCAGGAACTGCGTGTTCTCGGGCGGTGTCGCCGGATCTGAGAGGCCGCCGATGACGAGCGTCGGTGCCGTGATCGACGCCAGACTCGCGCGCTGATCCATGTCGCGGATCGCCGCACAACAACCCGCGTAACCAGCCGCCGTCGTCGCCAACAAGCCATCTTCGACCCGCTTTACGTCGATCGGGCAACGCTCGCAGAATTCGGCGGTAAACCAGCGTTCGAGCAGAATCGGGACCAATGCGGCCATGCCTTCGTTTCTGACCAGATCGATGCGTGACTGCCAGGCCTCGGGCTGCCCGAGATAGGCGGAGGTATTGGCCATGACGAGCTTGTCGATACGTTCGGGCGCGTTCGCGCCGAGCCACATCGCAACCATGCCGCCTTTCGACACACCACACACCGAAGACTTGCCGATTTCCAAGTGATCCATGAGCGCCACCGCGTCCCGGCCAAGTTGATCCATGGTGTAATCGGCGTCCGGGGCTTCTGAACGCCCGTGTCCACGACTGTCGTAACGCACGACGCGAAATCTCGAATCGATCAGTGCCATCTGTGGCCACCACATGTCGAGCGAGGTGCCGAGCGAATTCGAAAGCAGGAGGCTCGGCCCGTCGTCGCGCCCGCTGACTTCGTAGTAAAGGCTGATCCCGTTGACCTGTGCTTCAGGCATTTTCGTACCTCTCTATCACCTCGTCGATGAACGTCTCGATCGCGCCTGTGTATTGCAGCGGGTCCATGGCTTTAGCGAGACCGTCACTGCCCAGGTGTTCGCCAACCGTGGCATTTTCCGCGAGCACTTGTTCGAGTCTGCGGCCATCTGTTGACGCCGCCTCTGAAGCCGCTTTGACCAACGCCTGCGCTTGATCCCGCCCCAGGGTAGCGGCGAGCGCAACCGCCACTGCTTCGGCCATGACCAACCCCTTTGTCCGATCCAGGTTTTCACGCATCGCCTCGACGTCGACCTCGAGACCATCGAGTGCCTTGTCGAGTTGCTCCAGCGCGGCACCGACCGTGGCGAAGAGATCGCGGACCGTCAGCCATTCCGCCTGCCAGGCACCCGCAGCGCGTTCGTTCTCGTGATCGCAATTGGCAAACAGGCTGGCAATGAATCCCGGTACCCGGCGAACGCAGGCTGATACGCCGATCGACGCGACCGGATTGCGCTTGTGCGGAAAGGTCGACGATCCGCCGCGTCCCGCGGCCGCCGCTTCGCGGAGTTCGGCCACGTCCGTTTGCATCATGAATAGTAAATCGGTCGCTATCTTGCCCGCACTCGCTGCCAGCATGCTGATCGAACTCGCGACCAGTCTGACCGGGCTGCGGTCCGTGTGCCAGGGAAGGCCCGGCCGTAAGCTGAGTTCCGCCGCCATGGCTTGCCGCAGTTCGATGCCCCGATCGCCAAGCGCTGCGAGCGTTCCAGCGCCGCCGCCGAACTGCAACGGGAGTGCATCCGTCAGGGCCGCGATCCGCTCGCGGCCGTCGAGCATCGCCTGCAGCCACAGCGCCACCTTGTACCCGAAAATTGTCGGCGATGCATGCTGCGACAGTGTCCGCGCGACCATGGGTGTGTGCCGATGATCGCGAACCAGGCTCGCTAATGATTCGATGATGCGACCGACGCGTTGATCGAGCAGTTCCATGCCCGCCCGGCACTGCAGTATGCCGGCGTTATCCACGACGTCCTGGCTGGTCGATCCCCAGTGAACATAGCGCGCCGCTTCCGCGTCGAGCGCAGCTACCTGCCCGGTCAGGAGTGTGACCACTCCTACCGCGGGATTCGTCGATTCGGACGTCAAGGCCTGGAGTTCGCCGATGTCGTAGTGCTGCGGATCGCAGGCGACCCCTATAACGTCTGCGGCGGCTTGCGGAATGATGCCGAGCGCCGCTTGCGTTTTCGCCAGCGCGGCTTCGAAAACCAGCATCTTCTCCAGCGTTGAGTGCGCGCCGAAACAGGCGGCCAGCGCACGCGAATTCAGATAGCCGTCAATCAGTGAATCCATGCTCGATTCCGGTTTATTCGGGAGCCACCGCGTTCGTGTGATTATCGTTGTAGGGGGCGATTTCGGCCAGTCGTCGTTCAAGCGGTTTGCGGGAGACCGACATAGTTTTCCGCCATGCTGGTCATCGCCGCTGCTGAACGGGTGAGGTATTCGAGTTCGGCCAATTGCAAGCGCCGGGCGAAGGGTTCATCCGACAGCCGGTGTGTGATAGACGTCAACCACCAGGAAAAACGCTCGGCTTTCCAGATTCGACCAAGGCAGGTATCTGAATACGAATCGAGCCTGCCAGCATCACCTGATTTGAAATACTCAATCAAGGCCTGTGCCAGAACCTGTACGTCGGCGATCGCCAGGTTCAATCCCTTCGCGCCGGTCGGCGGCACGATGTGCGCCGCATCACCTGCCAGGTATAAATTGCCGTGGCACATGGGTTCGGCGACGAAGCTGCGAAGCGGCGCGATGCTTTTCTCGATCGAGGGGCCGGTGACCAGATTTTCGACCGCGTCGTCCGGCAGCCGGGCCTTGAGTTCCTCCCAGAAACGCTCGTCCGGCCAATCCTCGATGCGCTCCTCAACATCCACTTGAATGTAGTAGCGGCTGCGTTGCATCGAACGCATGCTGCAGAGTGCGAAACCGCGTTCGTGGTTGGCATAGATGAGTTCGTCTGAGATCGGTGGGGTATCGCACAACACCCCGAGCCAGCCGAAGGGATAGATGCGTTCGAATTCACGCCGCTGCGTAGCAGGGATACATTGACGCGTCACGCCGTGGTAACCGTCGCAGCCCGCGACGATTTCGCAGCCGAGTTCGTTAATCTCGTCGTCGTGCACGAAGCGTACGCGTGGCGCCGGGCGCTCGAGATCGTGCAGGCTGACATCCTCGCATTCGTAGAGGACTTGGCTTCCCGCCCGCGCATGCGCCTCGTTCAAATCCTTGGTGATCTCGGTCTGCCCATAGATCGTGACGACGCCGCCGGTCAAGTCCTTAAAGTCGATCCGCGTGCGGCGGTCGGAAAACGCAAGTTCCACCCCTTCGTGCACCAGGCCCTCCCGGTGCATACGCCCGCCCACGCCCGCCTGGTCGAGCAGATCGACCGAGCCCTGCTCCAGCACGCCTGCGCGAATACGCGCTTCGACATAAGCACGTGTCTGGCGTTCGAGGATGACAAAACTGACGCCGGCGAGATCTAGGAGGCGCCCGAGCAGCAGGCCCGAGGGACCCGCGCCGACGATCGCGACCTGGACCTTCGCATCAGACATCGAAAAATATCGTTTCGCCCTCGCCCTGCAATTTGATATTGAATACGTAAGCGTCACCGTCCCTCATCGCCACGAGCGTCGGGCGGCGGTCGTCCGGTACGAGTCGAAGAATTTCGTCTTCCGCGTTGGCGGCGGTTTCGTCCTCGAAATAGAGTCGGGTGTAAAGATGGCGCAGCAAACCGCGTGCCAATACCGTGACATTGACGTGCGGTGCCTGGCGCGTCTCGCGGCTGCCCGGCACGCGCCCGGGTTTGAACGTCTCGAATACGAAGCATCCGTCGCCATCGGCGCCGCAGCGACCGTAACCGGTGAAGCCACCACCGTCGTCGCCGCAGTGGTAGACGCCATCCGCATCTGCCTGCCAGATCTCAACGATGGCTTCGGGTACGCCCCGGCCGTCACCATCGATGATGCGGCCGCTGATCACGATGCGTTCGCCTGCCGTTTCGCCGGCGGCCAGGCGGTTGCCCTCGGGCCAGTCCATGCCGATTGAGAAATAGGGACCGAGTGTTTGCGAGGGCGTCAGCGCGCTCACGCGTCATCCTCCCAGGGCATTTCGTCGGCCCCGCGGATGCCGATGTCGAAGCGGTAGGCCATGGCGTGGTCGGGCACCGACCGCTTGATGTCGAACACAGAAATCATGCGCTTGCGGGCCGATTCATCGGACGTTCCCATGAAGATCGGGTCCAGCGGCAGGGTCGGATCGCCGGGGAAATACATCTGGGTCACGAGGCGCGTCGCCCATGCCGGCCCGAACAGGGAAAAGTGGATGTGCTTCGGCCGCCAGGCATTGTAGTGATTCGGCCAGGGATAGGCGCCCGGTTCAATGGTCGTGAACTCGTAGTAGCCCTCGTCGTCCGTCACCACCTGGCCGGCACCGATGAAATAGGGGTCGAGCGGCGCATCGTGGGTATCACTGTCGTGCCGGTAGCGCCCGGCGGCGTTGGCCTGCCACACCTCGATCAGTGCGCCGCGATCAGGCCGGCCGCGATCATCAGTGACGCGGCCGAATACGATGATGCGTTGACCCTGCGGCGTTCCGCGTGGTACCTGCCGAGTCAGATCTTGCGCGCCTTCGCGCAGTTTTTCGCGACCGAAACGCGGACCCGTGATCTCCGAGGTAGTATGCGGGATCGCGATCGCCGGTTTAAGCGGCGCGCGTTTTTCGCTCGATCGGTAATCGGGAAAATCGTTGGCGGGATAAATCCCGTCCGGGACGCTCGGGTATAGGCGAATCATTTTCCTCCCTCAGGCCGCTACGGTGCTCAGTCGGCGGCAATCGTCCGCGAAGGTCAAGGACGCGGCCGTCATCGATTGCAATTCCTCACTGCTCATGCCCTCCACCATGGCGGTCACATAAAGCCCCTCCGGCGTCACGTCGATCACGGCCAGATCGGAATAGATCCGGTCGACACAAGCGACGCCGGTCAGGGGCAAGGTGCAGCGTTCCACCACCTTCGCCTCACCCTGTTTGTTAACGTGGCTAGCCAGCATGACCCAGACCTGCTTAGCGCCGGCGACAAGATCCATCGCGCCGCCCACGGCGGGCGGTTTCGGTCCCGGCAACGCCCAGTTGGCGATGTCACCGTTGGCGGCCACTTCATACGCACCGAGAATGGAGACGTCGACGTGTCCGCCGCGAATCATGGCGAAGGAATCGGCGTGATGAAAGTACGATCCGCCGGGCAGGATCGTGACCGGCTGCTTCCCGGCATTGATGATGTCCGGATCGACCGCGTCTTGTGCGGGCGCCGGCCCCATACCGAGCAGGCCGTTCTCGGAGTGCAGGACACACTCCCTACCCTCCGGCACGTGGTCTGCGACCCGCATCGGCATGCCGATACCGAGATTGACGTAACTGCCATCCGCAACGTCGGCCGCAACGTGGCGCGCGATGTCAGCAGCGGACAATTTTATCGTCATCCTCCTACCTCGACCATGCGGTCGACGAAAATTCCCGGCGTCACCACGACCTCGGGATCAACCATCTCGACGATAGTCCTCACCTCGGCGAGCGTCGTCGAAGCCGCCATCGCCATGATCGGATTGAAGTTGCGCGAGGTCTTGGCGTAAGTCAGATTACCCCAACGATCGCCCGTATTCGCGTGAATCAGCGCAATGTCCGCCCGAATGGCGTACTCCATGACGAAATGGCGATCGTCGAAATCTCGGATTTCCTTGCCTTCGGCCAACGGCGTACCGTAGGCCGTCGCCGTATAAAAGGCGGGTATGCCCGCACCTCCGGCCCGGATCCGCTCGGCGAGCGTTCCCTGCGGTACGATCTCCAGATCGATCTTCCCCGCCGCATAGAGTTCCTCAAATATGGTCGAGCCGGCAGAGCGTGGAAAGGAGCACACCATCTTGCCGACGCAACCGGCCTTGATCAGGAGCGCCAGACCATAATCGCCGGAACCGGCGTTATTGCTGACAAGAGTGAGGTTCTCCAGGCCGAGATCTCGCACTGCATACACGAGCTGCTCCGGTACGCCAGCATCTCCGAAGCCACCGACTAGTACGGTGGCCCCGTTCTTGAGGTCGGTACAATCGGCGACGGCGTCGGCGACGCTTTGCATGCGTTTATCGATCAATGAATCGACCCTTGCTTAGAAGCAGTCTCAAGATAAGGTCATTTAATTTTATTTCGAATATTGATCAGAAGTTCGATCACCTTTTCTGCCAGCACCTTATCGACATCTATGTGTGCAAACAATATTTCCGCTGCCATTCGGTTAGTGTTTAACCCGATATCGACATAATTTGCGCCGAGGTCGAGCAGGGCTTTTACGTCCTGCGAAAATTCAGCCGGAACGGTTTCCGGCTTCCCATTCCGGGCATTGATTTCCATGGCCCTCTTCAAAGCCTCGTCCAGCGCGAATACAATCGTCACTGTTTCCCAGTCGTAACTGGTCGCGGAGTAATTGATGCCTGCCACCGCCCCCTGCCACGGCTCGGGCGGCTCCTTGTTATCTATGATGCCGGCTCCGTATAAGAACTCCGGTGTCAAAGATAGCAAAAGAATCATGAGGACTGCTTCCATAAAGCCATGTGATTCAAATTCCATAGACACCGCTCCCGTCAGGGGCCAATAACGTAATATTCGAAAATGGCGACCACCTAGAGGGACGCGACATTGAAAGATCAAATACGGACACGGTTGCCTTGCATTTCCCGCAGCTCTTCTCCGGCCCATCGTAGATGAAATCGTCCGTCAAAAAAATCGCCGGCGCATGTCCGCACGACTGTCCCGACAACTGTTCCATGTTATACACGGCCGAGAACGGAAAACTGGTCAAGGTTGAAGGTAATCCCGATCATCCTTTTACGGCCGGACGCTTGTGCGTAAAAGTCAATGATTACCATCGGCATCATTACAATCCGGATCGTGTGCTTTATCCGCTGCGCCGCGTCGGACCGAAGGGAGCGGGACAATTCGAGCGCATTGACTGGAATGCGGCCCTCGCCGAAATTCGTGATCGCTGGAATGCGATCATTACCAACTACGGCACCGAAGCGATCCTCCCGTACGGTTATGCGGGGAACCTGGGTGTGCTAAACGGTTTCAATTCCGGCGACGCGTTCTTCAACCACCTCGGCGCGACGACGGGAGAAAAATCGTTTTGCGCTTCATCGTTAATCACCGCGCAGTTGATGACCATCGGGCCGAGCCTGGGCACCGATCCGGAACGCTTCGTCAATGCGAAATTCATCATTCTCTGGGGTTGCAATACGCTGTCGACCAACTCGCATTTCTGGACTTTTATCGTGGCTGCGCGCCGCCGCGGAGCTAAGCTTATCGTGGTCGACCCTTACCGTACGCACACCGCGGCGCGGGCCGACTGGCACGTCGCACCGCGGCCTGGCACCGACGGCGCCTTGGCCCTGGCCATGATCGACACCCTCGTGGGTGAGAACTTGCTGGACGACGATTACATCGAGCGATATACCGTGGGTTTTGACGCATTGGCCGCGCGTGCTGCGCGTTACCCGGCGGAGCAGGCGGCGGCCATCACGGGTCTCGACGCCGACGACATTCGGCGTCTGGCGCGTGAGTACGCGACGACCCAGCCCGCCGCGATCCGGGTCGGCGTCGGCATGGAACGTTATCCGGGTGGGGGGCAGGCGATTCGAGCCATCGACTGCCTGCCCGCCTTGGTTGGCGCCTGGCGTCACGATGGCGGCGGGCTCTTGCAAATGCCGGTCTTCGTGCCCTTGCAGCAGGAAAAACTTTCGCGCCCCGATTGGATCAACCCGGCAACCCGCGTGTTGAATCTGGCCCAGATCGGCGAATTGCTGACCGGCGGCATCCCGCTCGATCCACCGATCCAGTCATTGTTCGTGTTCAATGCGAACCCCGTCCTGCAGGCACCCGACAGCAACAAGATCGTCGAAGGTTTGAAGCGGAACGACTTGTTCACAGTCGTCAGTGAGCATTTCGTGACCGATACAGCACGCTATGCGGACCTGATCCTGCCCGCGACCATGGCCGGCGAGCATGCCGACATTCAAACGTCCTGGGGTCATTTCTACATCAACTACAACGCGCAAGCCGTGCAACCCGCCGGCGAGGCGGTTGCTAATGTTGAATTGTTCCGGCGGCTCGCCCGCACGATGGATTTCGACGATCCCCACTTCGAAAAAAGCGACGATCGCCTGCTGGCGGAAGCCTTCGATTGGGACCATCCGTGGCTGGCCGGCAAAAACTACGACCAATTGAAGCGAGAAGGTTTCGTACGCGTCGAAGCGCCGGCGATTCCGCACGCGGAGGGCTTATTCCCGACGCCCTCCGGTAAATGCGAATTCCGTTCCGAACTGGGCCTCGTCGGTGGTTTCATCGGACCGCCTATGCGGCAGATGCGCCACGACAAGATGGCGGGCGCACCCATCGATCCGGTGCCCGATTTTATTCTGCCGGGGATGGCTCCAAACGGGACTCTGTGCCTGATATCACCCAAGAGTCACGGCTTCCTGAATTCCGAATACGCCAACGAAGCGCACAAACTCGAACACCAGGGCGAGCAGTCGGTAGTCATCTGTTCAGAAGACGCCGCCGAGCGCCGCATCGAAGACGGCGGCCGGGTGCGCCTGTCCAACGACCACGGAGAACTCCTCGCCGTTGCGCGGGTATCCGATAAGACGGTGCGCGGTACGGTCGTCGCGAGTTTCGGGTACTGGCGGAGCCTGAATGCCGGCGGTGGCGCCGTCAATTGTCTGAG
The DNA here is from genome assembly GCA_036339995.1 of Pseudomonadota bacterium. Classification (GTDB taxonomy): domain Bacteria; phylum Pseudomonadota; class Gammaproteobacteria; genus JAYYZW01. The sequence continues at coordinate 31,553 of JAYYZW010000090.1, forward strand.
TGATGGCAAAACCCTCGGTTTCGCCGGTACGCCATATTATTATGACACCTTCATCGAGATTGAACCTTGTGAAACATGAGATTCGGCCGTCGTATGCGCGCAGCTTAGCTTGCAAGCAACGATCTGGTATCCGCAAACGGCCGGGCGAACGATACATCGCTCTTGTTCGGCTCCCTCATTTGAGCACATGGAATCAAACACCATGAAAGATTTGCTTCCCAAGGGGGTCACAGAGCGACACTTCGACGAGGCGTTCAAAGAATTTGCCGGTATCGTCGGCCAGCAGTGGGCATCCTCTTCCAAGGAAGATCGCGAGCTCTATAACGATCCATACAATCCGGGCGACCCCCTCGAATTTGTCTCCGGTGGCTTCGTAGCACCGGCGTCGGTCGAAGAAGTACAGGCCGTCGTCAAGACGGCGAACCGCCTAGGCGTCCCTTTGTGGCCGGTCTCTACCGGCAAGAACCTGGCCTATGGCGGTGCCGCGCCGCTGGTCCGGGGCACCGTTGTGCTCGACCTCAAACGCATGAATCGGATTCTCGAAGTCAACGAAGACCTCGCCTATGCCTGGGTCGAACCGGGCGTCAGCTTCTTCGATCTCTACCGATATCTTCAGGACAAAGGACATAAGCTCTGGATGTCGGTTCCCGGACCCGGCTGGGGCAGCATCGTCGGCAACGGCGTCGAGCGTGGCATCGGCTATGGCTACTTTGACGATCAGTTTGCCAATTCCGCGGGTCTCGAGATCGTGTTACCTAGCGGCGAACTGATGCGCGCCGGAATGGGCGCGATGGATAACAGTACATCCGGCGCCTTGTTGCGTGGCGGCTTCGGCCCCTGGGTCGACGGCTTGTTCACGCAATCGAATTACGGGGTCGTCACCAAGATGGCGCGATTCCTGTTGCCGGAGCCCGAAACCTACATGAGTTGTGAAGTGAACTGCCGGTTCGACGAAGGCCTGGAATCGATTTTCGAAGCACTGCGGCCGTTCAAGTTGGATGAGACGATCCGTAATCCTGTCGTGGTCAGCAATCTCGAACTCATCGCGTCGTTTCTATCGGTCAGAAGTCAGTGGTACGAGGGCGAGGGTCCGGTTCCCGACGAAACACTTTCATTGATACAGGAGAAACTCGAGCTCGGTCGCTGGAACGCGTCGTTCGCACTTTACGGCACCGAGGCGAAAGTCGACGACGCCTGGTCACGGATCAAGCAAGCTGTCCAGCACATCAAGGGCATCGAACTTAAGGACCGTGTCTATCACCCGGGTGACGAGATTTTGCACCCGCGGGACCAGAGCCAGGCGGGGATCCCGAGTTTGAACGAATTCGGTCTCGTGAATTGGATGGGTGCGGGTGGTCACATCGACTTCTCACCGGTCGGCCCCATGGCAGCCGGACACGCCAGGGTGCTGAACGAACTCGTTCGATCACGCGTCCATGAATTCGGCTTCGATCATCTTTGCGGCTTTTATTGCGAGCCGAGGGCCTTCAGATTCGTCAATACCCTGATCTTTCGCAAAGACAATTTCGAAGAGATGAACAAGGTGCGAGAGCTGTTCACAATACTCATTAGGGAAGCAGCCAATAAGGGTTATGGTGAATATCGAACGCACCTGGCCTACATGGACGACGTCGCCGCGACCTATGATTTCAATAACAATGCGCTGCTCAGATTCCAGGAAAAACTGAAAGACGTCATTGATCCCAACGGGGTGATCGCACCAGGCAAGTCGGGGATCTGGCCCAAACATTACAGGGAAAATGACGCGTGAGGCGTTCCGGCAATCGGATACTCGCGCCCGCTGTGACGCTTGTCTGTGCCTTCACGCTGGCAATGAGCGTCGTACAGGCCGAAGTGAGCACCGGCCAGCGGGTGTTTTTAAGGTGGTGTTCAGCCTGCCACATGGACAGCCCCTTCGCGCCGGGTACGATTCAACTTAAGCAGACCCGGGGACCGGATTACGCTGTCATAGAGCAGCGAACGGATCTCTCCGAAGCGGTGATACGACTACGCGTGAGGAAAGGGCTGGCAGGTATGCCGCTGTTTCGCAGGACTGAGATCAGCAATCAGGATCTCGACGCATTGATCGATTACCTGGTGCGGAAATGAGTGCGGGACCGCAAAGATGAATCGCCGAGATTTCGCGCGCGCGGCCGCGATTCTCACGGCCGGCACCCTGTCGGGTACGGCTTTCGCCGGACCCTGGTGTAAGGGTTTGGACCTGCCGATGCACCTGGTTTACGACGCGCGCATCATCGAAGCTCGCGAAGCGTTCGCCGCGGCAACCGTAAACATCGCGAAAGCACACGGTTTCACCAGCGACCTCACCCCGATCTGGTTCGATGAGTTGCACGGCCTCTGGGAGAGCGGATGCATCACGACGATGGGGTTTACACGCGATGCCGAATTCTTCGTGTTGAGCACTCTTGCGCGCGATCAAGGCTACGCAGTTGCGGGAAAGGAGGTGTACGGGGGGAAGGTGTCCTGGCTGCTGGTGCCGGACCTCAATCGACGAAGAATGCGTCGCTAAAAGGTGCCTCTCCGCCCTCCTTCACTACGCCTTAAAGATGGCGGTATCTACCGACCCGCCGAGCACCATTACCCCGAACTCACCGAGACGATGGCGGCTACGGGCAATGCGTTGCCCGCCTACGTTGATCGCAAGTTCGACGAATACCTGAGGTGTGGCCGTCTGGACATTCTTGCGCGTGTGCCGCTTCCAGGTTCGCTCGAGGTCTTCACTTTCCGCGTGAATACTCGATGGATTGGCTTTGTTCGCCCTATACCCCCGAATATTCTTTCGGTTAGATTCGACGAACCCTAAAAGCCATCGATCGTGCCGGCCGGTTCAGCCTCTTTTTGTCGTAGGTCAGCGCGTGAGGAAAGGCATTGGAGCTATGGGAGGCCGGTCAACAAGACGCGCTCCCAACCATGGGGTCAAAGTTCGAGCCAGCGCCGCGCGATCGCCAGGTAGGCTTCGGCGGCCTGCTCGATGTGCTTGACCGGGCAGTATTCGTCGGTCTGGTGAGCCATCTGCATCTCTCCCGGACCAAGGATAACCGTAGGCGGCTGCCCGTAGGCCGGCGTCAGCGCCGACGCGTCAGTGAAATAGGGTGCGCCGCGCGGCTCGATACGTTCGCGTAGAATCGGCTCCATGATCGCATAGACTTCCTGCATCCATTCGTTTGTGTGCGGGGTATGTACACCTTCGACGTCGACGATCGATTCGATCGCCACCTCGTCCCCGAGACGTTGCTTTATGTCCTCGATAATAGCGCCGTGGTCGTGTTCCGGGATGGTTCGGATGTCGACCGTAAATGAGGCGCTGTCCGGAACTGAGTTCAAATTGAGCCCGCCCGCGAACGTACCGACGTTCAAAGAAGATTTACCCAGCAGCCCATGCGGCTTGACGTCGAAGCCGTACTCCTCAAGCCGGGTTACCGCGCGCGCCGCCTTGTAAACCGCGTTGTCCCCCAGTTCCGGCATTGAGCCGTGGGCGGTGATGCCTTTGGTCTCGACCCTCAACCACAATGCGCCCTTGTGACCGAGAATAGGATAGTTCGATGTCGGTTCCGCGATCACGATCGCGCCGGCTTCGCTCAACGCACCGACTTCAGCCAGATGAAAAGAGCCTTCACAGCCGGTCTCTTCGCCCGCACAGATTGCCATTTCAATGTCGGCCGCTCCTTCGCGGCCTTCGTCGGCGAGGGTGAGCGCCGTATAGACGAAAGCGGATATACCTCCTTTCATATCGGTCGTACCACGACCGTAAAGCTTGCCGTCGACGATGTCGGCCGCAAAGGGGTCGACGGTCCAGGGCTTAGAGCCCAGCGGTACGACATCGATGTGCCCACCAAAACACAGCGGCTTTTTGTCACCGCGCCCCTTGAGGCGCGCCACGAGGCTCGTACGCCCGGCCGCGAATTCGTAGGAATCGACCTCAATCCCCGCAGCCTGCAGAAGCTCGGCCAGATAGTTCGCACATTCGCTTTCGTCACCCGGCGGGTTTCGGGTGTCGATACGCACGAGATTTCGCGTAAGTTCGAGTGCAGAAGGTATCGCGATCATGGCAACTTCCCCAGGCGTTCGTATTGGCGTTCGTATTATTGTTACAAGGATATCTCCGGGTAGCGTCAACTTAACGCAGAACTTCTCGAAGTTGGGGCGAAACGAGCCTGTACCGAAACAAACAATCAATAACTTAGAGCCTCTCGCGTGCCCTAAATACAACCCCAAATCGGTTAAGTTGACAATAGCCTCTGAGCAGTTGGTACCGAAGTTGGCAATCAAGATATCGCCGTTGACTGAGATCGCTATGCCGTTGGGCACCCTGGGCTCAATCGCGCTGCCTGAAACAAACCGTTGCGGGTGGCTGGGTCGACGAACATGTGCCGAAGTTCCTAATCGAAACCGGTTTCGTTTAACACAGCAGCATGCAAGGCGATGATTACATGCCCGATCGACCGCGGCTCGGCAGCTCGGCTCAGTCTACGCCGCCGGAAAATCCTTAGGGATTCTTAGAGCAATTCTCGCCGCACCTGGGCGGCGGCCTCGACCAATGCTTTCAGTTTGCCGAAAGCGGCATCGCGTGTGAGATATTTCATGCCACAGTCCGGCGCCGCTACGAGCCGCTCAGGCGCGACATGCGGTAAGGCGCACCGAATCCGCTCGGCCAGAGTTGCCGCACTTTCGACTTCATTCGTGGACAGATCGATCACACCGAGTACGATCGCCTTATTTGACAGGTCCTCGAGCACCGCGAGATCCAAGTGCGGTTGCGCGGCCTCGATCGAGATCTGATTGACTTCACAATCGGCAAGCTGGGACAGGAACGCGTAGGCTTTCGGTTTGTCGGGCGAGACGATGAAGCCATATCCAAAGCAGAGGTGGATGCCGGTCGTCACCTTCAGGCCTTCCAGTGCGCGGTTAATGGCTGCCACCCCGTAGCGGTTGGCGCCGTCTGGATCTTCACGCAGCCACGGTTCGTCGAGCTGGATCACGTCCGCGCCGGCGGCTTCGAGATCGCGCGCTTCGGCGTTTACGACTTCGGCATAAGCCATCGCCACCGCCTCTTCGTCATGATAATAATCATCCGATGCCTGCTTGCTCAGGGTGAACGGCCCCGGCAGCGTGATCTTGGCGAGGCGGTCCGTATTGCGCTTGAGAAACTGGAGATCCTCGACCTCGACCGGCCCCGTTCGGCGTAGCGGGGCGACGATGCGTGGCATGGGGATCTTGTAACCACGTATCTCGCGGATGAACGGGTCTTCGATGTCGATGCCTTCGAGCGAAGTCGCGAAGCGATTGGAATAACTCTCCCGGCGCATTTCACCGTCGGTGATGACGTCGATGCCGGCCCGCTCCTGGTCGCGGATCGCAAGCAATGTGGCATCGTTTTGCGCTTCCTCTAGATTAGGCTCCGCGACGCGCCAGATATCGTGCGCGCGTACGCGCGGCACGACTTTCTCTTTCAACAGTTCGTGGTCGACCAGCCAGCCCGGTTGCGGGTAGCTGCCGATCACGGTCGTTGACAGGAGCTTGTCGGGCATAGTCAGGTCTCCGCGAGGTAATCTGGCCGATAGAGTAGCGCAAGCGTCAGTCTGAGTGTCCATTGTGATCCGTTCAGTCCGTCGTATTAGCGTTGTGGATTGGGGTAAGCTTGTACTAGGTGCAACGCGCTCGAGGCTTACTGACAAACACGAAGAATTCGCTGTTCAATCCATAGGAAGACGAGAAGATGGTGCCGAAGATACCTTTTCGCGGGGATCAAGTAGGCAGCTTGTTGTCGATACCGCCGCTGCCATCTGGCCGCTGGATCCGTAATTTATGAGGGCCTCTTGGTGACCAGTAAACGTCCAAACATCCTGCTGACCAACGACGACAGCCACGACTCGCCCCTGTTTCACCACACCATCGACGCGCTTGCGCGCCTCGGAGACCTCACTGTCGTTGTGCCCGCGGAAGAACAGAGTTGGAAAGGCAAGTCAATGACGCGTTACGGTCCACTCTATGCCGAGCACATCGACGTACACGACTATCCGGCGTGGTCGGTCACCGGGACCCCGGCCGACTGCGTCAACCTGGCGATTTACGACCTGCTCGACCAGCGGCCCGACATCGTGGTCTCAGGAGTCAACATCGGCAAGAACGTAGGGCTCGGCTTCATGTTTTCCTCCGGTACGGTGGGCGCATGCTTTGAGGCGAACATCGCAGGTATTCCGGCACTTGCTTTGTCGCAGGAATTGAAACCCGAAGACTTCCAGCACTGGGATCGGGAGCGCGGTTTCAAGGCGGATATCGCGGCGCATCTGAAATCCTTTTCGGACCATTTGATCCCGCTGGTATGGAACGACCTGGTTTCGATCAAGGATCCCGAGCCGACGACATGGAACGTCAATTTCCCGTTTACGCAGTCGCGCATCTCGGATATCGTCGTCACGCGCCTAGGCCATACCTATTACGAGGGCTGCTTCGTGCGGCGCGGCGATCGGTTTCACCACGGCCTGTCCAGCGTCCAGATCGATCCCAGTCCGGACACTGACGAAATGGTGATACAGAGCGGCAGGGTCAGCGCGACCAAGCTGGACATGCGGGTGCTCGGTCAACAGATATAAAGGGCAGGTTCGTGAAGTAACTCCTAGGCGCGATCCGCCAGGGTGTTATCTTTGTCGGTATACGATTTTCAGGCTTAACCGGAGGTAATAAGCATGAGCAAGGGAGAGATCATCGCGGGCTACCTCGCACCGCATCCACCGCATCTCGTATTCGGGGAGAATCCATCACAGAACGAACCGCGCTCCAGGGGTGGCTGGGAACCCCTGCGCTGGGCCTACGAGCGCGCGCGCGAAACGCTGGATGCGCTCAAACCGGACGTGCTGCTGGTGCACTCGCCGCACTGGATCACGCAGCAGGGACATCATTTTCTCGGGGTCAAAAACCTCGGCGGCAAGTCGGTCGATCCCATCTTTCCTAATATTTTCCGCTACACCTTCGATCTGGAAGTCGATGTCGAACTCGCCGAGGCCTGCTGCGAGGAAGGCGCGAAAATGGGGCTCACCACCAAGATGATGCGCAACCCGAATTTCCGCGTGGATTACGGAACCATTACGACCCTGCATATGATCCGCCCGCAGTGGGATATTCCGGTAGTCGGTATTTCTGCGAACAACTCGCCCTACTACCTCACGACCGAAGAAGGCCTGGAGGAAATGGATACGCTGGGCAAGGCAACCCGCAAGGCGATCGAGGCGACCGGGCGGCGCGCCGTCGTGCTGGCATCGAATACGCTGTGCCACTACCACTTCAGCAAGGAACCGGAGCCGCCCGAAGACATGTCGCAAGAGCATCCCGAGAATATGGAAGGCTACTTGTGGGACATGCGCATCATCGATCTCTTACGACGCGGTCGGATCAAGGAAACCTTCGAGGTGCTCCCGCAGTTCATCGAGGAGGCTTTCGCGGAAGTGAAATCAGGTGCGTTCACCTGGATGTTCTCCGCGATGGACTACCCGGAACTGCCCGGGGAACTGCACGGCTACGGTACGGTTATCGGGACCGGTAACGCGGTTATGGAGTGGAACCTGGTCAAGGCCGGCCTCGCTCAGGCCGCCTGAGGGATAGCTGAGCATGACCGTCGTATCAGCCTTTCTCATTCCCGGCTCGCCGCTGCCGTACGTACAGAGGGACAATCCGCCCTGGGGCGCCCTGGCCTTGGCGATGGAAAAAGCCGGCGATTCGCTCGCGCAATCAAACCCGGACACGATCGCCGTCTATTCGACGCAGTGGATTGCCGTACTCGATCAATTATGGCAGATGCGTCCCCATATCAATGGTCAGCACGTGGATGAGAACTGGCACGAATACGGCGAGTTGCCCTACGACATTACCATCGACACCGAGTTGACCGAGGCGGTCATCGCCGCGACGCCCACGATCAATATCCGCTCGAAAGGTGTTGACTACGACGCCTTTCCGGTCGACACCGGTACCATCATCGCGGCGAACTTCCTGAACGCGGATTCGGCGCGGCCAATGGCCATCACGTCCAACAACGTCTACCACGATTGGGACATGACCCGGGCGCTCGGAAGCATCATCGCCGAGCGGGCGGAAGCCCTCGGCCGCCGGATCGCTGTCGTCGGCGTCGGCGGTCTTTCGGGCTCCACCTTCCGGGAGATCATCGACATCGAAGACGACCGCATCGCCGCAGACGGCGAGGACGCGTGGAACCGGAAGGTTCTCGATCTCATGGAGCGCGGTGACGTTGACGCCTTGATCGAAGCCTGCCCGCAGTACGCACAACAAGCCCGCGTCGACATGGGCTTCAAACATTTTGCATTTGTCCTGGGCGGCCTCGGTAAACACCTCAACAAAGCGACCGTTCATGGCTACGGGCCGCTGTATGGCACGGGCGGCGCTGTGGTGGAGTTTCACGTCTGAGCAAACGGTGATATCGCGTAGTTCTTGATTCGCCCGCTTGCGGGCGAATAGCGTAACTACCGCTTCGGCCGGAGGTACCGTCTAAACGAACATCAACAGGCCCAACGCAACCAGTGCCGCATGCAGAACCCGCGTAAACAGCTCGGCCGGAATTCGCCGGCCGAGCCGGATACCGACGATGTTGCCGAGCAACACGACTGGCAGGGCAAAGGCGAACAGCTTGAATACCTCGGCGGACCACAACCCAGCGGCGGCATGTCCCCCACAAATCAGCACCGCGGTGGGGAAAAAATAACCCTGCACGGTGGCGCGAAATTCCTGTACGGACCATTTCCTGAGTGCGCCGTAGAGCACGATAGGCGGTCCGTTGGTGTTGTAGGCACCGCCTAGCACCCCCGCCGCAAAGCCGAATAGATAGGCCCAGCGGCCGGGGCGGATTTTCGGTAATTCGGGTTTCCCTAAGTTGTAAATTCCATAGCCGACCAGCGTCAGGCCGAGAATCGTCTTTACCAGGTATTCGGGCGCAGCCCGCAACAATAAAAGTCCGATTGGAATGCCGACGAGCGAGGCCACGATTAACTGCCAGGCGGAGCGCACGTCCATGTTGCGCCATTCGCGCCCGAGTACTACGGTGACGGTGACGGCAGCCGCCAGCCCCACCAGGGGTGTCGCAACCTGTAATCCCAGCAAAATGACCAGCAATGGCATGGACACCAATGCGGTCCCGAACCCGAGGGATGCGTGAACCAGGGTCGCGGTAAAGAGTACCGCCAATACGGCACCGATTGTCACCGCGTCAAGAATAACGATTGCCTATCGTTTACGCCGTCTGACGCGATAGCCGAGACGCGGGAAATGCACGCAGACCTCGTCTACGCGATCGTTGGAGACGCGAATGGACACACGGCGTTCATCGATGAATGCCAGGATGCCGGACGCTGGCGATCGTTCGCCCAGCGGCTCGACGATTACTTCCTCACCGACCGCAACGCCTTCGGGGGCCTGGTAGTCCGGTTTATCGATCGCGAGCGGTTCCGCCGCGCGCGCCCGGTCGAGCGCCGCCTGCGCGGATAGATCAATCGGACGGCCATGGCCCAGACTGCGCACGCGCTCCATCCACGTGCGCGTCGTCGGCAGCCGATCTAAACCCTCGCAATGCCCGCCCATCGTATCGAGAAACCAGGGCGCTTCGTAGATGACGATGTCCGCGAGGCTTACGGCATCGCCCAGGACATAGTCATTGCCCGCGGACAGCAAGTCCTCGATGCGCTCGAGCTGCGGCCACATTTGCGCCCGGTATTTGGGCGCGGAGGCTTCGACCTGCTCGATGGTCGGTGCGGGCTTGCCGTGGAGCGCCGCGCGATCCCGATGAAAGGCCTCCGGAAACCGCCGTGCGTTGAAACCCGAGGCGTACAGGGCTACAGGCCACAGCAGCCGCGATTCGGCCCACTCGGCAAGGGTCTCGCAGAGCGCCTGCGCCCTCACCGGATCCGGACCCGGATAAAGCGGCGCTTGCGGCTTGATTGAATCCAGGACCTTGACGATGAGCGCGGTATCACAATAAACATCGGCGCCTATCTGCAAGGCCGGGGTGCGCCGGTATCCGCCGGTCAGTGGGAGGTAATCGGTTTTCGGAGGATAGGCCGGAATCTCGACGGAAAACCACTCGAGATCCTTCAGCCCCAGGACGAGCCGGACTTTCTCGGAAAAATTCGAGAAGTCATAGTGATGAAGGATCAGGTCCATAAGTTTATGTTCACTGATATTCGAAAGGATTATGGAATTTTTGGAACACGCTGGACGATTGGTCTTTCGGCGCACCTCGCTTCCGACGACCGCAGCGCAGTTTGTCGACACAATAAGCCCTAAACACTCGCCATTGTAAATGTGGGCCCAGGGAAGCTCCGGCTCTCGGAATTATACGAGTGATGGTACCTATTGGTTAGGGTTATTGGACACCCGTAGCGGCACGGGGGCGCGGGTGTGCGACAACGTTGAGGCGGGTGATCGATAACCCTAACCATGGGCGGTCATCGTCGCCAAAAGAAAAGCCCATCCTGAGGTGGAGCTTCGTATCCTGATAAGTGACTTAGAATCATGGGGTCGGTGACAACTGAAAATCCTTCACGTTGATTTTCCGCCATGCCAGTCTTTGGACACGGTCCAGGATGGACTTTTACGCGAAAAGAGTCGCGGTACCAAGAACCCCCCGGATGTACCTACCCGGTGTGCCGTGTCACGTTATCCGACGCGGCAATAATCGGGAAACCTGTTTTTCGCCCCGCAAGACTACGCGTTCAATCTGCACTGTTTTGGCGATGGTTGTACGCGCTACGACGTTGCTGTGCATGCCATTCGTACCGCCGCGTGGTGTTCCATGCCGATTAATGATGGCCGCTTCAAGGCGTAGATGCAGAAAGCCTTAAGTCTTTCTATTGGGCTGGCAAAAAGAGAAAGGCCGTGCCGAGGGAGTCGTCGAAAGGGTCGATGAATGAGAATGTAAGGTCCATTTGTCACCGACCCCTTTAAATTCTCGTTAATTGCAATAAGAATGGTCAAGCTGTAGAAGCTTGCCCGAATGGAAGAAAAAGGCTCGATCATGGATTTATTTTTTTGGATTGGAAGCGCATTCGGGGCGGTCCTCGGGTGTCTTCACGGGGTCTATCTCTATCGGAAGATCTCGGCGCGCGCTTCGGCCGCTGGCGCCCCGGGTATCGATGTCCGTGGTCTTCAATACGCCGTATGGACCTTCGTTTTGTGGACCATTTTTGGATCCTATGTCCTAGCTTTTTGGCTGGTCGGGGCCGTCGGCAGCTTAACCGTCCGCTTGATTCCAAAGCGGAATACGGCCTGAGCGAATTGTTTGCAACCGTACCCGCGCCCGACTGATGGCGTTTGCGTGAACCGACGGATGGATATGAAAGACGTGAAGCGTGTCGGGATCATCGGGACCGGAGTCGCCGGGCTCGCCACGGCAAAAACTCTTATTGCGGAAGGGTTGGACTGCGTTCTGTTCGAGCGAAGCGACCGCCTGGGTGGCGTCTGGGCCGACGGTTATTCCAACTTCGGTGTGCAGGCGCCCAAAGAACTCTATCAGTTTCCGGACTGGCCGCTGCCCGAGGACGTGCCGAGCTTCACGCCGGGACCCATCTTTCAGCAATACCTGGAGGACTATGTCGACCACTTCAATTTCCGAGCTAGCATCCGCTTCAATTCGCCTGTGACAAGCTTGGAGCGCGGTTCCACCGGTAAACCGGGCTGGACCTTGACCATAAACGGCGATGCCGGAAGCCAGAGCGAAGACTTCGACCTCGTGGTGATCGCGACAGGTCTCTATTCCAACGTTGCCAATATGCCGTCCTTCCCTGGCGAGGCGGAATATCCGGGCGTGATTCTGCACAATTCAGAGATCAAGACTCGGACCCCTCTGGCAGGGCGAAGCGTCGCGATAGTCGGATACGGCAAGAGCGCAGCGGATATTGCTTTTGAAGCGGCGGCGGTCGCCAAGGATGTTCACATCGTGTTTCGACAGACCCATTGGCCGGTGCCGCGTATGCTCGCGCGTGTCCTACCGATCAAATGGGGCTCGCTGAGCCGACTAGCGAGTACGTTTATACCACTGTATCAGCGCGCAACCCCGGTAGAGCGATGGCTGCATAGCATCGGTAAGCCCTTGGTATGGATATTCTGGCGGATCCTCGAAAGCATCATCTTCGCGCAACACCGCCTCGGGACCAAGATCGCAAACGGCAAGAATTTGCTTCCTTCGGCACCGTTTGAAATCGACGCGTTCGGTGAGTCCCTCATGCTGGCGCGTCCCGATTTCTATCCGCTAATCCGCGAAGGTCGTATATCGGCCCACCGCACGGAGATTGCCCGCTACATGCCCGACGGCGTCGCGCTCAAGGATGGCACCGAACTTACGGTCGACTGCGTCGTCCTGGCGACCGGGTGGAAAAGTGATTTCGAATACTTATCAGCCGACACGCGCGCAGCCTTGGGTACGGATGACGACGGCTTTTATCTTTACCGCCACATACTGTCCCCGGACCTGCCGAACCTGGCGTTCGTTGGCCGCGCCACTAGCTTCGTCAGCGTTCTCACCTACTGTCTGCAGGCGCGCTGGCTGGCCGAACTGATCGCGGGCCGGGTCGTCTTGCCGGAGCGAGAAGCCATGCTTCGGGAAATCGAAGAGATGAAGGCTTGGAAAAGATCGTGGATGCCTTTCAGCCCGGCACGCGGTGCCCGTCTGTTTCTGCACGCACAGCATTACCACGACGAACTAATGATGGAAATCGGGGCCGATCCACTGCGCAAGCGAGGACTACTCGCGCCCCTGAAAGAGCTGTTCTCACCCTACGAGCCAGTCGACTATCGCGCGATCGTGGCCGGTGACTGGAATGATAGAGGGCCGTAACAACTGTCGATCATTCGCGCTGTTTTTTTCGCCGTGCTTGCCCGCCTGTCGTACGAAGGCGGTAGTGGCCCTCACCTGGACGCACCTATCCTGCGTAGGACAGCCGATAATATTTGCCACAACCTCAGCGTAGACGACGAACAACGCCTACACTAAGCGGCTCCGGAGGAGGTGTATGAGGTTTTCTCAAGTCGTCGCGGATGCCGCTGCGTGGATTGAGCGCGAGGGACGGGTTTCATATCGAGCGCTCAAACTCGAGTTCGAGCTTAACGATGAAGTTCTCGAAGCGCTCAAGCTCGAACTCATCGAGATAAGGGAACTCGCGGTCGACAAGGATGGCAAGATGCTCGTGTGGGCGGGGCCCAAACCCGAGCTGTCTGCGGAGGCACCACATTCCGCATTGCGTTCGCGCCCATCGTTTGTCGTAGGCGACGATCCGTATCCAGACGACATAGACACCATGGCCGAGAGGCGCCACCTCACGGTCATGTTCTGTGATCTGGTTGGGTCGACCGCACTGTCGCAACAGCTCGATCCGGAAGATCTGCGCAATGTCGTGCGCGGCTATCAGAAGGCCGCCGCTGAAATCATCAGCCGCGACGGTGGCTATATCGCTCAATACCTGGGCGATGGACTGCTGGTGTATTTCGGCTATCCCTATGCCCATGAAGACGACGCGCGCCGCGCGGTCCACGCGGGACTCGAGATCGTCAAGGTGATCAAGAAAACGCGTATTCCGTACCAGGGGGCAGACGCGGATCGGCACCTCGCGGTACGCGTTGGTATTCATACTGGACTCGTGGTCGTCGGCGAGATGGGCGGCGGCGCCCGGCGCGAGCAGTTGGCGCTCGGCGAAACCCCGAATGTCGCGGCGCGCATACAAGCCTCGGCGGCGCCGAATACGGTGGTTGCCAGCATCGCCACGACGCGCTTGCTGGACCGCCTGGTCGTGCTGGAAGAACTCGGTACCCAGAAATTTGACGGCGTGGCGGAGGCGCTCGAGACGTCTCGCGTGGTGCGCGTGCTCGACGAAGGTGACGACGATGACAGCAGCAGCCCGGCACATGCAGGGCAGATCCTGGTCGGTCGGCACGATGAATTAGGAATATTGCTGCGGTGCTGGAAGCAGAGCAAGACCGGACGCGGGCATACAGTTTCGATCAGCGGCGAGGCGGGCACCGGTAAAACTGCCCTCGTGCGCGCTATAGCGACGCACGTGGTCCGAGAGGGGTGCACGCGCCTTACCTTTCATTGTTCGCCCTATCACCAGAATAGCGCGCTCTACCCCGTCATCAAGAACTTGGCGCGCATGTTCCGGTTCGAGCCGGACGAGCCGGCGGATCAGAAGCTGGAAAAACTCGAACGCTTATTGGGACGGTTCCACCCGTTCGATAACGAAGAAGTGATTCCGCTGTTTGCGGATCTACTGTCGATACCCATTGCGGGCAAGCGTTATCCGCCGCTCAACTTGGGCCCTGAGCAACAGCGCCAGCGCATGCATGAAGCCCTCGCCGCATGGATTGTGAGCGCGGCAAAACGCCGCCCGATGCTGCTACTGTGGGAAGATGTACACCTCGCGGACCCCTCGACCCTGGAATTGCTTGAACTTTCGATTGAACAGACGCCGACGGTTCCCGTCTTCAATGTATTGACCTTCCGACCAGAGTTTTCGTCGCCGTGGCTGCGCGGCTCGCACGTAACTTCGATTACCCTCGACCGTTTGGAGCCGTCGCAAGTGGAGGTGATGATCACCTATCTGTCCGGCGGTAAGACCTTGCCTACGCGTGTGGTGGAAGAGGTGGTCAGTAAGACCGATGGCGTGCCCTTGTTCGTCGAGGAAATGACCAAAGCGGTCTTGGAATCGGACTTTATTCGCGCCGTAGACGATCGTTACGAACTTACGACGCCAAGCTTGCCGTCCTTGGAGATCCCGGCGACCCTGCAGGACATGCTCATGGCGCGCTTGGATCGCCGGCCCGAAGTGCGTGAAGTGGCGCAGTTAGGCGCCGTGCTCGGGCGTGAATTCACCTACGAGATGCTTGCGGCGTTAACGAGCGTAGACGATGCGGAGTTGCTCGATCGGTTGGAGCAATTAGTGGAAGCGGAGTTACTTTATCAACAAGGCCAACCGCCGCGGGCGACATACTTCTTCCGGCACGCGCTGATTCAAGACGCCGCCTATGAATCGTTATTGCGTAGTGTGCGGCAACACTATCACCGGCAAATCTCGGCACTGTTCGAAAAAAAATTTCCTGAATTAGTGGCGGCGCAGCCCGAAGTCGTGGCGCATCATTACACGGAGGGCGGGCGCATCGAGCAGGCTATTCCTTACTGGTTGCAAGCCGGTGAACGGGCTACTCAACGGTCGGACAACGCCGAAGCGGTCGGCCATTTCACCAAGGGCCTGGAAATACTCGCGGCTTCGCCCGCAACACCGCCGTACATGCAACAAGAACTCGCGATGATAAAAGCGCTGGGGGCGCCCTTGATGATCACCAGGGGCTGGGGCTCACCGGACGTCGAGCGCGTGTTCAATCGTGCGCGTGAGCTGTGTGTGCACCTGGGGGAGACACAGCAGCTTTACAGCGTGCTGGCGAGCCTGTGGGTATTTCATCTCAGCGGAAAAACGCGATTGACAGACGCGCAGGGTCTCGCCGACCAACTGCTCGACCTGGCGCGCGATGCAGACGATCCAACCCTCCTCCTGCAGGGCCATTTAGCGACGGCGATTACGCAATTCTACCGCGGGGAATTGGCAGCGACGCGCGAACATACCCGTGAGGGACTCGAGTATTACGACGTCTCGCGCGATCATTCCCTGGTATCCGTCGGCGGGCTGGACGTGGGGGTGATCGGGCACGCCTATGATGCGCTGAGCTTGTGGTTGGTTGGGTATCCAGACCAGGCACGCCATGCCCTTGCCAAAAGCTTGAAGCTGGCCCATGAACTGGGGCATCCCTACACGCTCGCATGGGCCCTGATCATGGCAGCAATATTTCATACCCTGGAAGGCGACATGCAGGCGGCGGATGCCCAGGCACGGGCCGCTATTGCGCGCTCTATCGAGTTTGGGTTCGCGCAATTAATAGCCTGGGGATCCATTCTGCAAGGGCGGCAACTCGCCGAGCAGAAACAACATGAAAAAAGTATAGCGCAGATGACGAAAGGCTTGGAGAACTACAAAGCCTCCGGATTAGAGGTTCGACTACCCTTTTATCTCGCCCAATTGGCCGAGGTGCACCGACAATCGGGCACCGAAGAAGACGGTCTGGCCCTATTGGACGAAGCATTGGAAATCAGCATGCGCCGGGGCGACGCGTGGTATGAAGCAGAGCTCCATCGGCTTAAGGGTGAGTTGATCTTGCAGTCACATACAGAGCAGATGACCTCCCCGGCGCGACGGGAAGCGGAAGCATGTTTCCAAAAAAGCCTGCAAATCGCGCGACGGCAAAGCGCAAAATCGCTTGAACTGCGGACCGTCATAAGCCTTGCGCAGTTGTGGCGGCGTCAAGAAAAGCGCGTCGAAGCGCGGCAGTGCCTCTCCGAGATTTACAACTCTTTCACTGAAGGCTTCGACACCAAAGATCTGCAAGAGGCGAAGGCGTTATTGGCAGAGTTAGACTAATCCTATCGCGATTACAAATGAGTTTTAAAAAACAATGTACTCAAAACAAACGTTTTACTCTTTGAGATCGTTGCACGGCAGGATCGGAGCCGGCAACGTGATACGCTTGGTGATTCTGGAAGAATAATCTCGCCGAGAGGGAGCACCCATGCCCGGGCCACTTCAAGGAATTCGTATACTCGATCTATCAAATGTCGTGTCGGGACCGATGGCCGTGCAGATGCTTGCGGATCAAGGCGCGGATGTCATCAAAGTCGAACAACCCCACGAAGGCGATATAGCCCGTCAGGCTGGGTCGCAGCGCGGCGGGGTTTCGGCCTTGTTTACCGTGTTGAACCGCAATAAGCGTTCGATCGTTCTCGACCTGCATCAGGCGTCGGCAAAAGAGGTGATGTTCGATTTGGTAAAGACCGCGGACGTTCTGGTCGAGAATTTCAGGCCGGGCGCGATGGAACGCATGGATCTAGGTTACAAGGTCTTGTCGGAACTCAATGCCGATTTGATCTACGTTTCGATCAACGGCTTTGGCGCAGACGGCCCGTATTCCAATCGCCGCGTCTACGATCCAGTCATACAGGGGATCACCGGGTACGTGAGTACGCAAACGGTTGCACGATCGGAAACGCCCAATCTGGTCAAAAATATCGTATGCGACAAAGCGACCGCTCTGACTGCGTCACAGGCGATTACGGCCGCGCTGTTCGCACGCGAGCGCGGCAGCGGCGGCCAACACGTAGAAGTTGCGATGCTCGACGCCGGGCTGTCTTTCCTGTGGCCGGATGGCATGTGGAACCACACCTTTCTTGGCGACGGAATCGAGCCCATGCCCCGGCTCAGTGATATTTATCGCGTAACCAAAACGATGGACGGCTACATCACATATTTAACGGTATCGAACGTGGAATGGTGTGCGATGTGCCGCGCAATCAACCGGGAAGAGCTCGGTCTCGATCCGAAATTCGCGACGCTGGCGTCACGGTTGAAAAACATCGACAAACTCAGCGATATTCTGGATACTGAACTGGGCAAATGGCGAACGGACGAAATCTGCCGGCGATTAGACGCGGAAGAAGTCCCCTTTGCCAAGGTCAACTCCCTGGACGAAGTGGCTGACGACCCACAGATTCGCCACCGAAACTCTATCAGGGAGATGGAGCACGAGCACGGCGGCACGCTGCGGCTACCGAACCCGCCTGCCAGGTTTGGGCGCACGCCGTCCGAAATCCGTTATCTTTCACCGATGTTGGGGCAGCATACCGATCAAATACTCGCCGAGCTCGGCCGCTCCGAGGCCGAGATTGCAAACTTGCGTGCGGCCGCCGCCGTTGAATGAAGGGGAACAGTGCCGGCCTTGTGCTGAGATGGGTTCTAGTTACTCGCCCTGCTTCCGCATATTCTGCACCGAGAACACCGGCGGCTGCTTCTGCCCGGAATTGATGATGCTGCGAAACTACAGCGAAGTGCAGTGCTCTGATTGCTCGTCGACCAGACCCGCCATGGTTTCCGCGGGCACACCCGCGCCCTTGTTCTTGGCGAACTTGAAGCCGTCCGGCGTGTTGGGCGCCTCGGGTTCGAGTTCGATCTCGTTGTGCTTGTAAAAAGGCGCGAGCAGATTCCTGGTGCCGCCGCATTCCCAGTTGTAGTCTGAGATGCGGCCGTTATAACCCTCGAAATACGCGATCGTGGTGTCGGTGCCGAGAAAGGCGTCGGTGCGCTGGCCCGTCGCCAGGCGGCGGACGCGGCGCTGAAATCCCAGATATAGCCAGGCGTCGTCGCGCCGCAGGTCGTCCTTGTAGCGGTGGATCAGAAGCTGGGTATCCTTCAGATCAAACGGTTCCAGCACGCGGCTGTAACCCGAGCGGTAAATGCCGGCGGTGTTGGTGCCGAACGCAGGTTTGGGATCGAACACCACCCGGGGCATCCAGTTCATGAAATGCCATTCAAATTTCAGCACTCTTTCGGCTTTACCCGTCTTTATGTTCCGGTAGGTCCACCAGAACGGATGAATGGTCTCGCTGTCGCCGGCGTTGAAGCCATACTGGTAATTCCACACCAGCTTGAGGCCCGCCTGCGGATCGTCGGAACTCGGATCATCTGGAAAGGCGCGGCCCGACGTGTATCCGGTCAGACTGCCATGCTCGTCAAAGCTTATGTTGCCGATGTTGGCGCGGCTCGCTTCGATATAATTCGGGTGCAATAGAAAGGGCGAAGTCTCGATGACATCGATGTCGTACCATCCCTTCTTGATAAACCGGAACATTGCACTGTCGAGGTTCTCCTAGAACTCGTCGACATTCGCCTCGTTGATCACCATGCCCGGTTCGAGCCCGGGAAACGTCGGCACCCCGTCCCGATACGGATAGAAAGAATCGTCGAAGGCATTGGCCAAAAGCGTCGTTGGCACCAGACACGTCAGTACGAATAAGAAAACCAAAGCCAATGGAATTTTCTGCATGATGCACCTCCAACCAACACGTTGATGCCTCGACGCCATCCTGGCCTCCGGGATCCGACATCCATCCTATCTTAATGAAAATCGAGCCGTATTTACGGCAGTTTCTCCGAGTTCGCGCAACACCTCGAGGAGACGCTCCACGTGGCACGCTTCGGTGCGGTGATTGACGCAACAAGCGCGGACAGCGAAACGACCACGCACCATGGTTCCGGCGACGAAGATTCGCGCGTCTGTTTCAGTGCGTGCAAGCAATTCCCGGTTCAATGTGTCGAGTGACTGCTCGCTGACTTCATCCCTAGCCGGCCGATAACGGAAACACACGACCGACAATCCCGGCGACGCCATCAATTCGAAATCCTCGGCTGTCTCGATCAGGCTCGCAAGGTGCTTCATGACGGTAATATTGTCTTCGATCGCATCGCGCAGGGCGTCCGCGCCGTAGGCCTTGAACGTCATCCACGTCTTCAGGGCACGGAAGCTGCGGGTCAACTGGAAGGTCGAATCCATCAGGTCAAAGCGTTCTTTGCCGTCGCCGGGTTGTTGCAGGTAGGGCGCGTCCACGCCGAAGGTCGCCGTGAGCGCTTCGGCTTCACGCACGAGGATGCAGCCCACGTCTAGCGGGACGTACAGCCATTTGTGCGGGTCCAGCGCAACCGAATCCGCCCGCTCGAGTCCTCGGAAAAGGTGACCGGCGCTCGGCGTCGCCGCCGCCGGTCCGCCGTAGGCGGCATCTACGTGGAGCCAAAGCGCCTCGCACTCGCAGAGATCGGCCAACGCATTCAGGGGATCGACCGCACCCGAATTGACCGTGCCGCCGTTACCCACGACGCAGATCGGATGTTTTCCCGCGACGCGATCCGCCGTGAGCATCCGGGTCAGTGCATCGAGGTCAATGGTGTCGTCCTCACCGACCGGAACCTTGCGCAAGTGCTCAGTGCCCAGGCCCAGCATTTCCACCGCTTTGTCGAGGCAGGAGTGCCCGGCCGCTGAAACGTATACGGTCAATGGCGGACCGGCCGCCGCCCCTTTTACGCGGACGTCAAAGGGCGCGCGATGCGCGCGGGCCGCGGCGAGTGCGGTGAGATTGGCCATACTGCCGCCGCTGACGAGTGTACCCCCCGCGTCCAACGGAAAACCGATGAATTCCGCTATCCACCGGATCACCACCCTTTCAATCTCGGTGGCCGACGCGCCTAGATGCCACTTTGCCGCCGTCTGGTTCAGCGCTGCTCCCAGCAGCTCCGCGATGATGCCGGCGTGTGTGCCGCCCGACAATACGTAGGCGAAGAAATGCGGGCTTACATTCAGGGTCGCTGCACCATAGACGTCTCCCGCAACTCGTTTGATCAGTTGTTTCATGTCGGCCTTGTGCCGCGGCAGCGGTTCGTCGAAGGCTAGCCGGACAGCGGACGGGGACTGCGTATGGAACGGGGGTTTGGTATCGACGTCGTCGTACAATTCGGCCGCGATCTCGGCAGCTTGCTTGAGCAATACGCGCAGTTCGGCAGGCGGGTAATCGAGACTCACTGTATGATCCTCAGGTAGGATGCGCTGGCATCCTTTTGCAGGTAACCTACCATAGCCAGGGCGGGCATCCTTTCCGACTGCAAAGACTGAACAATTACTGAAAAAAATCACGTTATGGCTCATTACAACCCGATCCTCAAGCTGTTCGGTACCTCACCGGTCCGCCCGCTTCAGCTACACATGGCGAAGGTGCTTGAATGCGCACGAGAGCTATTGCCACTATTCAAGGCCGTGATCGCTCGCGACGAAAATGCCATCGACGCGGCGCAAGAGAAGATCGCGAAGCTCGAGAACGAGGCGGACGATCTCAAGCGTGATCTGAGACTGAATCTGCCGCGCACACTGTTTCTCCCCGTGGAGCGGCGCGATCTCCTCGAAGTGCTCACGATGCAGGATAAGATCGCCAATTGCGCCAAGGACATCGCGGGACTGATTCGCGGTCGCAAGATGTCACTGCCCGACGAGTTCGGACGGCGGTACCTGGATTTCGTGACGCGGAGTATCGACGCCTGCGCGCAGGCGCAAAAAGCCATCAACGAACTCGACGAACTGGTGGAAACCGGTTTCAGAGGTTCGGAAGTAGAGCAAGTACAGGGACTCATCACCGAGCTGGACCGGATCGAAAAGGATACGGACCTGATACAGGTCGAAATTCGCACAGCCCTGTTCGCAATCGAACGCAATCTCCCCCCGATCGATGTGATGTTCCTCTACCGACTCATCGATTGGACAGGTGATCTTGGGGACCGCGCGCAGCGCGTCGGCAGTCGCCTGCAACTGATGCTCGCTAAATAGTCCATAAAGTGGAACACGAGATCCTCTATCTCGTGTTGGCGGGTCTGTTCGGCCTGTTCATGGCATTGGGCATCGGGGCCAACGACGTCGCGAATGCCATGGGAACCTCCGTTGGCTCGGGCGCCCTGACCGTCAGACAGGCGGTTATCATCGCTGCGGTGTTCGAGTTTAGCGGCGCAGTGCTGGCCGGCGGCGAGGTGACGGCCACCATACGCAAGGGGATCTTCGACGCGGGACTATTGTCGGGGACCCCCGATCTACTCGTCTACGGCATGCTCGCGTCGCTGCTCGCGGCGGGGACCTGGCTCCTGGTCGCGTCCTATTTCGGCTGGCCGGTGTCGACAACCCACTCCATCGTCGGTGCCATCGTGGGCTTCGCGGTCACCGGTATCGGTATTGACGCGGTCAACTGGGGAAAGGTGGGGTACATCGTCATGAGTTGGGTAGTGTCGCCGATCCTGGCGGCCGCCATTTCCTTTGCGTTGTTCGCCTCGGTACGGCGCTTGATACTGGATACCGACGACCCGTTCCGCAACGCCAAGCGATACGTGCCCCTTTATATCTTCCTGGTCGGGTTCATCATCGCGCTGGTGACCCTGCTCAAAGGGTTTAAACACGTTGGGCTGCCCATTTCGACAGGAGCGAGTTACGGCATGGCCGCGCTTTTCGGGCTGCTGACCATGGGGATTGGCGCGCTGATGGTAGCTCGCATTCAGTTGGATCCCGCTGCCGACCGCGAGTTTCACTTTGCGAACGTGGAGAAGGTGTTCGCGGTGTTGATGATGATCACCGCGTGCTCGATGGCGTTTGCGCACGGCTCCAACGACGTCGCCAATGCGATCGGTCCGGTCGCTGCCGTCGTGAGCGTGGTCCAAAGTGGCGGTAACGTCACCCAGCAATCCGGCCTCCCGCTATGGATCATATTGATCGGAGCAGTCGGTATCGTGTTCGGCCTCGCCATGTTAGGACACAAGGTGATGGCGACCGTCGGTTCGGGAATAACCGCGCTCACCCCCAGCCACGGCTTCGCCGCTACCCTGGCCGCGGCCGGCACCGTGGTGCTCGCTTCCGGCACCGGCTTACCGATTTCCACCACGCATACGCTCGTTGGTGCCGTTCTCGGGGTGGGGCTCGCGCGCGGCATCGCGGCCATCAATCTGCAAATAGTACGCACGATCTTCGTTTCGTGGATCGTCACTCTCCCGGCCGGCGCTTGCCTCGCCATACTTTTCTACTACATTCTGAAGACGCTCCTTGGCTAGAGAGTAAATCTATCTGGCGAACGATTGCTTAGGTGTTGCTGATGGCACGAGCGACGGGGTAAGCGTCACCGCCTTCAGCTTTCCTTGTAGAAGCTGAATTCCATCTCCACGGCGGCGTGGAGCGGCAGTGCGTTCACGCCCACCGCCGTTCTCGCCGGCAGGTGACCTTCGGCCGTGAACACCGATTCCCATGCCGCGTTGATCGCCGGGAAATTGTCGAACTCGGTGGTGAAGATACGCGCCGACACCATGTCGTCTAACGACAGACCGAAATCCGGTAGAGCGGTTATGAGGTTCTTCAGGATCTTGACGGTCTGCGGCCCGGCGCCCCCGGGTTCGAGCTGACCCGAGGTTTTGTCGAGCGCAATCATGCCGGCGGTCTTGTAATACGGCCCTGCCTTGACCAATGGACTGTAGCGGAAACGGGGGGTCGGAAGCTTGGCGGAACTCAGCGCTTCGATCATTTTTTTATCACCTGTTTGCTCAACAACTTCTCTAAGCGCTGCGAACGCCTTCGTGCAATAGGCCGGCTATTCTGTTATCGATCGATCGGTTCCGCTCGAAGGCTAGAACCTATCTACATATTATCCGCCTCTGCCTTGTGTCCTGAAAGTGCGATGGCGAAGCGCAGTGCGCAGGACATAGCGGTTCTATTTACAAGCGCTGTAACGAAGCAAGCGCGCTTTCACGGCGCGACCCGGGGGCTATGGTGATTTTCGCGCATATCGGCGTCGCTCGTCACTCATTTAGCTTATTTTGCCACGCTCCTCGCACCTTAAAATGCGCAAAAATGGCCTTAGGCGCACACGTAGATAATTTTGAGATAGGTTCTAATCCTGATCGAGCACGAGTTCGATAACTGCCGCGGTCTTCGCGGCCATCGCCTTGTCCAGAGTATCGTCGAAACCGTCATTGGCTTCGACCCGCGCGCCGAAAAGGCCGAATGATCGCGCGAACGCCGCGAAATCGGGATTCACAAGATCGTTGCCGATGCGCCGCCCGGGATAGCAGCGGTCCTGATGTGCTTCTATTGTGCCGTATTTACCGTTATTAAATACGAGTATGAGTGGCGTCGCACCGTATTTGGCGGCCGTCGCAAGTTCCATCCCCGTCATCAGCATACCGCCATCGCCGACGAAACCCACCACTCTGCGGCCGGGCAATGCCAGCGACGCGCCAATGGCTGCCGGCACCCCATAGCCCATCGCACCGTTGATCGGCGCGAGCAGGCGGCCCGGGCGGCGATATTCACGGTAGCGTTGCGGCCACAGCGTGAAATTTCCTGCGTCGAGCGTAACGATGGCATCGCCCGGCAAGCGTGCGTTGAGGCTCGACATGACCCGGCCCGGATCGAGCTTCGCGTCAGTCGTGGGCGGTTTCGACGCTGTCACGTATGCCTCGCGCAGGCGTTTACACCAGGCTTTACGGCTTTCCCCGTCTTCAAGTTCAATCGAGCTAAGCGCCGCCGCGACGGCAGCGACGTCGGCGCACAGGCTTAAATCGGTGTCGTAGTTGAGGCCGAGTTCGGCGCGGTTTGGATAGATCTGTACGAGCACTCTGGATCCGCCGCTTCTTAACACCGTATAGCCACGCGTCGTCGGCGCGTCGAGACGGGCGCCCAGTACGACCAGGCAATCGGATTGTTCCGCAAACCTCCACAGATCGGCATGCGCATTGAGACCAAGATAGCCGGCGTATGACGGATGCGTATTGTCGAAATGATCCTGGCGGCGAAAAGACACGCAGACGGGTAATGCGTTGCGGCGCGCAAATTGTTCGACATTCTGAATCGCGGCGTCGTCCAAGGTCCCGCCGCCAAGGATGACGAGGGGACGTTCGGCGCCGTTCAAACGGTTTTCAATATCGCGGAGTTCCGTTTGCATGAGTCCATGACGCACCAGGCATTGCGGCGTTTCCGCCGCCGCTTCGACCTCATCGCCGAGGACGTCTTCCGGAAACACGAGCACGACCGGACCCGGCCGGCCGCTCTGCGCCTGGTGAAAAGCGCGGGCGAACGCGCCCGGAATGGCTTCCGCACGGTTGACCTGCTCCACATGCTTCACCAGCGGTGCAAAGAACGCTTCGAAATCGACTTCCTGAAAGGCGTCGCGGCCGAGGTCAGCGCGTGCCACCTGACCGACGCCCAGTACCATCGGTATCGACGCCTGACGCGCGATATGCAAGGCGATCGAAGCATTCGTCGCGCCGGGTCCCCGCGTAACAAAACACGCGCCGGGCCTCCCTGTGAGCTGTGCTTGCGCGGCGGCCATCATGGCGGCGCCGCTTTCGTGACGGCAAGAGACGAGGCGCACGCGCTCCTTCTCGTCGTACAGCGCATCGAGTACGGGCAGATAGCTTTCGCCGGGTACGCAGAACAAGGTGTCGACTTCGTGCATCAGCAGAGCATCGACGACCAGGCGGCCACCCGTGGTCTGCGCCCTCGATAAAGCCCCTGCCCGAGTCATCGAGTCACCACTTCGAGCGTTCGCTTTTGAGCGCAAGCTCTTCGCCCACCGTATTCATGTAAAACAATCGCGTACCATCCGCGCCCCCGGTTTCCAGTTCACGAATGCGGCAGTATATCCGCGCCTCGACGAAACTGACGATCCGAGCTCCAAAGCGTGTTTGGCAATCGCGCACCCTCTCGTGCCCGCCTGCAACGAAATCCGATCGCAGGCGAATATTTCCCGCTGCCCGATAAGGTGCCCATCATCCGAATCATCCAATATAAAATACCGCTACGAGATCGCACAAAATCGAAAGGTCATACCACGATGAACCACACCCAGCTAAAGGTCTTCTTCAACTTCCGCAGCCCATACTGCTATCTCGTCTCCCGTTCTCTGTTCGAGCGGCTTCGAGCCTACGATATCGAGGTCGAATGGCGATCGCTGGGAGGCTGGGACGGACGCTCGGCACCGGAGCGCGCCAAGGTCAAGGTACCGCTTACGCGCCAGGACGTCGCGCGGTGGTGTAAGCGCCTCGGCATTCCCTTCGCGCCACCGCCGATCACGACGGATCCAACGCCCGCCGGACTCGTGTCCTTCGCTGCCGAGGACGCCGGCAAGCTGGAAGATTACGTCGTCACGGTGATGTGGGCGGAGTGGGCCGAAGGGCAGGACATCGGTCGAGTCGAGGTTCTCGAAAAAGTGGCTGGCGCGATCGGTCTGGATACAACGCGGCTCAAAGCCGCCATCGACTCGCGCGACTATCAGCGGCGGCTAAAGGACAATTGGGCGGAAGCCTTATCGCTCGGCGTCATCGGTGTGCCGAGTTTCGTAGTGGGCGACCAGATTTTCTGGGGCAACGATCGCGTTGATTTCCTGGAGGATTACCTAATGGAACTGGGCTTAAAAATAGCGTGAGAATTCGCGGTGACTCCTTCGTCCAACGGTTTCGGCAGGTGACGGGTCCCCGTCGATATCGTGGGAGAAATGCTGCAAATGGCCCGGGCGCAGCGTCCGCGAATCGACAGCTGAGAGAATTGAAGAAATCCTAAACAGACCCTATATATCAATAAATTAAAGTGCCGGTTGGATTGACTATACTTTAGGCAAGGCCGTGGAGATCGGTGGACATTGATCACCG
>JAYYZW010000091.1:0-35345 GCA_036339995.1 Pseudomonadota bacterium
CAAATGGAAGTGCCGCGTGGCCTCATCCGCACCATCCACATAGACGGATAAATCGCCCGCCGCAGTGAGGTCCAACAGGGGGATGCCCGATTTGCGCAGGCGTTCGGCGGTCGCTTGTGAACTTGCGACGGCACCATCGAGGCGTGCCTTCAACGCGGCGAGTTCGTCAATGAAATAATTTGCCGTGCTGCCCGTACCGACGCCAATAATGGAATCGTCTTCGACGAATTCTATCGCGGCGCGTGCAGCGGCGCGCTTTTTCTCGTCTTGGGAGCTCATATCGGTTCAATCCACGTTGATATCGGCCTTCATCGATTACCAGTTCGGGCCCGGTGATGTGCGGGACCCAGGGATTCCCAGCTCTTCCAGTGCCGCGAAAGATTCAATCTAAGTCCGACAGACTGCTAGAACCTATCTCAATATTACTCACATGCGCGCCGGCCGCTATTTTCGTGCAGTTCAAGGCGTGAGGAACGTGGCAAAGCACAAGCTAAATGTGCGACGAACAACGCCGAAACGCGCGAAAATAGCGGCCGGCCCGAAGGGTTGCCCCCTAAAAACGGCGCTGGCCGCGTTGCAGCGTTTGTACATAGAACCACTATGCTCTGCGCATTATGCCTTGCCATCCCCGTTTTTAGGGGGCAACGCGCATGCGAATAATATTGAGATAGGTTCTAGATGTTATCGTACTACCATGCTCGACAGTTACGTAAAGATGATTCTGAGAGCGCCGGTCTACGATGTCGCCCGGGAAACCCCGCTCGAAATCGCTCCAGCCATCTCGCGCCGGATCGGCAATCAAGTGTGGCTCAAACGCGAAGACATGCAGTCGGTGTTCTCGTATAAGATTCGAGGCGCCTATAATCTAATGGTTTCCTTGTCCAAGGACGCGTTGCGCAGCGGGGTAATTACGGCGTCGGCCGGGAATCACGCCCAAGGCGTGGCGCTTGCCGCACGCGAACTCGATACCACGGCGACGATCGTCATGCCCAAAACGACGCCCGAAATCAAAATCGATTCCGTCCGGCGTCTGGGAGCCGAAATCGTTCTTCATGGTAATACTTACGACGAGGCTAGCGAGCATGCACATAAGCTTGAAGCGGATCGCGGACTGTCGTATGTGCCGCCCTTCGATCACCCCTTGGTCATCGCCGGCCAGGGAACCGTCGCAATGGAGATTCTGCGGCAGCATACCAAGCCCATTGATGCAATATTCGTACCGGTGGGGGGAGGCGGATTGATCGCGGGCGTCGCAGTTTATGTCAAGGCACTGGCCCCCGAAATCCGCATCATCGGCGTCGAACCCGATGAAGCGCCCAGCATGAAGCGCGCGCTCGAAGCCGGCGAGCGCGTAACTCTCGAACGCATCGGCATTTTCGCCGATGGCGCCGCCGTTCGTCAGATCGGAGAAGAGACCTTCAAAATCGCCAAGCAGTGCGTTGACGAAATGATTACCGTATCGATCGATGAAATCTGCGCTGCGGTTAAGGATATTTTCGAAGATACGCGCTCGATCGCCGAACCAGCGGGAGCGCTTTCGCTGGCGGGTGTCAAACAATATGTTGCCCGTGAAGGCGTCTCGAAGGCCGAATTCATCGCCATTTTGAGTGGCGCAAACGTTAATTTCGATCGCCTGCGGCACATTGCCGAGCTGGCTGAACTGGGCGAGCAGCGCGAAGTTCTCATCGGTGCGGTCATTCCCGAGCGGCCCGGCAGCTTTCGCGAATTCTGCCATGCATTAGGCCCGCGCCTCATCACGGAATTCAATTATCGATACGCGGACACCGAGCAGGCTACGGTATTTGCCGGCATTCAAGTCAAAAACCGCGAGAACGAACGCCGGCTGCTCCTTTCGAATTTGCGAGAGCGAGGATACGAGGCCATCGACATGACCGATGACGATGTCGCGAAAATGCACGTACGGTTCATGGTCGGGGGACATGGCGGCGGTGTCGAGCATGAACGGTTATTGCGTTTTGAATTCCCGGAGCGTCCGGGGGCGTTGCTTCGATTCCTCACACATGTCGGCGAACGCTGGAACATCAGCCTATTCCATTACCGAAATCACGGCGCCGCCTACGGTCGGGTATTGATGGGAATCCAGGTCCCGCCGGCGCAGAGCGAAGAATTCGAAGCAGTGATCAAAGAACTCGACATGCCGTACGAAGACGAAACGACGAATCCGGCTTACCGCCTTTTTCTGCATTGAAATGGGCAACGGATTTCGGGAGTTCGAGTCCACGCGTACGCTCGGCGCTTCCCGTGAAGACGTCTGCGAAGCCATGCGCCGTCTCGAGTGGCAGGGGTTGAACTGCGGCACGGCTGGTAACGCAAGCGTGCGTGCTGCCTCGGGAATTCTGATCACGCCGAGCGGCGTCAAGCCAGGAGATCTCACCCCGGAGAGCATCGTATTCATGCCGGAATGCCCCGAGGTCTTCGACGAAAACGCCAGACCATCCAGCGAATGGCGATTTCACAAGGATATTCTTGCATTCCGAGAAGACGTTGGCGCGGTCGTACATGTCCATTCGGCGCACGCTACGGCATTGGCCTGCCATCGGCGGGATATCCCGGCATTTCATTACATGATCGCGGCGGCGGGCGGTGATTCCATACGCTGCGCGCCTTATGCGACATTTGGCACGCAGCAATTGTCCGACCGCGTGCTCAAGGCGCTCGAGGACAGGCGGGCGTGCTTGTTGTCGAACCACGGGATGATCGCGCTCGGTAACACCTTACAGGAAGCGGTGGATCTTGCCGTTGAAGTCGAGGAACTGGCGAAGCAGTACGCTTTGGCCGTGATGATTGGCGAGCCCGCTATACTGAGCCAAGATGAAATGAACGAAGCGCTGAAAAGGTTCGAGGATTACGGAGCCCACCGTGGCGAAAGTTAAAAAGAAACCCCCGGCCGTGGAAGAATTCCACCAGAAGCCGCTGTTCCACCTGGCGTTCCCAGTCACCGACCTCAAGGCTGCGCGGAACTTTTATGTCGACGTCCTGGGATGCAGAATCGGACGCAGTAGTGAAACATGGGTCGATTTCGATTTTTTCGGATATCAGATTACCGCGCACCTGGTCGGCAGCGATTCAACCGTCGGCTCCAACCCTGTAGACGCGCATGATATACCGGTGCCACATTTCGGCTTGATCATGAGCTGGGAAGACTGGCACCGCGCGGTCGATCACATGAGCTATATCGGTGTTTCGTTTCGGATCGCGCCCCATGTCAGGTTCAAAGATGCACCCGGTGAACAGGCGACGTTTTTCCTCGAGGATCCGTCTGGAAACTGCCTGGAATTCAAGGCGTTCAGGAATCCGGAAGCCGTATTCTCAACAACTTGAACGCGCATGTGAATAATTTTGAGATAAGTTCTAGTAAAAAAGCTCCCGCAGTTTTTCGCCTGGTTCATTTGCTCGCATGAATGCTTCGCCCACGAGAAAGGCATGCACATCGTTGTTCCGGAGGCGCCGGACGTCGCTAATCGTATGGATACCCGATTCGGTCACAACGAACCGATCGTTCGGAATATCTTTGAGCAATCCAATCGTCGTCTCGATATCCGTTACAAAACGCTTGAGATCCCGGTTATTAATTCCGATCAGTGGCGTTCTTAATCGCAGCGCACGCTCAAGCTCTGTGCGATCGTGTACCTCGATGAGGGCATCCATGCCGAGATCGGTGGCGGTGACTGCAAGCTCATTGAGTTCGCTGTCATCCAGGCAGGCGACGATGAGAAGAATGCAGTCTGCACCCAGGGCACGGGCCTCAAAAACCTGGTAGGGATCAATAACGAAATCCTTCCGAATCACGGGCAGTTCACATTGGCCGCGTACAGCGATCAGGTGCTCGTCGGCGCCTTGAAAATAGCGTTCGTCAGTCAACACGGAAAGGCAGGTGGCCCCGCCGCGCTGGTAGCTCTCGGCAATGGCGGCAGGGTCGTAGTTTTTGCGAAGGACGCCCTTACTCGGCGACGCCTTTTTGCATTCGGCGATCACCGCCGGGTCGCCGCAGGACACACTACGTACGAGGGCCGCGAGAAAACCACGCGAAGGGGATGCCGAATTGCACAGTTGTTCCATGTCCGCGAGCGGACGCTCGGCTTTCCTCGCTGCCACCTCGGATTTCTTGTGGTCAACGATTTCAGTCAGGATGTCGAACATCGCGGCGGTAAAGATCTTTCGTTCATTCGGCAAGCGAGCGGGTAAATTCGATAAACCGTTCGAACTTCTGTTTCGCCTTGCCTTCGGCAATGACTTGCCGCGCTCGAGCGATGCCCTGTGCCAGATCAGGTGATAATCCCCCGACATAAATAGCTGCGCCTGCATTCAATCCGATGACGTCAAGGGCAGGTCCGACCTCATTGTCGAATACCGCCCGAATGATATCTAGGCTGCCCTGTACGTCATGCACCCCTAACGCTTCTAGCGGTTGGAGCGGTACGCCGAAATCTCGGGGATCGATTTCGTATGTTCGGACCTCTCCTGCGTTCAACTCGGCGGCGTAGGTTATGCTGCCGATGCTTATTTCATCCATTCCGTCCTTGGCATAAACAACCAGCGCGCGCTCGACCCCGAGACGACGGAGAACTTCCGCCGCACGCGGTACCCAGGTTTTGTCGAACACACCCATCAACTGCGCCGAAGCGTTTGCTGGATTGGTCAGGGGTCCGAGGACGTTGAACAGGGTGCGCGTACCGAGTTCGCGGCGCGGCTCCGCCGCATGGCGCGTGGCACCGTGATGTCTAGGAGCGAACATGAATCCGACGCCGATTTCTCGAATGCAGGCAGCGATCTCGTCCGGTGACAGGTCGATTCGCGCCCCAGCTACTTCCAGTACATCCGCGCTACCGCTCGCACCGGATGCCGCGCGGTTACCGTGTTTTGCGATGTTTCCCCCTGCGCCAGCCACGACAAAGGCCGCAGCGGTAGAGATATTGAATGTGCCGATTCCGTCGCCACCAGTACCGCAGGTATCGATTAAGGGTCTGCGATCGATGTGCACGCGAGCAGCGAGTTCGCGCATCACGCTAGCGGCGGCGGCAATCTCCTCTATGGTTTCGCCTTTCATCCTAAGAGCAATCAGAAACCCCGCGATCTGCGCCTGCGTAGCATCGCCGGCCATGATGAGCCCCATGACATCATGCATGTCATCGAAACTCAGATTTTGCCCGTCGA
Source organism: Pseudomonadota bacterium (assembly GCA_036339995.1). GTDB lineage: Bacteria > Pseudomonadota > Gammaproteobacteria > JAYYZW01. Next base: position 5,176 of record JAYYZW010000091.1, read on the forward strand.
CAAGCTTGCGAATAGCCGATTTGATATCCACGCGAAATCAAGCGGAGGCTGCGGACTGTACTAAAAAATTACGGAGCAAGTCGTGCCCGAAGTCGGTCAAAATCGATTCCGGATGGAACTGAACGCCATGTAAATCGAGGGTTTGGTGCTGCAATCCCATGATTTCATCAGGCTCCCCATCATCGCCTAAGGTCCATGCCGTGATCTCGAAGCATTCGGGTAGCGAATCCCGTTCCGCAACGAGCGAGTGATAGCGCGTGGCGGTGAACGGATTCTCTAAACCCGAGAAAATGTGCTTACCGTTGTGATGGATTTTCGAGGTCTTGCCGTGCATGATTTGCTTTGCGTGCACCACTCGGCCTCCGTAGGCCTGCGCGATACTCTGATGGCCGAGGCATACGCCCAGGATCGGAATTTCACCGCCGAGTGACCGCGCAACGTCCATCGATATTCCCGCTTCATTGGGTGTGCAAGGACCGGGAGATATAATGATGTAATCCGGCTTCATCTTTCGGACCTGATCCAGTTGAATAGCGTCGTTCCGTACGACCTCGACATCCGCACCCAATTCGCCGCAGTACTGCACGAGGTTATAGGTGAAGGAATCGTAATTGTCGATCATCAAGATCATGAAGAACCTGCCAGTGAGCCGTCATTGTCCTGGCAAGACATCATTCGGCTCAAGATTGCCGGAAGCTCAGACATCGTATTGATCATCGCATCAGCACCGTGCGCGGCGAGATCGACCTTGCCCGCGTATCCGTAGCTGACGAACACTGACTGTACACCAGCTCTCTTGGCGGCCGTGTGGTCTGTCACCGAATCGCCGATCATGACGGCGCGGTCAAGAGGGGCCCGCACCCGTTCGCACGCGTGAATTATCGGTCCGGAGTCCGGTTTTCTGCCGGCTAGAGAATTCCTGCTCACCACTACGGAGAAAAATTTCTCGAGCGATGCAGCGCGTAGCAGGGGAACCGTAAACCGTTCGGGCTTGTTGGTTATACAAGCAAGCGACCATTGTCCGTGGTAAAGCTGATCCAGCATTTCGACCACACCGGGATACACGGTGCTGCGCCGATACAAGCGCCGTTCGTAGTAGGTGAGAAACCATTCGTATGCTTTGCGGAAGACCGCCGGTTCGGCTTCCCCACTACTGCAGCCGGTGATGGCACGATGGATCAGACGAGCTGCGCCGTCTCCGATGAATCCGCGGACAGCGGATTCTCCTGGCGGTGTCAATCCGCATTCCGCGAAGGCCTGGCCGACCGCATCGGAAATATCGGGCGCGCTGTCTATCAGCGTACCGTCCAGATCGAACAGCACGGCGCCGCCTGGTTTCGTCATCTTGCTTTGGCGCTTTCGACAGCCCCGCGCATCTCCGAGATCGTATCGCGGTAATTTGCACTGCCGAAAATGGCCGACCCCGCAACGAAGGTATCGGCACCGGCGCCAGCGATCTCACCTATGTTGTCGATTTTCACACCGCCGTCGATCTCAAGGCGAATCGAAAGCCCGGACTCGTCTATCAGGCGCCTCGCGCTGCGGAGTTTATCCAGCGCCGATGGAATAAACGATTGACCACCGAAGCCGGGGTTAACCGACATGATCAAAATCATATCGACTTTGTCCATCACGTAATCCAGCGCATTTAACGGCGTCGCCGGGTTGAACACGAGGCCCGATCGACAACCAGCGTCGCGGACCTGCTGTAGGTTGCGGTCGACGTGTTCACATGCTTCGGGATGGAACGTGATGTAGTTTGCGCCCGCGTGCGCGAATTCACCGATCAGGCGGTCGACCGGGCTCACCATCAGGTGGACGTCGATCGGGGCAGTTACACCGTAATCACGCAACGCGCGGCAAAGGAGTGGGCCGATGGTCAGGTTCGGCACATAGTGGTTGTCCATTACATCGAAATGGATGAGGTCGGCACCGGCGTTCAGGACTGCATCAACTTCCTCTCCCAGACGCGCAAAGTCGGCCGACAGAATGGAGGGGGCGATAAGCGGGTCGAGTTTCATGGAATTACGTAGCTTGTGGCCATATTTCGATGCGGGCGCACTCTACCGCATCCCATGAAACGATGCACCCGGGCCGGCTAAACCGCCTGGCCCGCATATCTCAACCGCGGCGGCCCAATGCTAGGTCCTGACTGGCGTTCACTCGGTCGGAATGCTCGACGTAGTACGGGTACCGGTTTCGAGTGCGTTGATGTTGTTTGCTGCGACGACCGCTCTGGCCGAAGGAAACGACGCGCGCACACCCGATGCCGAAAGGCGCGCTGCTCTTCGTCCCGTCTCGCGGTGCATTTGTCGGAACCGATGAAATGACCGATGCATTCCTGCGCGGATTTCCGGTAAATGGTGGTCTGTGCTCGCAGTCCAGTCGACGCTCCTCGCACGGAGTGTGAGCCTCGATGAATACGCAGCTCTGGCCGAAGCAGCAGCCGCACGAATTCGCGACGCGATTCGATTTTTGATCGACAAGGGTATCTCCCGGATCGTCGTCGCTGGCGATTCCGCCGGCGCGACGCTATTGCGCCAGTGCCTGCAAAACGGAGTACCTCGCGAAGTTTCGACGTTCGCCGCACTCGGCAGGTGGCAGGGTGAAATCGATGACCTTCCCATGCTGGAACTGATCGGCGAGCGCGACGAACTGGCCGTCACATCCTCTAGGCGCCGTGAAAAGGACGCCGCTCGCAGGGCTTTCAGCCAGTATCGGCTCATCGTATTGGGCGCAGCCGATGCCCGATATGTCGGTTTCCAGGATGAGATCGCGCGGCGGATCAGAGGTTGGGTCGAGAGGCTGAGCTTGCACGCTACCGTGTCACGAGATCCCTGAGGAAGTCACATTTGCGAAAATGCGCCATAGAAATCGATCTGGCGCCGAGTTCCGTCGATGAAGCACCTGGCCGTTCGATCGCTGCTGGAGCACTTATGTCTCGGGATCAGGTCGTCAGAAAACGCTGATCTTCAAGCACGCACTAACGGCGCGCGGCGCCAGTTTCTTAGGTTTTTAGTTCAGCGCGGTGGGTAGCCCTGTCAAGACGCTACGTCGACAGGCACCTGAAGGCCTTCCGTAGTCGAAGAGTTCCCGTGTTCGAGATCAATTTTCCCTTTGTCGAGCCGTTCGAGAAATTCAATCACCCACTTTCGTGTCTCGCCGATATCTTCGTTCAGAATGCCATGACGTTCCGACTCGACCCAGTGAAGCTCTTTCACTGTTGAACTTGCTTTTTTGTGGACAATCGTTGCGCTTTTCGGATCGACAACCCGATCGCTCAAGGCCTGTATGACGCACACCGGAGGTTCAATCTCCGGCAAAATGGAATTCAGATGTCCGGCGAGCCGCTTTAGTTCATAGAGTCCGCGCAGCGGCATGTGGCGATAGTTGATCGATGGGTGTTCGGATTCGTTTGGTCTGAACGGCATGACGCCCTCATAGGACGACAGCCATCGAACCACACGATTGGCGCCGTGCATCAAAGGCACAAAGAGCATGTTCTTGTTGCGGAACTTGACGGGCGAGCTAATCGCAACGATTCCTGCGATTGATTCTGGTCGATCCGCCGCCGTTACCAGGGCGAGTGAGCCGCCGGTTGAAAATCCAACGACGGCGTATTCGTCGACGAAGGCCTCGATAATATCGCGTCCTCTTTCTACCGACCGCATCCAGTCTTTCCAAGAACAGTCGCGCAGATCCCACGGCGAAGTGCCGTGGCCTTTGAGCCGCACCCCGAGCGTTATATAACCGAGTTCGTGTAATTCTTCACCAAAACTCCTGACTTCGGCAGGCGAGGCAAGAAAGCCGTGGATGAGAACGATTCCTAGACGCTTGGGCTTATCCGGCACGAAGAAAAACGGGCTGGGATCCGCGCTCGCCGTTTCACGCGAATTGATCTCGAAATGCTTGCGTTTGCCATATATCGTTTTGTCCCATTCCAGTGACTTGATTTCGTCATCGTAGAATTCATACGCAAGCTCACGCTTCGATACCTTACCGGCCCGATCGAGAGCGGAGCGAACCGCCTCACCGACTGGTTTCAAGGGTTCGACCTCGTTGGCGTAAACCTCTATCGGGTTCTCCAGTCTTATCTCGTCGAACTCGTGCTCTTCCCTGAGCTTTTCCTTCAGAACCAGGTGGCCGTCTTGCCGTTCGATCAGTGCGGCCGCTTCGGCGGAGACGAGAAACTGGGTCAGGGCAGAAGGCGCCGATTCGAGGACAGGCTGATAACGACCCGGATCGCACAGTCCCCGGTGCAGACGAATTTCCCGATGATTTTGCAGCCGCTTAACCGACAAGTAGAGCGCTTCCCGAAAGAAGCGCTCGGACAAGTTCGTCGTACCCTTTTCAGCACATTCCAGAAGAATGGTAGACGCCAGATGGGACAGGTTAACGGTCGCAGTTTGATAAATATCGCGCATGTAGCGGTCTCGAAGTCGGTTGATCGCTATTCGAACAGCCTGAGTCGCGGCGCGCCGAAGTAGTCTTGCATTCAGGTATTCGATATTGAATATGGAATTCAGATCCGGCAGGTCGCGCGCGAGGTAGCTCGCGAAACGCTTCTCGAACCACGAAGACTGCTCCTCGATCCGAAGTGTGGGCCCGAGATTGATATCCATGTCCGTCGCCTTGAACAGGATATTGCCCTCCACGATCAACTCATCGATGGCGCGTTTGCTGAGGTCACCCGGCAGCATCTCCGCACCGCGCCGAAGAATGTTGTCGCTGATACGCAGCGGATAAAACGTGATACTCGCAGGGACCAGAGCGACGGGGCGCGAGGCGGCTTCGATCAATTCGTCCGCGCCGCTCAAACGGAGATCGCGGGACCAACCGTCAAGACGGGCCTGGTCGCCGATGCGATTTCGAAACAGCACGGCCAGCTTGAATATCTGCAGTCCAATGGCCAGTCGTGCGGCGCCCGTGTGATGTTTGCGGCGTTCATTCGCATGGCGCGAGTACACGCTGTAGCGACCGCGTTCATCGACGACCTGCCGATCCTTGACCATTCCCCCTTCCGGAAAAACGACGATCTTTCGTCCTTTGAGAATATCGGTGGCCAACAATTCCATGAGATGCGGGTGATCATTGGGTACGACGCCCAGGTCACGCAAGGCGTTCGCGAAACGATCGCTGCCCTTGAAGAATTCCGCCGCAGCGATTGAACGGCAGAATTCCCCTGTCTCGTGGTAGATCAAGTATTGCGGAATAAAGGTTTCGACACGCGAGAAATGGTTGTATAAGAAAATGTCGCCGTGATCGATCTGCCGGTGGCCGTGATGCATCTTAATCTGAACGCCCAGAACCTTTCGAACCTGGTCGAAGGCCCGTACGCACCAGTCGTAGGTCTGCTGGTTGAGATCAAAATACCTGTCCATATTGGGTTTAGCGGCGCCCTATCGAATAAATGTAGTTTAACAGGCTGAAAAAAAATCCTGGTTTACGCCCGACGGATTCCCCACACACGAATGCCTGCGCAGCCAGCAAGTACTTCAGCACCTGATGAATCGAGTGCAAGCGCAAGCGCATTTTTGCTACCGCGGGGAAAAAGGTCGGAAAGTTCCTTCTCGCCGGCCGACTAAAGCGGTTCCCTTCGCGCTAGGCTTGGCGCGCCGTCTGGCGCGCAAGCGCCCAGTCAACGTGTTCGCGAACGAGTGCTGACGGATGGTTCCGCCGTATCCGCAGCGCCCTCACGATCCGGGCGTCGAATGGTGCGTTACCCATGGCCACTGCGAGGTTACGCAGCCATTGTTCGTAAGAAATCCGCCGGATGGCCGAGCCTCGAGTCAGCGTGTCGAATTCCGATTCGTTCAGGGAAAACAGATTCACGAGGTCCGGGTCTTCGAGTCCGTGACGCGGAGAAAAATCCTGAACAGCCGACATTCTCGCGTAGCGGTTCCAGGGGCAGACCAGTTGGCAGTCATCGCAGCCGAATACGCGATTACCGATCGAGGGCCTCAAGGCTTCCGGGATGCTGCCTTTATGTTCGATGGTAAGGTATGAAATACACCGTCGCGCATCCAGTTTAAACGGCGCGACGATGGCGCCCGTCGGACAGATGTCGATGCAACGCGTGCAACTCCCGCAATGTTCGCCCTCGAATATGGATTCGGGCTCAAATGGCAGATCCGTAAAGATCTCACCGAGGAAAAAGAACGAACCGTCGTGACGGTTTATCAGATTGGTGTGCTTTCCAATCCATCCGTGTCCCGCGTTGCGTGCGAGCGCGCGTTCCAATACCGGTGCGCTGTCGGTGAACACGCGATAACCAAAGGGCCCCACGAGCTCCTCAATACGTTGCCCAAGCCGTTTTAGTCGTGAACGCAGAACCTTATGGTAGTCACGGCCGAGCGCGTAGCGCGAAATGTAAGCTTTGCGCGGTTCGTCCAGTAATGACAGCGAATCCTCGACATTCTGGCGCATGTAATCCATGCGCAGCGAAATTACGGAAATCGTCCCTGGTACGAGTAATTCCGGATGCGCGCGCTTGGAGCCGTTACGTTGCATATAGGACATGGTGCCGTGGAAGCCGTCCTTCAGCCATTTGGAAAGATGTGTTTCATCTTTTTTGAGCGCGATATTGGCAACGGCGGCGTGTTGAAATCCATATTGATGAGCCCAACGCCGAATTGATTCGATCACCGCTCGCACGTCCAGCTCGAGCCCGCCGCAACTTCTCAATTCGGCAGCCATCAGCGCGTCAGTTCATCCTCGGCAAATCTAAACGGCTGCGCAGCGCCGCCCACAAAGCCGTGAAGGCGCGCCCCCGTAAGGGGCATCCGCGGAAGCGTTTACCGGCACACGCCGTTCGCCCATGCGTTCTATTTGACTGGCATACGGAATATAGCTGTGGAACACTTCGGGGTGCTTTGTGGCGAATTCCACGATGAGTCCTCGATGCAAGCGCTTGCGCCGGTCGACCATGGAAAAAAAGGGCAGGACGTTTCCGCCTCTGGACGCCTGTTCATCGCGAAACCTGAGAAGCTGGTCGAAAGAGCGCAACGATAGTTGAGTCGGGATAAGCGGTACCAATAAGACGCCAGCCATGTTGAATATGTTCTCTGCAACAATCGGCATGCTCGGTGCACAGTCGAGAAACGCAATGTTGTATTTGTTTTTTAATCGCCCAAGCTGGCGGCGCAAACGCAGCTTGGGCTTTTTGTGGTCATCCAACTCGAGATCGAGATTCCGATACGACAAATCCGCCTGGATCAAGTCCAAGCCGTCATAATTCGTTGCTCGGAGCGCTTTTCCAAGCCCCTTGCTCTTGTCCAACAAATACGACGGGTCGCGGCCCGGCCGCGGTTGATTGCGAAAATAGAAACTGGCTGCTCCCTGTGCATCGAGATCCCAGACCAGCGTTCGATAACCTCCGCGCGACGCTAAATAGGACAGATTGACGGTCGCTGCAGTCTTACCCACGCCGCCCTTGAGGTTGTAGATGGCGATCACTTTCATCGGTCAGGATTCGAACAGGCCGGAATGCAGCTAGATATCCTCCGGCAACGCGCAAAAATCCGAACGGGTCCATGTTTCGCACGTGTACGGTGGAGGCGCGGCAAAATCATATCAGGATTGAGCATTCCTACATCCTCCAAACCGCGTAATATGCGGGTTGGCGTTAAGAATGTGCCCTTTCTGCGAGTTCAGGTGGGATTTTTCCCACAACGGGCACGACATGCGCTGAATTTGGGATTCCGCATTGATATAGACTCTTCGGGAAGATCAACCCAGCGGTACGAGCATGATCGAATTAGTTAGCGACTGGTACAAGCGGCATTTTTCGCACCCAGAGGCCATGCTATTGGTCGTTCTACTGGTCGCTGGTTTCGTCCTCGTAATCTTTCTTGGCGACATGCTCGTGCCCGTTCTGGCGGCTTTGGTCATCGCCTATTTGCTCGAGGGCTCGGTTCATTATCTGGAGACGCACGGGCTTTCGAGGATTGTGGCCGTGGCCATTGTTTTCACGGTCTTCCTCACGATTCTGGCGTTTCTGGTGATCGGTCTGGCACCTATCGTCTCCCGGCAGCTGACGAATTTCGTACAAGACTTGCCGCGCATGATATCGCAGTGGCGGGAACTCTTACTGCGTTTGCCCGAAACCTATCCAAATTCCATTACGACACCCCAGATCGACGAGGTAATAAATACCGTTCGCAGCGAAATCAGCGCACTTGGACAAAGCGCGCTGACGCTTTCTCTAGCATCGATACCGATCATGGTCACCGTGTTGGTATATCTTATCCTGGGGCCGGTGCTTGTGTTCTTCTTTCTCAAAGATAAGAATGAGCTCGCAGCGTGGTTGTCCGCTTTCTTGCCCAAGGACCGCAGAGTCCTGGTGGAGGTGTGGCACGACGTCGATGATCAAATTGGTAATTACGTTCGCGGGAAGGTTTACGAAATATTCATCGTCGGCTCCGTAACCTATGCGTCGTTTGCATTACTAGGTTTGTCTTATGCACCCATGCTCGCGGTACTGGTCGGTTTGTCGGTCATCGTGCCCTATATAGGTGCCGCCGTTATTACCCTGCCGGTTGCGGTTGCCGCTTACATCCAGTTCGGAGGGGGAGCCGATTTCATCTGGATCATGGTCGCGTACGCCATCATTCAGGCCTTGGACGGAAACCTGCTGGTACCGCTGCTGTTCTCGGACGTCGTCAATTTGCACCCCATAGCGATTATCGTTGCAGTGCTGGTATTCGGCGGTTTGTGGGGCTTCTGGGGCGTTTTCTTCGCGATTCCGCTCGCGACGCTCGTGAAATCCCTGTTGAAAGCCTGGCCCAGCCGGGTCGACGTCGAAGCCGAAGCCGAAGCCGCCCCGACCTGAGCCGGCCTATAAATTCTGAGTCGCGTAATCAGCCAGGCGCGATCGCTCTCCGCGCGTCAGAATCATGTGACCGCTATGATCCCAACGCTTGAATCGGTCGACGACGAAAGTCAGTCCGGAAGTCGTTTCGCTTAGATACGGGGTATCGATCTGGGAGATGTTGCCCAGGCACACGAACTTTGATCCGGGTCCCGCCCGGGTAATCAGTGTTTTCATCTGTTTCGCAGTTAGATTCTGCGCTTCATCGACGATCACGAATCGATTTAGAAAAGTACGGCCACGCATGAAATTCAGAGAGCGAATCTTGATACGATGACGTATCATATCCGAGCTCGCCGCACGTCCCCATTCACCGCCTTCCTCTGTTTCCGATAGTACTTCCAGATTATCGATCAACGCGCCCATCCACGGGGTCATCTTTTCTTCTTCCGTTCCGGGAAGAAACCCGATGTCCTCTCCGACGGGGATCGTAACGCGGGTAACGATAATTTCCCGGTAGCGCCTTTGCTCCATGCATTGGGATAACCCTGCCGCCAGCGCGAGCAAGGTTTTGCCGGTCCCCGCAACGCCGACGAGAGAAATGAAGTCGATGTCCGGATCCATTAACAAATTGAAAGCAAAATTCTGTTCACGATTGCGAGCATTTACGCCCCACACGGCCTTACTGCCGACCCGGTAATCGTGTGCCTGGCGCATGATTATTCGGCCTGCATTCCTTTCGTCCACGATTAATTCGAGATCCTCGCCGTCCAGGAAAAGACATTCGTTGGGTACGGCGCTTCTCAGGAGCGCCTCCGGGATGCCGTAATAGGTCGTATCCTTTTCCTTCCAGCATTTGACGTCGTCACCACAGCGTGCCCAGAAATCACTCGACAATTCCGACAGGCCGGTGTAGAGCAACTCGATATCGTCGAGAACTTTATCGCTTGAGTAATCTTCGGTGCTCAGACCCAGGACGCGCGCTTTGATCCTCAGATTGATGTCTTTTGATACGAGGGTTACCTCACCGTTGCAGTCTCGCCGCTTCAGTTCAAGGACCGTCTCAAGAATACTGTTGTCAGGTGTGTTGCCAGCTATCAGCAGCGCTGGTTCGACGCGCAGAGCTTGTGTTTGCAGGTATAGCTTTCCAAGTGGCCGCTGGAGGTCACCGCCGTCGCAGATCGATCGTAGCGGTAGCCCGTCCGCAATCGCAATCGCATCCGCCTGGCCAATAATTTCGTCCAGGTACCGGCTCGCTTGTCGCGCATTTCGCGCGACCTCCGAGGGGCCTTTTTTTATCGCGTCGAGTTCCTCCAATACGACCATCGGTACATACAAGTGGTGCTCCATAAAACGGAACAAGGCGGATGGGTCGTGTATAAGAACGTTGGTATCGAGTACGTATGTCTTCGCCTTCCGGGCCATATCGAAGGACGACAAGTGCTATTTGACCGGCTCCATAATGGCATCCAGGTTGAGCTGGTCACAAAAATCCATGAATTCGTTGCGCAGCGCGGCAATCGAGATGTCGGTCGGAATACTGACGGTCATATGCAACGAGAACATCGGCGTTGCGGTGTGTGCGGCAGCATAATTTCCAGAATATAGATCCTCGATATTGATGCGCCGTCGGGCAAAAAATAGCGCGATTTGGTGAACGATTCCGCTCTGGTCGACTGCTACCACCTCTACTGCATAAGGCATCAAGTCGTGTTCCGGTTCGCGTGTCTTTGCCCGCTGTGCAACAAGCGTGATTTCAAGATCCGATTCAAGTCTCGCAAGTAGGTTTTCAATCTTGGCAATCGCGTCCCAGGTACCCGACAGAAGCATCATGATCGCAATGCGATCGCCCAGAACGGACATGCGAGACTCTGCAATATTGCAGCCACACTCACTGATCGTTTTAACGAGCGGTTCTATGAGCCCGGGGCGATTTGCACCGATGGCTGATATGGCAACGAAATTCTGCATTTAGAAGGGGCGTGGTGGTGATGGTTCGAGTCGTCCCGGGGGACCGGGGATTGTCTTGGAGTTCGCGCTAAGCCGCAAGTCCAGGCCGAATCCCGGCCAGACGCCAGCGACGCTATAAATGCCTCCCATCTTGTCCTGATAGCGCCTAGTAGTTAGTATAAGCGATTGTTTTAAAGGATATTACTATGCGCTCGCTCAGCGGCAGCCTGGTCGCTCTCGTATCCCCCATGATGGTGGGAGTCGGCCCGGAGATCCCGCTCGATGAGAACGGATTCGCCGAGCTCGTCGAGTTTCATATCGATCAAGGCAGCGACGGCGTCGTCGCCGTCGGTACGACCGGGGAGTCAGCAACCCTGGGCGAAGAAGAGCACTGTGAGGCCATTCGCATGGTAGTTGATCTCGTTTCCGGCCGCATACCGGTGGTCGCCGGAACCGGAGCGAACTCCACGCACGAAGCGATCCGCCTGACGCAGTGCGCGAAGACTGCGGGTGCTGACGCATGCCTGCTGGTTACACCGTATTACAACAAGCCGACCCAGGAAGGGCTATATCTGCATTTCAAAGCAGTCGCCGAAGCCGTCGATATTCCCCAGATTTTGTACAACGTTCCCGGACGTACGGCTTGCGATATGGTGCCGGACACGATCGGAAGGCTTGCAGCTCTCGAAAACATCATCGGCATCAAGGAAGCGACGGCTGAAGTCAATCGGGTCGCGGAAATTCGGGAACGCGCCGGCGAAGAATTCCTACTGCTGAGCGGCGATGACGCCACGGCTTGTGATTTCTTGCTGGCGGGAGGGCATGGTGTCATTTCAGTAACCGCCAACGTTGCGCCGCGACTCATGCACGAGTTGTGCAGCGCCGTGCTGCAGGGAGATGCGGCAAGCGCTCGAGATATAGACAGCCGGCTCCAAGCCCTTCACCGTGATCTCTTTCTCGAGGCGAACCCGATTCCCGTCAAATGGGCTGTGCACGAACTGGGATTGGTGAAAGCCGGCATCCGCCTGCCCTTGACCTGGTTGTCGGAACAGTATCGGGACAAGGTCAAGGCGGCCATGAATTATGCAGAAATAACGATCCAGGCATGAAATCGAGCGAGTTGATCTATTTGAAGCGAGGATTTCCGTACACGATCAGGGTCGTGATCATCGGCATCTCAATCATCATTTCCACGAGCGCTTGCAGCAAACTCATCCCCAAGTTGGGCGAAGTAATTCCCGACACCCGTAAGGAATATCGCAAGGCCCAGACTCTTCCGGACCTCGAAGTACCACCGGACCTGAGTACCGAAGCAATCCGAGATCGCATGGCTATACCGGAGGGAGGTAAAGTTGCCCGGTATTCGGCGTATCAAGAACGACGTGCCGAGCGGCAGCGCGCGGAACAGTTGGAAAAAACGCAAACTTCGGCGATCCGTGTACTAGAGGACGAGTATGTGCTGGCCGTTGAGGGCGCGGCCGTTCAAATATGGCCGAAAATACGGGAATTCTGGCAGGATTTGGGCTATACCTTGGACCTCGATGATGTCGAGCTCGGCGTGATTGAGACCGCCTGGATCGAAGACGAGAGTGAATTGTCCCGCGAGAAATTCAAGGTTTTTGCGGACCCGGGCGAGGAACTTGGGACAACGGTATTGTACATATCTCACGCAAGGGAGGAGTTGGCGCCGCAGGGCGAAGACCTTGTGTGGCAACGTAAGCCGCATAATGCCGATAACGTGCGCAAAGTCGTCGAGCGTCTGCAGGAGTACATGACCGGTGAATCCGCGGCGCTTGCAAGCACGGACGAACCATCTTTCGAATCAAGCCCTGAAGCGGAAGCGCCGGCTGATGATATCGCAACGACCGCGCCGGAATCCCGCAGCATCGGCACTTCAGTGCCCGAAACGGTTGGACTGCGCTATGCCGAAATTGTCAGTGTCGGCGGCGGCAAGATTTATCTGACCGTCGCCGGGAATTTCCCCACGGCCTGGAAAACGACAGGCCTGGCGCTCGAGAAAGCGGGCGTTGACGTCAAGAATTCCGACAAGGGGCGCGGCGTGTACCTGGTAGAGGTGGCGCGAGCAGCTGCCGCGGGGGAGGAACCGGGTGTATGGAACAAGCTCAAATTCTGGGACCGTGAAAAGGGCGAGGAACTCCAACTGAGCCTGACGGGCGTCGGGGACAAGACGGAAGTCGTCGTACTGGACAAGAACGGACGTTGGGAGACGGGTGATCAGGCAGGACAATTGCTCACAATGCTCCATGATGCGTTGAACAGCAGCCGTATCGAGTAGCGGTGTCGGCTTCCCCAGGTCGAACACACGGCGATGTGTCACTGCACCTACGCGGCTAGCAGCGGCTGGTTCTCAACTACAGATGAACATTACCCGGAATTGGTATGGCAAGACCATACGATAGTGTAGGCACGATGACGATTAATTATTGACGATCGCAATCGGTCGTTTGCGGTTCGAAGTGAGGATAGCGTGCGGTTCTCGACATTAGGCAGCGGCAGTGCTGGCAACGCCACGGTCATCCAGCAAGACGGCGAGGCCGTCATGATCGATTGCGGTCTCAGCGTGCGCCAGATCGAAAAACGGCTCAGTGTTCTCGAAATTCCACCGCAGACGCTGCTGGCGATCGTTTTGACCCACGAACACGACGATCATATTGCGGGCGCCGCCTCGTTTTCCCGCAAGCACCGAGTCCCGGTCTATGCGACCTCGGGTACACACCGCGGCGCCGACGGGCGGTTGACCAATGCCTATTCTGTCATTGAATTCGCGCCGGAAGACACACTCGAGATCGGCATATTTTCCCTGGAGCCTGCCATTGTTCCACACGACGCGCGTGAGCCCTGCCAGTTCGTCGTAGCCGCAGACGATCGGCGTCTCGGGATCTTGACCGATCTGGGCACGGTAACGCCACACCTTATCCGGCATTTCCAAGCTTTGGACGCGCTCGTCCTGGAATTCAATCATGACGAGGATCTATTGTCGTCGAGTCCGTACCCGGCGAGTCTGCAGGCGAGAATCGGCGGGCAGTTCGGGCACCTGAGCAACGATCAGGCCGAGCGCATGCTCTCGCAACTGGATTTGACCAGAATAACCCATCTGGTCGCGGCGCACCTGAGCGAAAATACGAATTCACCCGAACGGGTAAAGCCGTATCTGGGCCGGCATACGCCTGACCAAGCTTCGTGGCGAATTGCATCGCAGCACACGGTGCTACCGTGGTGCGAAGTCTAGCCCGCAACTCTCACCAAGCTTCTACTGTGGCGGCCCAATGGCACGCCCTAACCGGTGTTCGCGCGGTCGAAATGCTCGACGTATTGTCGATTCATAGGCTAATCCTTAACCCCCTAGCTCCCAAATACAATTGCAATAAACCACAGGGTACACAGAGAACACAGAGGGACAAAAAGATAACCGTATACCTGTAATATTTATATTGATTTTCTCCGTGCCCTGCGTGTTTTCTGTGGTTCTATTTTTTGCGTTTGACGTGGCTCATCAGGCGCCGCCGTTTGTTGATTTGCCGTTTGTTAAGTTTGTTTCGTCTGCCGGCAAACGGATTTTCCCCTTGCCGAAACTCCAGGTGGACAGGCGTACCGACGAGCCCCAGGCTTTCGCGAAAATAGTTGGCGAGATAGCGCTTGTAGGAACCGGGTATCGCTTCGATTTGGTTGCCGTGTATCACGATTCTCGGTGGATTCTTGCCGCCGAGATGGGCGAATCTGAGCTTGATTCTCCTGCCACGCACCAGTGGCGGTTGATGTGAATCCGTCGCCTCTTCGAGCATACTTGAAAGGTGACTGGTTTTAGGGGCAACGAAGGCCGACCGCCAGGCCGCGACAATCGCCGGGACCAATTCACCAACGCCACTCCCATGCAGGGCGGAGATGCAGCGGATTTCCGCGTAATCGGCAAATTGAAGTCGCCGATTGAGATCGCGGCGGATCTGTAAACGTTCATCTGCGTTCAACCCGTCCCACTTGTTAACCGCGACGACCAGTGCGCGACCGGCATCGATGATCATGCCGAGCAAGTTGAGATCCTGATCGGTGACCGACTCTCGCGCGTCGAGTACGAGTAATGCAATTTGGGCCCGCTCAAGCGCTTGAAGGGCCTGAATCGCGCTGAACTTTTCGGCGACGCCTCGCGCCCGGCGCTTGCGTCTCAGCCCGGCCGTATCGATCACAGTATATGCCTGGCCGTCGCGTTCGAAATCAGAATCGATACTGTCACGCGTCGTCCCAGGGACATCGCAAGTGATCATGCGGTCCTGCCCCAATAATCGGTTCACCAGCGTCGATTTTCCGACGTTCGGCCGCCCGATGACCGCTACGCGGATACGATCGCCCGGCGTGTCGTCGATGTCGATGACGGCCTTCGGCCAATCAGTCGTGATCGCGGCGATCAGCGAGGCAACGCCGTGTCCGTGTGTAGCGGAGATGGCATGAATACGCGGGATTCCCATTACGGCAAACTCAGACACGGCAATGTCCGGATCCTGACCTTCCGTTTTGTTCACCGCGAGGAAGATTTCTACGCCTGCCTTGCGCATATTACGAACGAGGTGCTGGTCGCTTGCATTTATACCGGCGCGACCGTCAACCATCAGAATGGCGGCGTCGCAGTCAAGTGCAATGTCCAGCGCATGTCGGGCAACGATATGACTCAGTTCATCAGACGCCGCATCGTCGATGCCGCCGGTATCAACGGCGATATATCCTGCCTCTCCGAGGCGTCCGACCCCGACCTTGGGGTCACGCGTTAGTCCAGGCACGTCGGCAACGAGTGCATCTCTCGACCGCGTAAGGCGATTGTACAGGGTCGATTTACCGACGTTGGGACGGCCGACGATGGCGATCGTCGGTTTGTTTGATGCTTGGCTTTGAACGGTCATGACCGGGATCTGGCGGAGCCCGGCACGGACTACTGGATCCGCATGGCCAGCAAGCGGCCAGCGGAGGAGTAGCTCAATAGAATGTTTCCAGCGGTGATAGCGGGTGAGATGATCCGGTTTTTATCAATTTTTGCGCGGAAAGCAAAATCACCCGTACTGGCGTCCAGCCAGTGCATATAGCCTTCGAAGTCGCCCACAACAATGTAACCGTTAAAATAACTCGGTCCGCTGACAAGACGATGAGCGAGTCTGTCCTGCTTCCATATCGAGTTGCCGGAATGCCGGTCGAGTGCCCAAACCAATCCGGTCTCGTCAGTGATGTATATGCGCTCATCCCCTACAGCGAGCTCAGCATAGGAAGAAATATCGCGCGTCCATTCGATCTGTCCATCGAGCACCGATATCGCTGCAACGGCGCCTTGAAAGCTCGAAACGTATACGGTTCCGCCGACGACTACGGGTTCGCCGTCGACATCCACCATGCGCTCCAGGTCGGACCGACCCCTCGGGATCGCAAGCCGGCTCTCCCAGATTAATCTGCCGGTTTTTAGCTTCAAGGCCACCACGCGGCCGTTATCGAAGCCAGCCAGCACGAGATCATCATCGATGGCGGGTGTCGCGTTTCCGCGCAAGGTCAAGGTTGGAACGGTCCGGTCATAGACCCATATCTGAGCGCCGGACTGGGCATTGAGACCGTACAACCTGCCGTCACCTGTGCGAACGACGACTACGCCGTTCGCGGCGCGCGGCGAACTCAGAACCTCGCTCGATACCTTGGCTACCCAGCGCAGCTTACCGCTATCCACTTCCCGTGCAATTACGCGGGCATCGCCCGTCCCGATCAATACGAGGCCGTCACCGGCACCCGGGCCGCCGTTGTATTGGACGTTCTTGTCACGAACTTCCCATATGACTTCACCGGATTCGAGATCGGTGGCGGCGAGCCTGCCGTAACGATCGGCCACAAAGAGATTATTTCCCAGCACCGTTGGGGTCAGTTTGAGGTAATGGTCGTCGGCTCCCTTTCCAACGCGCTTCGACCAAAGATCGTCTACCGAAATACGCGGCTCGAAATCCTCGAGTTCCATGGGTTTGATGGTGTTACTTTCTTCGCTCCCGAGGACATCGCCGACGGTGTTGGTAACGGACTTGAAGACGCTGCAAGAAGCCGTCGTCAGTGACAAGCCAACGATCATCGCGAAATGCGATGCACGGTGGGTCACGATCCCTTATCTCCGGCATCGATGTGTAAATTGTCGAGTTTGAACTGAACCGTGCTCTGCTCGAGGCCCAAGTCACGGGCTTTCGCGAGTACCTGCAGATACATGGTTTTCGCGCTTTGCAGTTCGCCGCGCGCAGCGAGTATGTCACCGCGCAACTCCGCGAAACGTTCCTGGTCGTTAACCCGTGGAATCTTCTCAACCAGTACGCTCGCCTCTTCCACCGAGCCTTCCGCAAGGAAAATCCGGGCAAGACGCGCGCGGGCTACATGTCCGATCTCACCGTCGCTGGATTCGTCGATCAGATTGCGGAGATACTGCTTCGCCTGCTCATATTCGCCGCCATCGACAGCGATCTTGGCGAGTAGCAAAGTGCTCAGATTTGCATACGCCGTACCGGAATAACTGTCGCGAATGGAAAGTCCAGCATCGACAGCGTCGTCGCTGCGGCCTTCGGCCAACATCTGAAGAAAGTGTTCGTAGTTGATGGACGCATTTTCGGACCGGACGGTCTGCACGTTATCCCAGTAGCGGTAGCCAGCAAGCCCGCCAATGCCGATTACGAGGCCCGCCACGAGCGATTTCCCGTTTTCGTTCCACCAGCGTTTGAGCTGTTCAATCTGTTCTTTCTCGGAAAGGTGGTGATCTACCACTGAAATCTCCGCTCGGAAGGCTCCGGTACAATTCAAAAGGCGGTGAAAATGGTCTTCCTGACATTTCGCACCTTGGCGTCATCAAAATGACGTTTCGGTTTGCTCCGTCCACCCACGGGTAACAGGCTAGCATGTCAATTTAAGCGGAGAATTATAACGATATTGGCGGGGTTTGCGCCGTGCACATAAGGAATCTAGTGCACCGTCCCGCGAAAAACTTTCATGATTCGCTGGTCATTTTCGTCCCCGGCGGTGTTGCTCGTTCTTGCGTAGAGCCCGCTACGCGGCGTCCTCGCGCCTTGCCAGGAACGAAAAATCCAGCGAGACTTACGCAACTTTTTTAACCGACGGCACACTAGCAGGATGTTGATTAACGATGTCCTATGCTACTCAACTCGACTCACGTGAAATCGAAGTTTCCGCTGTGCTCCACCCATTGAGGAACCTCTGAATGAGTCATGGTGCGTGTGAATGTTGCACGAAATCTTGCAGATCAAGGCACGAATCGCAGGTAATAGCGGAGACTATTGGCAAGATTCGTAACGTAAGGCTCCGCGATTTCAAGCGCCAGGCACGTGTACCATGACCTATTCAGAGGTTTCTTAAGCATTTGACCGTTCGATGAATGCCGGTACATCCATGTACCGAAAATGGCCTGTTAAGGTGCAAGCAGTCGCGGCAATTCGGCGGCGAGTGCGTGCCTCGAATATACGCTTTGCCGATCTTCCGTCCTCAGCGGTTTGACGGTGACCTCGTCGTTGGCATGTTCGTCTTCACCGAGTATTAACGCTAAACGGGCACCGGAGCGATCGGCCTTTTTCATACGGGATTTCAGACTTCCGCCCCCGACGTGGCATGAAATCTGCCATCGGGGAAAACTCGTTCTGAGCGATTCGGCGAGGGTCGCGGCGTGGATGTCGAGTTCTAAATTAGTGGCCATGACGTAAAGGTCAGGCCGTACGAGCTTGTCTGAACCTTCTGCCTTTTTCAGTTCGATCATGCGCTCGATCCCCATCGCGAAGCCCACGGCCGGTATGGGCTTGCCGCCAAATAGTTCAACCAGATCGTCATAGCGACCGCCCGCGCAAACAGTGCCCTGTGCGCCAAGATCCGAGGTGATCCATTCGAATACGGTGCGTGAATAGTAGTCCAGGCCGCGCACCAGCGTGGGATTGAGTTCGAAATCGATATCGTTTGTGGTGAGCAATTCACATAGCTGGTCGAAATGAATCTGGGATTCCTGGTCGAGGTGTTCGGCAATGGACGGGGCCTCGGCGATGACCGCACCCATCTTGGGGTTCTTGCTGTCCAGAATGCGTAGGGGATTACGCTCCAAGCGGTCGCGACTGTCTAGGTCGAGTTCGTCAACACGGGATCCGAAATACTTCGTCAAGATGCTCCGGTAGGCCGACCGAGCGGTAGCGGTGCCGAGAGAATTCAATTCGAGGCGCAGATTATCGAGGCCGATCGCGTGCCATATGCGAGCGGTCATCAAAATGAGCTCAGCATCGACGTCGGGACCCGGAGGGCCGAAGGCCTCCACGCCAAACTGGTGGAATTGCCGATGCCGTCCACGTTGGGGCCGCTCATGACGAAACATCGGCCCTAGATACCACAGCCGTGCGGGAAGATGCTGCAATAATCCATGTTGTAACGCTGCACGTACGCACCCGGCCGTACCTTCCGGGCGCAAGGTCAGACTCTCGCCGTTTCTACCCTCGAAAGTGTACATTTCCTTTTGAACGATATCGGTCGCTTCCCCGATGGATCTTTCGAATACGCCGGATTGTTCGACGACGGGCAGACGGATTTCCCGGTAGCCGTAACTCGCCAATATCCCGATGATTTGGTCTTCCAGTTCGCGCCATGCGGGGCAATCCTGCGGAAGGATGTCGTTCATCCCGCGAACCGATTGAAGTTGCTGTCCCATGTTGCCGTTTGTCCCTTATGTCATTCAGCGCCATCTCCGAGCCGCAATCGTGCGACTCCGAATTTGCTGTAAGGGGTGATGTCTATCCGTTCTCCGTCTAAGGTCACCGTAACGACTGCGGAATTGCCAATCACTAAGGAATACGGCCGTTCACCGGTGATCCTGATATCGCTTCCTGGTTTGGCCAGGTCGTAATAGAGACGGTTGCCCCGCGCGTCGGAAACTTCCACCCAAACTTCCTCGACTGTTGAAATCGAAAGTTCAGCGTCGGATTCTGGGGTGACGGCGTTGGATACGGCATCGACCGCATCTGTTGTATCACCGGTATTTTCAGCCGCGGTAATGCTAGCGCGGTAAAAAGGAGTATCCGGGTGCACGATCAATTCAAACGAGTAGGGAAGCGGGTCCGTAGCCGGGACGAATACTTCGTCACTGGTGGGTGTCGTGCCGGCGCCGCTTACGAACGAAGGAAGCTCGATGTCATGTGCGCGCCACCACAGCGCTACCATCAGGACCATGACGATGCACAGCGCGATCGTGGTATGGCGAATGATATTGCTATCGCTGGTGAGCTGTGCAGGCGCCCGGGACCCGAAATCCGCAAGTGAAGGTGGTTCACTTCGAAACTGGAGCTCATAGATAGCGATCAAAGAAGCGCTGTCGATTTCTAGTTCTTTGGCAATTGAACGAAGATAGCCCCTCACGTAGGCCGGCGCCGGTAGTTGGTCGACTTGATTCGCTTCCAGACATTCGATGACGCGAGGGTTCAGCCGCAGACCGCGAGCCAGGCCCACTACGCTTAGGTTACGATGTTCACGTGCTTCGCGAAGTTTCGCGCCGAGATTCGCTTTGCCGGCGTCCTCCTTTTCCCAAGCGGTAACTTTCTCGTCGGGGTCAGTCACTGTACCTTTGATTCTCGCAATAGACGCGTTTCTTCCGAATCGGGAAAATTCTTCTCAAGCTGTAATTCGTAGCTTGCTTCCGCATCCTTGTCGCCGAGTTCGTGTTCGATTTGAACGCCCAACCAGAGCGATTTTGCAGTATGGCGTCCAACCGCAATATACCGCTGCAGGTATCCGCGTGCCGGCAGATAGCGGCCGTTCCGATGGCTCAGATTGACCATCTGGTACAAGGTCGGGGCAAGCGTCGGGTTGATTTGAAGTGCCGCCCGGAAGTGCTTCTCCGCTGTATCGATATCCCCTGCATTCAAAGCACAGATTCCCGCATTGCTCAGCGCAGTATCCGATTTCTTATACAACGGGTTCTCGATCGCCTTCAATAACAATTTTCGCCCCTCGTCGTAGCGCTTCAACTGGCACAAATATTGACCATAATTATTGAGCGCGGAAGAGTTATTCGGTCCGATCGCAAGCGCGCGCTTGAAGCTCCGCTCGGCTTTTTCGTATTGGCCCAGATTGCCGTAAAGCAAACCCAGGGTATTGTGAGCGTCGACGTAATTCGGATCGGCGTCCAGGGCTCTTTTTAGTCGCTTGAGGCCGGCTTCTAAATCACCTTTTTGAATATACTCGACTCCGAGTTGAGTACTGATTTCCGCGAGCTTTGCACGGTTCGCTGCAGAGGGCTTAACTACCTTGGCCGGACCGCATCCCACTAATAGTGCCGCTATTGCGAGTTGAATCAAGACTCTTCGAAAAATCGGCATTCAGTCTTCTCCATGAATTTCAGAAAATCGAGTTTTCCGCGAAATCTGTGGGCGAAGTGTAACTCGGGAAGAGTGCCAAGTGGATGATGTCAGGCGATTTTCGCGGTACGAAAAGGCCGAAGGCCGGGGCGGATTTCCGATGGGGAATTTCATCCTGACGTTTAGAAACGGCACTGCCTGGCAGTAAAGCGACTCGCGAAGGACTTCTCGCAGAGGCAATCAGCACGCAAAGGGGAAAGCGGGCGTGGTTAGGGACAGTATTCAGCTGCGCCGCTGGGGAAGGAGCTTGGCAAATCCGCAGCATTCCCGGGGTGCTTGCAATTCAGCCGAGGAGACGGAAAATCAGTGCGCACTTGCATGATGGCGTCGCGCTTTTGCCTGGACTTCACCGACGAGTTGTCCACAGGCTGCCGCAATGTCATCTCCGCGCGTCTTCCGAGTAATTGTCACGATTCCAGCCGCCGTCAGCTTTTCTCTAAAAGCGTCGATGACCGTTTGACTGGAGCGTTCGAAGCCGCTGTCGCTAAAAGAATTAAACGGGATAAGATTCACTTTGGCGGGTAGTTCCTGCAGCAGGCGCACCAGCGCACGTGCTTCTGCCGGGCTATCGTTTATGCCCTTCAGCATTACGTACTCGAAGGTTATTTCTCCATGCGGGTTAGCCTGAGCGTATCGTTTGCACGCGGCAATAAGAAGCTGCACCGGGTATTTGCGGTTTAACGGAACCAGTACGTCCCGGAGTTCGTCAGTTGGCGCATGCAGCGACACGGCGAGACTGACGGGCAATGTCGATGCGAGCTTGTCGATGGCGGGTACCACACCTGCCGTGCTCAAGGTAACGCGCCGGCGACTTAGGTTATAGGCATTATCGTCGAGCATGAGTTGCATGGCAGAAACGACGTTGTCGAAATTCAACAGGGGTTCTCCCATACCCATCATGACCACGTTGGTAATCCGGCGCCCGGCCTTAGGGGATTGGCCGAGCAGCCTGGCTGCCAGCCAGACCTGGCCGATTATTTCGCCGACGAGCAGGTTTCGATTAAAGCCCTGCCGCGCGGTTGCACAGAACTTGCAGTCCAGCGGGCACCCGACCTGGGACGATACGCACAGAGTCCCTCGGCCACCCTCCGGAATGTATACCGTTTCAATGGCGTTATTGTTTTCGAGCGCGAGAAGCCACTTACGGGTTCCGTCGCTCGATATCTTTTCGGACACTACATGCGGCGTTCTGATCTCGGCGTCGTTTGCCAACCGCTCCCTCAGCATCTTGCTCAGGTTGGTCATCGCGCCGAAATCCGTCACACCCAGTTGGTGTATCCATTTGATGATCTGCGTGGAGCGATACCCGCGCTCGCCGATTTTCTCGAAGTATTGTGCTAGACCTCGAGCATCGAAATCCAACAGATTGACAGGTGCATTGGTCAGCATGACTCAGCCGCTGGCAAACAAATCCGATTCTTCGAAGAAAAAACTAATTTCCGTTGCGGCCGTTTCCACGGCATCGGAGCCATGGACGGCATTCTCCGTGATACTCGTGGCAAATTCGGCGCGAATGGTCCCGGAAGCCGCTTCGGTGGGGTTGGTAGCGCCCATGACGTCGCGATTGCGCTGGATCGCGTCTTCACCCTCCAGCACCTGCACCATGACCGCTCCCGAAGTCATGAATTCCACGAGTTCGTCGAAGAACGGCTTGCCGCGGTGAATAGCATAAAACCCTTCCGCTTGATCGCGGGTTAGCCGCAGCATTTTTGCCGCGATGATCTTAAGCCCCGTGGCCTCGAGCTTGGCGAGAATCGCGCCGATGTGATTCGCACCTATCGCACTGGGTTTGATGATGGATAGCGTGCGTTCAATTGCCATATTTACGTATAATCCCTAACTTCTTGATAAGGCGCTAAAAACCGGACGATATTATACTGTCTGCGGGGCGTAAAACCATGTGTCCGGGCCGTCGCGCCGGTGGCCAGGCGTGCGAATCGCCATCGGGGGTTCCGGACGGCGAAGTGGGCGGGCTAGTACCCCGTCACGGAGATCCTGGCGGTTTCAGTGCGTGGAGAAACAACCGTTGCAAAGCGCGCGAGCGACGGACTGGTCAAAGCAAATTCGAGCGATTGTAAGGACCTAAATGGGCGCCCCTCGACATTGCCTGCGGCGGGCCGGCGCCCTCAATGGGTGCTTATGCGGGGCTCTGAACACGCCGAACTCTCTGTGATGGGTTCTAGGTTCTAGTACATGCCGCTCTCTAAGCGCGCGGCTTCCGACATCATTTCAGGATTCCATGGTGGATCGAAAATCAGGTCGACCACGACATCGATCACGTTCGGTACCTCGGCCACTTTGGCGCGCACGTCCTCGACCAGAAATGGGCCCATCCCACAACCAGGAGCGGTCAAGGTCATGTCGATTTCGACACGATTACCGGTCGCATCAGGAACGATCTCGCAACGATAGATCAGTCCGAGTTCCACGATACTAATTGGAATCTCCGGGTCGTAGCACGTTCCCAACTGTTCCCATACGAGATCGATATCGACCGTACCGTCACCCTTGTCATTTGCACGAGCAGCAGGCAGCGTCTCCGGCTCCATACCTAGGGCGTCGACGTTCTCAGGGCTGATACGGGCTAGATTGCCGTTAACATTGATTGTTACCGAACCACCGAGCGCCTGGGTCAGGTAGACCTCGACGCCAGCTTTCAATGTGATCGACGAACCTTCGGGTATGAGCACCGCCTCACAATCGCGCGTCAAGGCGATTGGACTGCTGAAATCGTTTGGGTGATTCATTACCGTGCGCCTTCAGTCCAGCAACATGGGGCGAACCTTTTCGACTGCGTCAAAAAGGCTGTTGACTTCGTCCACGGTGTTGTACAGCGCGAACGAGGCGCGTGCCGTTCCGCTGAGTTGGAAGCGTTCCATGACGGGCATTGCGCAGTGGTGACCGGTGCGGATAGCAACGCCCTGGTGATCGAGAAGGGTTCCGAGATCGTGTGGGTGAATACCTTCAATGGTAAACGAGATGACGGCAGCCTTTTGCGGGGCCGTGCCGATTATCCGCAGGCCGGGAATACCGAGTGCTCGGTCTGTAGCGACGGCAAGCAGTTCGTTTTCATGCGCAATGACGCCGTCGATATCGAGTGCGCTGAAGTAATCCAACGCTGACGCAAGACCCAGGGTGCCGGCGATATTCGGGGTTCCCGCTTCGAACTTGTAGGGAATGTCGTTGTATTGGGTGCCGGAGAAACTGACCACCTTAATCATGTCACCGCCGCCCTGGTATGGGGGCATGCCATTCAGCAGTGCCTCGCGCCCATACAACACGCCGATGCCGGTCGGTCCCAGCGCCTTGTGTCCGGAAAATGCGTAAAAATCGCAACCCATGGCCTGTACATCCAGTTTCGTGTGGATGGCGGCTTGCGCTCCGTCAATCAATACGACTGCCCCCGCAACGTGGGCTCGCTCGACGATGTCGTGGACTGGATTAATCGTACCGAGCGCGTTTGATATGTGTCCGATGGCGACGATCCGTGTACGCGAGGACAACAGTTCATCGAACCGGACCATGTCAATTTCCCCATCGTCCGAGATCGGAGCAACCTGCAGGCGCGCGCCAATTTGCTCGCACAGAATTTGCCAGGGAACAATGTTTGAGTGATGTTCCAGTTCGGAAATCAGTATTTCGTCACCGGCCGACAAGCTTGCGCGACCATAGGATTGTGCTACGAGGTTGATCGCCTCAGTCGTCCCGCGGGTAAATACGATTTCTCTATCTTCTTTCGCGTTCAGAAACCGCTTTACGGTTGACCGTGCGGCTTCGTATGCCTCTGTTGCCTCCTCACTCAGCGTATGCACGCCCCGATGAATATTCGCATTCTCGTGCTCGTAATAATGGCGCAAGCGTTCGATGACTACTGACGGTTTCTGCGTCGTCGCTGCGTTATCGGCATACACCAATAGTTTGCCGTTGATTTTTTGCGTGAGGATGGGGAAATCTTCACGTACGCGTGCAAGGTTGAAACACCGGTCATCCGCTACATGTGAAGATACTGCCGCAGTCAAAGAGCTCATGCCGTTGTCAGCGCCTCCATGAAGTCACGATACCCACCACCGTGGATAAAGCGATTCTCTATCCATCTTCGAATCCCTTCCACCGGAATATCCTCAACCACGCGCTCGGCGAACGCATAGATCAGCAAGGCCCTCGCGCCTTCTTCGCTCATGCCACGCGAGCGCAGGTAGAACAACGCGTCAGTATCGAGTTCACCGACGGTAGCACCGTGGGCACAGGTGACATCGTCGGCGTAGATTTCCAGCTGCGGCTTGGTGTCAATTTCGGCATGCCTGGAAAGGAGCAGATTGTTGCTGGTCTGCCGCGCGCTGATCTGTTGGGCATTCTTGCGAACGATGACCTTGCCGTTGAAGACACCGCGCCCACGCTCGTCGATGATGCCGCGATACAGTTCATCGCTGTGGGTGTTTCCGACGACGTGGTCGATACGCGTGTGGTGATCGACATGCTGTTCTCCGCCGGCGACAAACAAACCGTTGAGCCGACAGGAAGCGCCCTGCCCGGCGAGCGCAACGTCGACGTCGATACGAGCCAGACTGCCACCAAAAGACACGGAATCGGAAAGGAAGCGGCTGTTTCCGGCAGCTGTTGCGTAAATTCGGCCGATATGCGCCGCATCGGTGGATTCTACCTGGAGCCGATGATGATGAACGGTCGCGCCTTCGTGCAGTGCTATTTCCGTGACAGCGTTGGTCAGTCCCTGATCGTGACCCTCGCTCACGTATTCTTCTATGATTCGTATCGAGCAGTTGCGGTGCGCCTGAATGATCACGCGCGGCAAACGCAGAAAATGATAAGCGCCGCCGGACCCGATGAATATGAGGTGCAGCGGGTCCGGTACGGAAACGTCTTCGTCGAGTTTCACGAGCAAGGCATCATGCAGGAATGCCGTGTTCAGATCGGTGAGCGCCGAATCCCTGACTTGTGAACGTTCCAGGGTATTGGCTTCGTCACCGCGGCCGGCGGCAGATGCGGCGCGAATGCTGTACACCTGAAGACCGGGGGCAAGCGATTCGAGGTTCGACAGATCGGGCCTGAAGCCGCCGTTGACCACCACGGCGCGGTACTTGCATCGTGCGGAGAGCCGTATCTCTCGATAAGCATCGGCGCTAAGTGTTTCGCGATCATCGTATGCGGTGACGTGAAACGACCGTTTCGATAAGGGCATGAGGTTGGTGTATTTCCAATCTTCGTGCCGGATGGTCGGCAGGCCCTGCGCCATGAAACGACGCGCCGCGTCCTGCTGCACCGGTCGCAGCCAGGGTGGCATATCGTCGCCGCCGCTATTCTCGAGGCGAAGCAGCGCCTGGTCGAATGAACCGCTGAAAAGGTCCATCAGGCGGTACGCTCGCCATTAATCCAATCGTATCCGCGCGTCTCCAGCTCAAGCGCAAGCTCCTTGCTGCCGCTCTTGACGATACGGCCTTTCGACAGTACATGAACGAAGTCCGGCACGATGTAATCGAGCATGCGCTGGTAGTGAGTCACGATGATGAACGACCTTTGATCATTTCTCAGTGCGTTGACTCCGTTCGCGACGGCCTTGAGTGCATCGATATCGAGACCTGAGTCGGTTTCGTCAAGAATAGCGAGCCGAGGCTCGAGAACGCTCATCTGAAATATCTCGTTACGCTTTTTCTCTCCACCCGAAAATCCTTCATTGACCGGACGGCTGAGCAGGCTTTCATCCAGGCCGATCGCTTTGACCCGGGACTTGACGAGCTTTAAAAATTCGACGGCGTTCAATTCCCGTTCGCCCCGATACACTCGAATCCCATTGAGCGCGGCCTTCAACATGTAAACATTATTGACCCCGGGGATTTCGACGGGATACTGGAATGCGAGAAAAACGCCCTCACCCGCGCGCTCCTCGGGCGCAAGATCAAGGAGTGATTTACCGTTGAAAATGGCGGTACCCGAGGTGACCGTATAACCTTCACGCCCCGCGAGTACATGCGCAAGAGTACTTTTCCCCGATCCATTAGGCCCCATGATCGCGTGAACTTCACCGGTGCTCACGCGCAGATCGATACCCTTTAAGATCTCGGTGCCATCGACTTCCGCGCGGAGTTTATTTATTTCCAGCATGTGATATTCCACATGTGTCGAATGCTAACCGATGGCGCCTTCGAGGCTGATGCCGAGCAGTTTTTGGGCCTCTACCGCGAATTCCATCGGCAGTTCCTTGAATACCTGTTTGCAGAAGCCGTTGACGATCATATTGATGGCATCTTCTTGGCCGATTCCACGCTGCCGCAGATAGAATAACTGGTCGTCGCTGATCTTCGAGGTTGACGCTTCGTGCTCTACTCGCGCGCCAGGATTCTTGCACTCGATGTAGGGAAAGGTGTGTGCGCCGCACCGATCACCCAGCAACAGGGAGTCGCATTGTGTGTAATTACGCGCGCCCTCGGCACCGGCGGCTATGCGGACCAGGCCGCGATAGACATTCTGGCTGTTTCCGGCAGAGATCCCCTTCGAAATGATGGTACTCGTCGTCCCCCGCCCCAGATGAATCATCTTGGTTCCGGTGTCCGCCTGTTGGAGGTTGTTGGTCAGCGCAACCGAATAGAATTCTCCAACCGAGCGCTCGCCCTTGAGTACACAGCTTGGGTATTTCCACGTAATAGCGGAACCGGTTTCGACCTGGGTCCATGAAATTTTCGATCGATCGCCGCGACAATCGCCGCGCTTCGTGACGAAATTGTAAATTCCGCCCCGGCCTTTCTCGTCGCCCGGATACCAGTTTTGCACGGTCGAGTATTTGATTTCCGCATCGTCTAAAACAATCAACTCAACCACGGCGGCGTGCAGCTGATTTTCGTCACGCATCGGCGCAGTGCAACCTTCGAGATAGCTGACGTAGCTGCCTTCATCGGCCACGATCAGGGTTCGTTCGAATTGCCCCGTGTTCATAGCGTTGATACGGAAATAGGTAGACAATTCCATCGGGCAGCGCGTGTCCTTCGGGATGTAAACGAACGAACCGTCCGAGAAAACGGCGGAATTAAGTGCTGCGTAATAGTTGTCTGTAACAGGCACGACCGAACCGAGGTATTGTCTGACGAGATCAGGATATTCCTTCACCGCATCTGAAAAAGAGCAGAAAATGACACCGGCTTCGGCCAGCTTCTCGCGGAATGTCGTGTGCACCGATACGCTGTCGAATACCACGTCAACCGCGACTCCTGCGAGCATTTTCTGCTCTTCGAGTGGAATCCCCAGCTTCTCGTAGGTTTCCAGCAGTTTGGGATCGATCTCGTCAAGGCTTTTCGGGCGGTCTTTGTCAGTCTTCGGCGCTGCGTAGTAGGAAATCGCCTGAAAATCGATCGGCGGATAGCTGACGTGGGCCCATACCGGTTCCCGCATCCCCCGCCAGCGGGCAAAAGCCTTGAGTCGCCATTCGAGCATCCATTCCGGTTCCTCCTTTTTCGACGAGATCAGGCGGATGATGTCCTCGTTCAGCCCCGGGGGTGCCGTGTACTGTTCGATATCGGTGTAGAACCCGGCATCGTACTGCCGCGTGACAAAATCATTGACGTCTTGGGCGTTACTTGCCATTTGCTCTAAATTCCAGGGCCTGTGACCGTCTACAGGCTGAAGCTTTCACCGCAGCCGCAGGTTGCGCTTACGTTCGGATTTTCGAAGCGGAATCCCTCGTTCAGACCTTCGCGCGTGTAATCGACATTGGTACCCTTGAGGTACTTGAGGCTTTCCGTGTCGACGACGATTTGTACGCCGTGCGACTCGCATACCTGATCGTGTTCGAGTACATTTTCGGCCAATTCGACTACGTACATGTAGCCGGAGCAACCGGTCGGTCGGACCGCGAGGCGGAGACCCGCCGAGCTACCGTCCTCGATGATGAAGTTCTTGACGTGTTCCGCCGCACGTTCGGTCAATGTTATGGCCACAAAAGAATCCTCCGAGCGCCTAGTGCGCCGTCCCGTAAATATGCGCCACGATTCGCCGGTTCGTATTGCCCCTGGCAGGTTTACTCGTCCTCGTGCAAAGCCCGCTACCGGGCGTTCCCGCGCCCTGCCGGGAACAATAATCGCTGCGCGGGTTATGAAACATATTTGCGGAGTGGCACATTAGATCGATGCCTCGGTCTGCAAATCGGAAACTTGCGTTTCCTGTAAACGATGGACGGCCTGGACGCTCTGACGCTTCACCAACTGATCGAGGCTGACCTCAC
This sequence comes from Pseudomonadota bacterium, assembly GCA_036339995.1. Lineage (GTDB taxonomy): Bacteria > Pseudomonadota > Gammaproteobacteria > JAYYZW01. The sequence continues at coordinate 34,577 of JAYYZW010000091.1, forward strand.
TCAGGAATTGCCGGATCTGGGTACTTAAATCTTCCCACAGGTCGTGGGTTAGACATCGATGCTCGTCTTGGCAATTACGCTGACCGCCGCATCGTGTCGCATCGACGGATTCATTCACGGCGTCGATAACGTCCGCCACCGAGATGGTATCGCCAGGCCGTCCGAGTTTGTATCCGCCGCCCGGCCCCCTCAGCCCGTCTACGAGCCGGTTTCGGCGCAACTTTGCAAACAATTGCTCCAGGTAGGATTGTGAAATGCCCTGGCGCTTGGCGATTTCGGCAAGTGACACCGGGCCGTGTTCATAGTGCAGCGCGAGGTCGAGCATGGCTGTGACCGCGTACCGCCCCCGAGTCGTAAGTCTCATCGATGTCTACCTCCCGCAGCACCGTATGCGCGCTAATCCGAGTAAAATACTCAGGTATTTTGACAGAAACCTACTAAAATGGTCAAGTATACGATCCGCAGGACTGCGGCTTGCGCTCAGGGAACCTCTGAATAAGTCATGGCACATCTGCCTTGCCCATGAAATCGCGCAGCTCGGCGTTACGAACCTTACCAATAGTCCCCGCTATAGCTAGTCCCCGCTATAGCCTGAGATTCGTGCCTTGATCTGCACAATTTCATGAATAATTCAGACGCACCATGACTTATTCAGAGGTTCCTTAGGCGGAATTGCCGGAAATCGGCTCGTCGTCTCGCGCGGCAGCCTCGGACGCATCGAGTTTGCGCTTAAGGCTTGCGATTTCCTTCTCGATGTCGCGGGCATGAT
>JAYYZW010000092.1:0-67706 GCA_036339995.1 Pseudomonadota bacterium
GCCCGCGGGCAACATCGCTCGTTCACTATCCACCGTATGATATCGCAATTGCAGAGCAGCAAGCTTACATCGACTCCGTTATCCCTGATCCTCTACCCGACAGCTGGGCGGCAGCGAGTAAACACGCATACTTTCCCGTGAATTGTCGCGGCTTTTAGGCGTAGGGAGACTTCAGGTAAAGCCGTGCTTCCCTTTGCGTCCGTTCGCATTCGCGACTTCAGATAAGAAAAACTCCGCACTAAGGCGGGGTTTCGTAGGTTATAAAGAGGCTCTCGGATCGTTAAGACACTTTACGCCTTTGTAACGACATTCCTGCGACTGCCAAGCCCAAAAGGACGAGCGTGGTCGGTTCGGGCACTGTCGGTGGTGTTAGGGTTTCCACCTCCTCCGGCGTGAGGTCGATGTCATATAAACGAATCAAGGCTACCGAGCCGTCGGCGAATTCTCCTTGCCCGCCGGCTTGCATATTGTCGGCGAAAAAGTGGATGAGACGGGTCGGATTCGCTATCGAGCAGGCACTAAAATCCATTGATGTCGTGGAACTGCTGAATGATTGAAAAACACCGTCCAGAAAACCCGCAACCACCCCATTGCCGTCATTCGTCATGATGAGTCGAGACATGATTGCTCATGGTTATTGCCCCGCGTAACGCTGCAAATCGCATGAACCACGCAGATTCAACTACGCATGTAATGCGTCTTGTAAAAAGTTGTGTCGAGAGGACTGTCCTGGCGTCGTGCAATTCGAATTGCCCCCTTCTTCTTACTCAGACTCGGGTTCCACAAACGGCGATAACAAGACATCGAGTATCCCAATCGCCATCCGCGCACCACCCCTCAAGGCCTGGCCGCCGGCTTTTATGGGGCCTCTAACGCTGCCGCTAATGATGCCGAATGCCCCGAAGTTCTTCGTCTCGTCGCGAATCTCGGTCAAGACCCGGGCGGGTGAAGTGAGCGCATCCGCGGCGCCGGTCGCCACGAGGTCGCTGCCGCGCTGCGATCCGGCGATCATGCGCTCGCCTGCCAAAGACGCGGCGGATACAAAGATCAACACCGATGTCGAAATAATCATGAAAATTCGAATGCTCATAGTGGGCTCCATCTAATAGTTATGGGACACGAGCTGCACGGCGCGACCTCACGTCACAATAAAAAGTAAATCGGTGTGTCGCTGACCGCCGCCTCCCTCGTAGTATAGACTCCGGCTCGCCCATTGCGCCGTTTAGCGCGGCGGGAGTTCAATAGGTGTTCCGGATTGCGGAACAGAATTCTATTCGCCCGCAAGCGGGCTCCTACGGTGACTCTCGTAGTGTAGGAGCCGCGCTTGCGGGCGAATGATATTGACCCTTACGAATACCAAAGCGCGGTATCACGCCTGAAACTCGGAGACCGATGTAGTGAAATTGCCCGAAGGATTCGTCGCCGTCGTAAAGCGCGATTGTCCCACCTGCGTACTCGTAGAACCCGTACTCCAGGAGATAGCGCGAGGTGGTCTGCCGCTCACAGTGTATACGCAGGACGATCCGAGTTTTCCAAAGCTCGACCGAGTCCTCGACGATACCTCGCTCGAACGCTCCTTCCGTCTCGACATCGAAACCGTCCCCACGCTTATTCAGGTCGAGAACGGTGAAGAACGATCACGCGTCATCGGCTGGGCGCGCGAGGAATGGACGGCCCTGACGGGACTCGAGAACATCGGCATGGATTTGCCGCCCAACCGGCCGGGCTGCGGGTCGCTATCGGTCGAACCTGCTAACGCAGAAAAGCTCGCGCTTCGCTTCGGCGACATCTCGATCCACTCGCGCCGCATAGCAATCCCGGAGATGGAAGACGATATTGAGTATTGCTTCGAGCGCGGTTGGAGCGACGGTCTGCCGCTGGTGCCGCCGACCGAAGAACGGGTTTACCGCATGCTCCAGGGTGCCCGGCGGAGATCCGATGAGCTGCTGGGCGAGGTACCGCCTGTCCTCGTGTCCCTGACGATCGAAAAAGTCGCCGTCAATGCGGTGATGGCCGGCTGCAAGCCGGAATACCTGCCTGTCGTCATCGCCGCCACCGAAGCCGCGCTCGATCCCGCTTTCTGCATGCACGGATTGCTGGCGACGACCTGGTTTTCGGGACCCCTGGTGGTCGTGAACGGACCGGTGCGTAAATCCATTGGCATGAACTGGCAGGGCAACGTGTTGGGACAAGGCAACCGGGCCAACGCGACGATCGGCCGGGCTCTGCAATTGATCATTCGCAACGTCGGGGGGGGACGCCCGCAGGAAGCCGATCAATCGACGTTTGGGACACCGGGCAAGTACACCTTTTGTTTCGCGGAGGACGAAGATACGCCGTGGCTGAGCCTGTCGGAAGAACGCGGATTCGGCACGGATCAATCGACCGTCACCCTGTTCAGCGCCGACGGCGTACAGGGCGTCCTCGATCAGAAAGCCCGTGCACCCGAACCTTTGATCAAATCGATCGCGCAAAGCCTGCGCACGGTCGGTCACGCCGACCTGGTCAACGGTTCGGACGCCGTCGTGGTGATCGGGCCCGAGCACGGGCGCGTGTTCGACGAAGCGGGCTGGAGCAAGATCCAAGCGGTCGAGGCCCTGCATGCGCAACTAGGTGTTCGTGGCGACGACCTCGCCATGGGGACAGATGAAGACGCACCGCGCACGACAGCATCCGCCGGCGGGATGATGCCGAAGTTCCGGCCCGAAGGTTTAACGCTTATCCGGGCGGGCGGGCGGGCGGGCCTCTTCTCCGCTATCATCCCGGGATGGTTGATGAAAGGGCCTCTCGGCACCGATCCGGTTACCAAGGAGATACTCTCATGACGCAGGTAATTCTCGACCCCACGGGCGAGAAGGGCGCGGCGCAGCGGGATCCGCTGCCGACGCCGGCTTCGCTCAAAGATCTGACCGTGGGTCTACTGGACATCTCCAAGGTGAAGGGGGACGTATTTCTCGATCGCATCGACGCGCTGTTGAGCGAACGCGGGCTCAAGATCATCCGCTTCAAGAAACCGACCTTCGCAAGACCGGCGCCAGTCGGACTGCTCCAGGACATCGCCAGCCAATGTGACGTGGTGATCGAAGGCCTGGCTGACTGAGGATCGTGTACGTCGTGCAGTTTGCATGACATCAAGAATCTCGACAGCCGCGGTATCCCCGGCGCTTACGTCGCGTCGAGTGCGTTCGTGACGGCGGCCGATACCCAGGGGAAAGCACTCGGATTCCATCCCAAGCGGGTATTCGTCCCGCACCCCATTCAGGATCGTACCGATGAAGAGGTGCGCGCGATGGCGGACGACGCCTTCGCGGCGATCTACGCGATGGTTTACACGGAATCTTCCGAGGATTGATCAGGCGTTCGCCTTCGTGGTTGCGTATAACGTTCGCCCGCAAGCGGGCTCCTACGTATGACCGGGGGTAGGAGACCGTCGCGGCCGGACCGCGCGATCCGCCCCAAAGATCCCGGAGCAGGCACGGTCTCAGCCGTCACGGCCACTCAATCCGAAGCCAGTCGCAGCCTTCCTGCAATGTTATTGCGCTGCATGTTGGAACTGCCACCGACGATCGGCATGCACATGAGATCGCGCACGTAACGTTCCATGTCGTACTCCTCCGCAAGGCCGTACGCGCCCATGATCTGCTGGCAGCTGAGCGCGATCTCAAGTGCGGATTCGCCGATAAAGAGTTTCGCCATGGAGCTCTCAACCGAGCAGGGTTTACGTTCGTTCGCCAACCACGCCGCATGGTAGAGCATGTGATCGCAGGCTTGCAGCTTGGTCTTGGCATCGACCAAAGCATGTCTGACGGCCTGGTGTGATGAGATCACTTTCCTGAACTGCTTGCGAACTTGCGCGTAGTTCCACGCGTCCTCCACCGCCGCGTGCGCTGTGCCAAGCGCGAACGCCGTGATCTCGAGCCGTTCGACGTCGAGCGCCGGGCCGATGAGTTTCGGCCAGCCGGCATTCCAGCCCTCCTCCCCCCCGATGATATGGCTGGCGGGCACCTCGACGTCGTCGAAAATGACGTCTCCCGTCGTGGTGTACCGGATCCCCGTGTGTGCGATGTCGTTGAAGCTGATGCCGGGACTGTCGGTCGGTACCAGGACGAAGGAAAGGTTCTTGTACCGCGGTGCATCGGGATCGGATTTAACGAGACAGTAAATATAGTCCGCGTCGCGGGCTGCGGAGCACCAGCGCTTGGTACCGTTGATCACAACCGCGTCGCCGCCCTGCGTCCGCCTGGCGGTAGTCGTCACCGAGGCGAGATCGCCGCCGACATCAGGTTCCGATAAGCCATAAGCAAACAGAATTTCGCCCCTGGCAAGCTTCGGCAGGTATTCACGCTTCTGCGCTTCACTGCCGCTCTCCGAGATATTCATGCCGCCGTAAAAGGCGATGTGGATGTACGGTCCCGCGAGGTGCATGCTGCGCCGTGAGAGCTCTTCGATGACGACGATGGCGGCGACGACGTCGCGCCCCAAGCCGCCGTATTCCTCATCGATGGTCAGCCCGCAGACACCCAGATCCACCATCTTGGCGATGGCGTCGCGCGGCATGTGCCTCTCCCTGTCCCACTGCCTGACCAGTTCGCGCGGCATTTCCTCCTCGACCAGGCGCTTGAGCTGCCGCCGCAGTATCGTGATGTGTTCGGGTTCTTCCTGGAAGTACATTGGGTTTGCTCCGGTCGTTGAATTCGCCAGCAAACGGGCTCCTACGGGAGGCTTCGATGATGTAGGAGCCCGCTTGCTGGCGAATATTATGTCGCAAGGCTTTCCTAGTTCCCGGTGAAATTGGCGGCCCGCTTTTCGATAAAGGCGTTGACGGCCTCCTGATGATCCGCGGTCAGGTTGGTCAAGGCTTCATAGGGCAGGCTGGCATCCATCAGTTCCGCCGCGATTCGGCGCAGTGGAATGTTCGCGGTAATCTTGGTGAAGCGGATGGACTTGGTCGCACCATTGGCGAGCCGATCGGCAATTTCGTTCGTCTTCTGGTCGAGTTCCTCCGGCGGCACCAGATGATTGAGCAGGCCGTACTTGTCGGCTTCGTGCGCCTTCAGCATGTCGCCAAGCATGAGCAGTTCCTTCGCCTTGTTGAATCCGATGAGCTGCGGCCAGATCACGCAACCGCCGTCACCCGCGACGAGGCCCATGCACACATGGGGGTCGCCGATCAGTGCCTTCTCCGAAGCGATGACGATATCGCACAACAGTGCGATGGTAGCGCCGAGCCCGGCAGCCGCCCCATTCAGCCGGCAGATGATGGGTTTTTCGAGCTCCAGCAATCCGAACACAATAGCCTTTGCCTCGGGCATCAGGCGTTCGAATAGGACGGGATCGTCGATCATCTTCTGGAACCACGCCGTATCCCCGCCCGCGCAGAATGCCCGCCCCTCACCAGTCAGGACGATGACGTCGCTGTCCGGATCCTTCTGCAGATCGTAGAACACGCTCGCCATTTCAGTATGCATCTGAGCGTTGACCGCGTTCATCTGCTCGGGTCGATTAATGATCGCCGTCAGAATATTTCCGCGACGCTCGAACTTGAACGTTTCGTATGCATTTAAGTCCATTTTCGTTCTCCCGTGGATCGATCGCCGAAGGCGATTACCCGACGGATATTACCCGAACAGATCGAGCCCCCGTTCGTCGAAGCACCACTCGGCCGAGGGAGGATACGTTGGTGATGCCGGTTGGGCCGGGCAGGCCTTGTGCGAGATACCGACTGGATAGACGTTCAGATGACCGCCGTCGCGTCGATCTCAATCAACAGGCCGTCCACAAATAACGCGGACACACCGATCAGGGTGCTGGCAGGAGCAGGCACTTCGTCGAAAAATGCCGCCACTACCGGCAGCAGGAACTCAAGGCAAGCTGGATCATAGTTGACGACGTAATAACGCATGCGAACCAGGTCCTTGACACCCGCTCCGGCAGCCGCCAACGCCAGATGCAGGTTATCGAGAGCTTTTTCGCTCTGAGCGATCAAATCGCCGATACCTATGACATTCCCCTCCGTATCGAACGCGACCTGCCCCGCGATGTGGATGGTCGTATCGCCCGTGCTCGTGACGATCTGCGTATAGCTGTTACCTTCTGGAGTGAACAAGGTATCCGGATTTAGATGCTTGTTGGGCATGTTGCCTCCCTCATTTTGGGTATGTGAGTCGATGCCAGGCCGACGCTCGGATCGCGCGGGAAAATGGGCGGCGAACGACTAGACTTAAAGGCACGAGCGCCCGTGTGCTTCGATCAACGAGGCGTCGTACCCCAATCGCCTCGCGTGCCCGTGAAGGCAGCGGCGATCGCCCGCTGTCTGTATCCTTCGATCAGTGGCGAGTCAGGTTTCACTCCGTTCGGATTCCTCTGACACCGGATCCGGTTCAGCGGGCGCTGTGGGCGGGGTACTGTCCACCGCGCCGGCATAGGCGGCAGCGGGTGTTTTCTGCTTGATGACGTCGATCAAGTCGGCGGGCGTGCCTTCCCGTAAAACCGAGTGAAACTGCGCTCGATACAATATGACCGCACTCACGCCCGCGACGACGAGATCATAAGCCGTCCATTTTTCATGACGAAGCACCATGCGAACTTCGACCGGTACTTCCAGGCCCTGCCAGATCACGTCGGCCCCGACTGATACGCGGGTATCGGACTTGAAAATCTGCTCAGCGAATTCAATTCGCTGCCCGTTGTAACGATCCTGCAGCCGGGAAAGGTAATACCGACACAGAAACGTGGCGAACACATCAACGAACTCCATTTGCTCCTCGGCACTGAATCTTTTCCAATCCGACGCCAGCGACAATCGAACGAACAGGTTCGGATCGAAGATCTCCTGTGTGATCTCACACAGCTTGTCTAATTGAACTTCTCGGTTACCGTCCACCTCGTATCGCGGGTCTTCCAGTACGCCGATTCCGCGCGCGACGTTCTCGCGCAGAATATCGATCGGCTCTTCGGCCAGGGCAAACGGCGATAGGATAAAGAGCAACGCCGCCACGAGGGAGCGGCTGGTTTTAGATTTATTCATTTTTCTGATTATTCGGTGTCCCTTCGTAAATGAGGCGGCCGGACCATTATCGGGCGCAAAACGGATTCCATCATTCTCCCTCATCCCCATCACCGCCGAGCAGGCCAACAGGAGGCGGCACGACGTCGAGTCCTGTCGTCGCCGCCACAATCGCCCTGGCTTCGTCGCGGCCAAGCGCCATCGCATTGTCTTCGCTTACAACTGGCTGGAATACCCCCTCATCCGGTGCCGGCAGCCCAGGCTCGGCCTGCTTGACGTACAAGGTCTGGGTCGGGTAAGCGTATTCGACCCCGAGGCGCTTCGCGAGACGCAGGCAATCGAGCAGGAACCGATGGCGTTCGCGTAACTCAGTACCCCAATCCGGCGCCTGCCAGAAAACGTAAACCATAATGTTCAGCGACGCATCGGCGAATTCGTGGAAATAGACGTGATAGTAATCCTTGCGCATGTAGGGATGCTGGCGAACGATCTCCCGTATGCCTTCGCAGAAGGCCTCGATTCTTTCGGGCGGCGTGTCGTAGGCGATTGACAGCCTGCAGTTCAAACGCCTGAACCGGCGACTGCCCATGTTGTCGACGTTGGACGTAATCAAAGTCGAGTTCGGGACCGACACCAAGGAATTGTAAAAAGTCCGGACGCGCGTGCTGCGAAAGCCGATGCGTTCGACCGTGCCTTCGACATCGCCGATGATGACCCAGTCACCGACATGGAAGGTCTGGTCGAGCAGCACAGTGATGGAGCCGAACAGGTTGCCGGCGACGTCCTTAGCCGCGAGGGCAAACGCCAGACCGCCAAGACCGAGGCCCGCCAGCAGGCTCGTGACATCGACGTCGAGATTATCCGCAATGAAGACCACGCCCATGACAGTGACAAAAACCTTTATGGTCTTGATTACGAGCGGGACCAGCGCGTCGTCCAGCTTGCTCTCGGTGCCGAGCGCCTTGTCCTTGAGGAATGCGCCCAGTAGATCCACCAGGCGATAGGCACCCCAGACCGTCGATATACAGGCCAGGAACTTGACCGCTACCAGGAGGACGACCAGTGCCTTCGCCGGCAAGCCAAGCAGGTTCAAGCCCGCCCACCACACGAAGGCCATGGCCATGAGACCGAGTGGGCGCAGGATGGAATCAGCGACCTCACGGAAGGATCCCGTGGCGAACCGAGCGCGCCAAATCCGGACCCCGAGACTCAATAGCAACGACACCAGCTTATCGAGGGCGATGCCAAACAGGATGATCAGTAGGATCCCGAGCCACTGCCAGTTTTCTAGTACCAGCGTTCTCCCTTTCATCTCGGGAGACAATCGGCTACGCAGGCGCAAATGGAACGGCAGGTGACTCACACCAACCTGTTCCGTACCCTCGGCTTTTTGCTGCTCCACCAACTCGTCGAGGATGGCGGGAAGCGCTTCGATGGTTTCAACACCAAAGCGCCAACCCTCGTTTTGCTTGAAAACGATCGCAATCTTGCCCTGTGCGTAGGTCTGAAAAACGTAGGGATCGCCTTTCTCACGGGTCGAAATACGCTTCGTATCCGGCACGCGGGTACGGTCGATGACCTCCTGCAGGATCCACACGAGATCCCGACCTTTCTCGCCACGGACCAACGAGCTGACTTCCGAAAGATCGAGGGTCGAGATGGCCCGTTCGATTTTCGTCTCATCACCGCCTATGGCGGCTTTCATGGAGGCGAGAAAGGTGTCCATAGTCGCCCGGGGAGACTTGAAGCTGTCGGGGATAGAAGGCAGTTCGGACGCCGGTGCAGGTCGATCGACCGTGATCTGGGCGTAGGCGGGTACCGCGAAAAACCACGCGGCGATGAAACTGAAACCCAAAGAGCGGCGCATGGCCCTATTTATCATCGGTCCTGTCTCGAATGTCATCCAGTGCCGCCGGTGAGTCCGGCGCCAGCCGCGCACCATATCGCATCTGCAGGGATCACTCGACCTCGTCGATTGACATAACGCAATCTCAGCCGCTACGAAGGATAAGATTGGAGCGTGCCTAGGCAATATTTCGAGATGGCGCGGGACTACATCGCGGCATGACCGGGCAAATGGGGAGCGAAAAACCATGCCTGATGCGTTGATCGGCGGCTGCATGTGCGGGGCCGTGCCCGACACCTGCAAAACCGAACCCGCCGCGACGATGGTTTGTCACTTCCTCGATTGCCTGAAGCGTTCAGGCAGCCCGTTCCTGACTACGATGTTCTATCTCCAAAGCGATCTCGAAATGAGCGGTGAGCCGAAATTCTTCGATAAGGGAACCGATGCCGCAAACGTGATGACGCGAGCATTCTGTGGTACCTCCGGTAGCCACCTATCCGGAACCACGACCGGATATTTTGGTCACGTCTTCGTTGCGGCCGGCACCTTGGATGATCCCTCCCGGGTGACCCCGAATGTGCGATGCTGGATGCCAAGGAGCCTGCATTGGCTCGAAAGCGTCACCGGATTGAAGGGATTCGAGAAGGACCCCGAGATATAATTTCCGGCCTCCTGAGCCCGGATTACTACGCGGCAGAGCGGGCTTCGATACCTTGATTCAAGCGTGCCATCAGTTCGTCCGCGCTCAAGAGCTCCGAGATATACCCTTGCTTGAGAGTCTCGACGGTGTACTTGTGGATCGTGGCCGCTGGTGTGCCGTCGTCCGTATCGAAAGTGCAATTCAGATCGTCGACGAAGATCACGTCGTAGTCACGGTTGAATGCGTCGATCGAGGTCGCCATGCAGCAGAAGTTCGTCGCCATGCCGATGACGACGCACGTGTTGCGTCCTTGGAAAGGCGGGTTGTTCATGACGACGTCGAGTTTGGTGTTCCAGAACAGGCTGTACTTCGGTTTAGGAAGGTAGACCTCGTATTCGTTGAAGGCCTTGGGCTTCAATTCGTCGACGAGTTCGACGCCCTTGGTGCCTGAATTCAGTGCGACGCCGTCGCTAATCGGCCCCCAGCGATCGAGCAAGCTTCCTCTCATGTCGGTTGAGACGCCGTGCGCGATCGGGACCTTGTGGTCGCGCGCGAACTTGAGCAATTGTCCCATCTTGCCGTACATATCGCGGCCTTCGTCAATCGCGAAAGGCTCTCCCTCCAGCAGGAAGTCGTTGATCATGTCGAGGCACAGGATGATGGCGTCGTTCGCGAGGGGCTTGTCCGAGTCTATTCGGCTGTACATGGTGTGGTCCTCCTTTCGCGCACATACCCCACAATTCTATGATGCGCATCCCGAATTTTCTATAAAGCGTCTCAGGATCAAGAACGATACGGGCTAGGCCGACGCAAACCACGGGCATTTGTGCCCGGTACGTATCATTCCGCAATGTTCTGCTAAAGGCACTACCCGGCGCGGCCGCTAAGGATTCTGTACTTCCAATCGGTACGGGACGGCTATACCGATGATCCCGAGAGATCTGCTGAAAAAACTATTTTCCCGCGGGTTCGGCGACCTGCTGATCCTGCACGTGTCGGGGTCAACCATGCTCCTCGGCAACATCTTGTTCGAAAAAGACAAAATGACCCTGAAAGAGCACGGCTTCGTCAAGGGCCTCACGCCCGAGCAGGTCGCGCCCTGTCTCGAATCGGGCGCAATCGGAGCGCTGTGCAGTCTCGACGACACTGAATGGGAAAGCCTCTCCGTCCTTGGCATCGACCACTGTGAAATTCACGGCGATCTGTCTGCGACGCGCACCAATCTGCTGGCCCACTTACGCAACCAGTACGGCGATACCTTGATGGGCTTCGTGGGCAGCGTCTACCGCGGCTTCAAATTGATGCTGGACAGCAACCTGATCCCGGTCGTGGTGCTAGACGAGGTCGAGACCAAAACGGTATCAGCGGCCTGAGCGTCTGCGCTTTGTGCCTGGCCTCGGTGCCACTGTCCACCATTCACATCGCCTACGAATATCAGAAGCTGTTCGTCGAAAGGAATCTGACCGTGACAGTCGAGGATTGCGAAATCGATCCCGAAGAATTCAACGAGCTTTTTGGCACATATTTGCGAACCGCCTGAGCGACACAAGCACCCCCGTCAACGATCACGTCAACCGTGCGCGGCAATCTGCCGTACACTCACGTTTCCATTTAGAACCCATCTCAAAATTATTCGGGCCAACCTTGCCCCCTGGAAATCGGGGTTGCAAGGCGCAGCGCGCAGGGCATGGTGGTTCCATGTTCAAGCACTGTAACGCAGCAAACGCGGTTTTCAGGGGGCAACCCGAAGGGCTGGTGGCCGTTTTCGCACGTTTCGGCGTTGCTCGTCGCTCATTTAGCGGTGCTAAACAGCACTCCTCGCGCTTTGAACTGCACGAAAACGGCCGCTAGCGTGGGCCCCAATAATTTGAGATGGGTTCTAGACACTGCTTAGCTGTTCGGCCGGCGTGTTATTCACAAGAGTTGGATCGACAATGGATTGAGATCCATGCCCCTTACTTCTACCGTCCAACATTCGCCCGGATGTATGTAGGGAATCTCCGTCAGGGTACCGGTCGTGATGACCTCGCCCGTCCGGAGATCTTCCGCCCAATCCTGTGTATCGAGCGCGTCCATGAGAAACCCCAGCGTGTTGAGGGGTCCCCCGAGGGCGTTGCTTCCGACGCCCGTGTCGATGAGGCTGGAATCGCACCGCAATGACACCGTCAACTCCTCGAGCGTGCGCGTCAGCGCAGGTCTAGAGCGCTCGTCGACCTTGAGCGGCTCGCCCACGATCAGGCGCGAATGCGCACCGAAATCCGCGATGATCTCGGCGGCCGTGAACTGCCAATCGGCGAAATGACAGTCGACGATTTCGAATCCGATCGCAACCCACTCGATAGCGTCGACCATCCCGGCGGTATCGTCGCGGACATCGGGTATTGCTTTGAGTTTCAAGACCACCTCGGGCTCGATCCGAGGCGCCACGAGGCCGCTGACAGCGATTTCTAACAATCGCCGGTCGGCAAAATTCAAGGTCCGGTCGTAGACGTAGGCCCAGATCGGGGTCGCCAGATCGAATTCCCGCCAGGTCGCTTTATTGGTGAAGCCGAGCTTGCGTCCTGCGGGTACAAAGCCTTCCTGGCGCAAGCGGGCATCGACTTCGGCATACACCGTATAGCCGTCTTTGAGTTCGAATCGATCGAGGCCGCTCCCGGGACGTTCGATCATTCGACCGTGCGCTTTCGCCTCTAGAAGAAGCGTCGCGATTTCTTTCGTACGGGCATGGCCCATTCGAACGTTTTTCATTCGGATTAGCTATTTTTGCGTTCCGCGACGGATTCGGTTCGCCAGCAATAAATCCCTACGGTTCTGTCCGCCTAGGAGCCCGCTTGCGGGCCAGTGACCTTTCCAGCTTAGACTATAAAACGTCCTGCCATCCGAAACACCCTTTCAACCGCTGCGATCGCGTGCCGTGTCTGATCCCCTCCTTGCCATGACACTGAAAAAACACGGTGAGGCGGGCCAAGGCGACCGGAATTTCCATGCAATATGAGGCGCCATTCGGCTTCTTCAGACGCCGTCCGCGTAGCGACCGTGCAAACGCTTTTTCCCTTACTCAATGCCGGCTACACTCAGCGTGTCATGCCTGCCGAATGGATCAAGCCTTTTGACCTGCATTCAATTCCGCCGAAAGCGGTGGATGATCTCTGGCGTTCACGACTGGATTTCGAGATCTACCAGGCGGCGCGGTCAGCCGGATTGACGGATGACCCCGGCATTTATGCCGTTAACTACGAACGGTTTTACGCCGCCCTCGATGACATCGATATCGAACTCAATAAGCGGCGGTTTCTTCTCGGTGGCGAGGCGCCGAGTGCTACGGACCAATGGCTGGCCGTCTTGCTGTGCTTGTACGAATCGGTGTTCTACGGCCTGTACAAACTCAATCGCCAGCGCCTCGAAGAATTTGCCAACCTGGCTCACTACACGCGGGATATCTTCAGCGACCGCGGGTTTCGCAATGCGATCGACTTCGAATCCCTGAAACGAAGTTTCTATCGCGAGAGCAAATTCATCAATCCGACGCAGAAGGTGCCGCTGGGTTCGATCGAACTGGACGCACCGCACGATCGCTCCATTCGTTTTGCATCGAGCGGTAGGGAATCCGACGCCGAGGAAGATCAGAACAAGCGCCGGCTGGATGGGGAATGGGTGCGAAAGATCAGCCGCCACCGGCACCGTATCAGCGCCGACGGCAGTTCGGGCTTTCCGGCCGAACGCGGTCGTTACCATCTGTACGTCGCGAATAACTGTCCTTGGTGTCATCGCGCCGTGCTGACGCGCAAACTGAAAGGACTCGAAGACGTCATTTCGATGGACGTACTTTACTTTCGTCGGGATCCGAATCGCGGCTGGCAATTCCGCCCGGAGGAGGCCGGATGCACGCCCGACACGCTATTCGGGCATCACTACATTCGCGAAGTCTACGACCGAGTGGGCTCGGCAGAATCCTCGGTGCCCGTGTTATGGGACCGCGAAACGGAGACCATCGTCAGTAACGAGTCGGCCGAGATCATTCGCATGTTCGACGATGCGTTCGTCGGGTTCTCCAACGGCGTTCTATCGCTCTACCCCTCGCATCTGCGGGCGCAGATCGACGGCGTCAACACCTTCACTTACCACGCCATCAATAACGGTGCCTACAAGGCGGGATTCACCGACAGCCAGGCCGCCTATGAAGCGGCGTACCGTAGGTTCTTCGACGCTTTGGAGACCCTCGATCACATGCTCCGGGGCCGGCGATTTCTCCTCGGGGATACGGTAACGGAAGCCGATATTCGGCTATTCCCGACGATATTCCGCTTCGACGCGGTTTACTACACGCGCTTCAATCTCGACGAACGCATGGTGCGCGACATCCCCCCGCTCAAACGCTGGCTCGAAAATATGCTCTTCATTCCGGGCGTCGCCGAAGCCAGCAACCTGGAACATTGTCGCAAGGGGTATTTCGGACGCGCTGGCAACAAGATCGTGCCGCTCGGTCCCCGGGTCCGACCGTAGCCAGCCGCAAAAGACGAAAGTAGGCTTACGCCTGCGATCGTCTCGTTTAGAGAGGATTACGATTCGGCGGCGTGGGGCAGCGGACAAGTCTGGCCGATCTCGAGGCCGAGCGCGTAGATCAAGCGGCCGTATCCGATAAAAGTCACGATACGCCAGCCGAGATCGAGGATCTCCGGTTCGGTGAAATGCTCTCTCAGTTCGTCGAACAGGGCTTCCGACGCCCGACGGTGATCCCCGGCGAGTACTTCCGCGAAATGGATGGCGGCTTTTTCGCGCGGAGAGAGCAGTTCACTCGATTCATAGTTCGGAATCTCAGCGATTTCTGCTTCTGTCAATCCTTCCTGCCGTGCAACTGCAAGGCGGGCGTTCATTCAGAGATTACATTCGTTCTTTTGCGCGACCATCAAGCGCGCGAGTTCGGTGATCTTCGTGGTAACGGCGCCGCGGGTTTCGAGTTCGAGCGGAAAATAAAAATCGATGAACTTTCGAAACACGTCGGGCGCGTTGGCTAGCACCTGTACGAAGCCGGAACCACCCAGTTCTTCGTCGTACTGACGCATGACGGCCTGCAGGTCTTTCGGGACCTGCTCGAAAGGAACGGCGCTCAGTCGTGCCACGGATTTTCCTCCTCTAAGGTAGCTTAGGCAAATGAAGCTATCACCGTTCGTTCCCGGTGACAACGAACGGCGGGCGAACGAAACGTTCAACTATTCAAATCGGCATCTCAGCCTGCACCCTTTCCTTGAGACAGCGCAAGGATCCCAAGGGCGATCAACGCGAGGCCGCCGAAGAGTTGGAATACCCTTGAATTCAGCAATGCCAATACCAGCCTGCTGCGTATTGCTTCCGACAACCGGTCACTGAAATTATTCGCGAACTGAAGGGCGACACCGCCGCCGATGAGCACGGTCCCGGTAAGATTCCAAAAAAGTGCTTCAAAGTTCATAACAGTAATCGACCAAATGCCGGTGGCCTGGTGTAATAGGATGAATCGCGTATCTACGATCGGCTGATTTCATAAACGTCCTTGAAGGCGATCATTTCCACCAAGTGTTCTTCATTATCGCCCGGAAAACCACATTCGGGCATGAATTCGGTGGTGCCTTTGTAAGTTCCAAAGATCCGGTCCCAAATCGGCAGGTCGGAATAATTGTAGTCGTGGACATCCAGCTGATGGTGTATCGAATGCAACTCGGGCGTCTGAATGAAGTAGCGTAAAAGCTTCGGCGATTTGAAATTGGCGTGACAAAAATACTCGCCCAACAGGGTGCCGAGCGCCAGGCGCTGGAGGCCGAACGACAACATCTGGACGAAGAGGAGCGGCGGCTGGCTGAAGAACAACGGCGCCGCGAGGAAACACGCCTGGCTGAAATCGAACGCCTGCGCCTGCAACATGAAGCGAGGCGCGGGCCGAGGACGAGAAGCGCTCACGCTTCAAGGGTTTGTTGACGAGCGCGGTAGCGGCGGTAGCCGAGCGCGACAAGGAAACACCCTTGCGCGATTACCAGGCGGCCCTCGCCCTCAATCCGACGGATCAGCGTGCCGCGGCCGGGATCGGGGATGCAGAGCGTTTATTGGATAAAGTGTGCTACGAGATTCTGGGCCGTTGGGAATGCGCGAACCCGCGATCCCGCAGCTTTCGCATCACCCTGACCGCGGCGAGTTTCAGCAATACATGGGTTGCCAAATTGAGCGCCGATGGACGTTGTCTGGACGCAGACCACGGAGGGGGGTTCGAACGGCGGTAATATCGCCGGTCGTTCTAGACGCGCGAACGCGCGACCTGAGGGAACCTCTGAATAAGTCATGGTGCGTATCCGACCCAAGATGTAGGACAACGCGGCGCCAATACCCGAGAATCGAAAATTCGGATCGATATACCTTTCGATGCCGTAAAACATGAAGTAATAAAGCCGCGCCGAGGACCATACGACCAGCGTCAACAGTACAACGGTGCGCCATCTCGGCGAATCGAGTAACAGAACACCGCCGCAGGACATTAGGATGATCAGGAACAGAACGGCCTTCAGATACATCCACTTCGGGTCTACCAGATCGCGGGACAGATGCTGCAAAGTGGTCGCGCGGTCACCCGCACGGTTCGTCATGCGGCCCGCCGACCCGCATATTTTTTGATCCGGCTCCGATAACCGAGCGCCCAACTGATCGGCACCAGCACCGAAATAAAAAGGCGGGCCCCCGCCTTCGCAGGCCTGATGGTGTCCTTGAATTCAGTGAAGATCGCCGCCCGCATGAGAACCGAAGGCATCCCGTGCGCGTCGGTGTGCCCGTCTCGCGCCAGACCGAATAGCGTTCGGAAAAAATCGTGATTGCGCCCGGCTGGTCTATAGGTTTCGACGGCTATCGTTTCCGTATCGCACGGGTTCCACTGAAAATGGAGCGCGCTGGGTGGCGCTGTGTACGACTCTCCCGCCCGAATGACCTTGTGCTCACCGTCCACAGTGACGTGCATCTCACCCGAGCGGACTGAAATTTCCTGTTCGATGCCGGGGTGAAAGTGCTCGAGCGCGATCTCGCCGTGCGCCCGCAGCGCATATTCGATCGCGAAGGTTTGCGGCGTCGATTCGATGATCCGCATGGTTTCCCCGGTAACGGGATTTTCAAGAATCTCTTCAGGCATTTTGAAACCTCCCAATACGGGCGCTGACAGGCTGGCGGAAAACGCCATTTTTCACCGGACTGCTAACGGGGCACAAGTGCAACGACCCGACCCGGACCACCGGAACCGCCTTCGATCTTCATGGGCAGCGCGATGATAACGAAACCTGCGGGCGGCAGCTGCTCAAGCGCCATCAGATTTTCCAGGCCGCCAACGTTGCCGGCCGCAGCGCAAGGTAAATGAGAGGGATAAAGACCGCGGCGCCACCTAAAAATTAGGCTAATTTTGCAAGTGTGTCCAGTGTCATTCAATTTCGCTAGCGGTATGAGTGCGATTTAAGGATGATGCCGCGCTTTCGCTGGACGTAAGCGGCGTAAACTTGATTCCACAGCATTAGTATAAAACTCCGAAGCCTGAGTGATCCCGCTTCGGTGATCGTTTCGCTGTTTGGCGCCTTGACCCAAATATCAGCGACGTCGCCGTTAGTGACCAAGGCACCGATCAGGACATTGAATTCGCTCGTTCTCGATTGAATGATCTGGCCAAGCGTTGCGACCTTCGCCTGCCTGATCTGGACCGCCAGGTAAATCAACGTGAGCAAGATCGCCATAGCGCTGACGATCTCAACGATGGTTCCTAACGCATCCCAATTCGTAGCGATCCCGTTTGAACTATCCGGCGGATTGGCTGACCGGCACGATCCGATGTTTTAGCAATCGTTCACTTGCCATAAAAAAATTTCAGAAAATTCGGCGGATTCCGGCAACAATAATTCTCTGCTCTGTAAATGAGCTGTTAATAAACCCTTTGCCTTTTATTCCGGCCAGCGATGGACCCAGGGCCGCGCGGCTTCGAGCTGTGCCGAGAGGCGGAACAGGCTCGCCTCGTCCGCATAGCGGCCCATCAGGTGCACGCCGATCGGCAGATTGTCCTTGTTCCAGTAGAGCGGCAGCGATATCGCCGGCTGGCCCGTCGCGTTCGCCGGTGCCGTAAACCTCGGGATGTTCTCCATGCGCTCGGTCGACTGGCGCGGGACCTCCGGATTGAAATCGAAGTACCCGATCGGTACGGGTGGCTCGATCATCGTCGGCGTCAGCCACACGTCGTAGGTCTCAAAGAAGGGCGCGACTTCACGCGCGAATAAATGCATGTCGTGGATCGCGAGCAGAAGATCCGACGGCCGCCGCTTCTCATCCACCTCGAACATCTTCCAGGTATGCAGCTCGAAATATTCCGGGCTCGGCGTCACCCCGGTACGCCGCGACCAATCGCGGATCATCCACGCGACCATCGCGCACCAGATGGTCGTGAAGAACTGTGTGAAGTGCTCACCCGAGACCTCGGGCCTGGCCTCTTCAACGTGGTGCCCCAAGTCTTCGCACAGCGCGGCCGCCTCGTGCGCCGCCTGCTGGCAGTCGGGATGAACCTCGGTCGGGACGATCGCTTGTGTGCTGAATGCGATCTTGAGCCGGCCCGGATCGGCGCCGACTTCCTCGGCGAACGGACAGGCCGGTGGCGGCGGGAAGAATGGCGCGCCGACATCGGCGCCGGCCGTGATGTCGAGCACCACGGCCGTATCCATCACCGTACGGGTGACGACGTGTTCACACAGGAGACCGGCGGCGCCGACGTCACCATAGTCAGGTCCCAGCGGATTACGGCCGCGCGTCGGCTTGAGACCGACCAATCCACAGTTGCCCGCGGGAATGCGGGTCGAGCCGCCGCCGTCGTTGGCATGCGCGATGGCAACCATACCCGCGGCCACGGCGGCGCCGGCACCGCCCGAAGACCCGCCGGGTGAACGACTCTTGTCCCAGGGGTTGAGTGTCGCTCCGTAGAGTTCGGGTTCGGTGGTCGGCTTCGAGGCGAACTCGGGTGCATTTGTCCTGCCAACCATGACCAGTCCGCCGCGCCGGTAACGCGAGACGAGTTCGCTGTCACGCGTCGAGACATAGCCGCGTAGAAAGCGCGAACCCTCGGTCATCGGCGCACCCGCGTACTCCGCGAGCACGTCCTTCAAGAGCATCGGTACGCCCGACAGCGGTTCCTCGCTCCTGAGGTCGCCCACCGCGGCACGGGCCATATCGTACATCGGCAGAATAACGGCGTTCAAATCCGGATTTAATTTTTCGATCGCCGCGATCGCGGCCTCCACCATTTCGGCGGCGGACACTTCGCCCTGACGTATGAGACGCGCCTGTTCGACGGCACTCAGCCTCATGAGATTTTCCACGCTACGCTCCCCTTTCGACGACAACCGCCGCGCCGGCGGTCCATGAAACCATCAGGCCGATAAACAGGCTGTTAAAGATAGCGAGGCTGCTCGTGGGTGTCTATCTGGCGCACCTGGCGCGCCCGCCCGGAACCGATCCACAGGAACCTGAGAATTCTCATCCATGGATGAGATTCACGGCCTTGAACGATGCGATAATTACACTTAAGTCGCGTCAAATTTCAATCATTAAGAGCGCAGTTCTCTCATGCCCGAGCAACAGCCCGCCATCGCAACACAATATCGCGTCGAAGAAACCACGATCGGAGAGATCCATGAAGCCATGAGGGGCGGCACGCTGAGCGCGGCGGAACTGGTCGAATGTTACCTTCGCCGTATCGATGCCTACGATCAGGCAGGCCCGAAGATAAACTGCATCGTGAACATCAATGAAAACGCGCGGGAACGTGCGGCGGAACTGGACGATGCGTTTGCGCGCGCCGGTGAATTCACCGGGCCGCTGCACGGCATACCCGTACTGGTCAAGGACTGCATAGAGACGAACGATGCGACGACGACATTCGGCAACATCGCTTTCGCCCAATATCGGCCGAAATCCGACGCCACGGTGGTGCGCAAGCTCCGCGAAGCGGGCGCCATCATCTTCGCGAAGACGACGCTGCCGGATTTCGCGACGAGCTGGTTCGGCTACTCCTCAATGAGCGGCCATACCTTGAATCCGTACGCCCTCGATCGCGATCCGGGCGCTTCGAGCTCCGGCAGCGGCGCGGCGACCGCGGCAAACCTCGCGACGATATCCCTAGGAACCGATTGTGGGGGATCGATACGCGTGCCCTCGTCGTTCAACAATCTCGTCGGAATTCGCAGCACGCCGGGCTTGATCAGCCGCAACGGCGTCGCCTGCCTGATTTTCTTCCAGGACACCATCGGCCCGATGACCCGCACCGTGAGCGATGCCGCAACGGTCTTCGATACGCTCGTCGGCTATGATCCGGCGGATTCGCTTACCGCTGCCTACCACGTAGCGCAGGCCCCTGAAACCTACACCGCCCACCTCGCGGCCGACGGCTTGAACGGCGCGAGGCTGGGGCTAGTGACGAACGCCCTCGGATCCGAAGACAACGAATACGCCGCGCCGGTGAATGAGGTCATCCGCAAAGCCGTCACGGCGATTGAGAAGGCGGGCGCGAGGATACTCGAAGTAGAGATCCCGGATCTCCCGCACCACATCGGCGCGACCCTGCTCTATGTCAACCGGACCAAGTTCGACATCAATTCGTTTCTCGGCGCGCGGCCCGACGCACCCGTCCGTAGCCTGAGCCAACTGATCGAAAGCCGCCGCTACGATCCCGCGTGTGACCTGCTCGAACAATGCGGCTTCGGTCCGGACCGGCCAGAATACGACCCGATGTATTATCAACGTCTGGCAGCGCGCGAGGAATTCGCGCGGGCGACGCAGAACGTTCTGTCGGGCAACGAGCTCGATGGCCTGATCTACCCCAGCGTTCAGGTGGTGCCGCCATTGATCCGCGATTGCGACGAAGGCATGTGGCCGACTCTCGCCTTCCCGACCAACACGCTCATCGCCTCGCAGACCTGGATGCCCGCGATCAGCGTACCGGCGGGTTTTACCGATCAAGGCCTGCCGGTCGGGCTCGAAATCATCAGCCACCAGTACGCCGAACCGAAGCTGTTCCGCCTCGCCTACGGTTTCGAGCAGGCGACGCATTACCGCCGTGCGTCCGAGAACACCCCGGAACTTGCCCCTTGAATGGCGTTAGTCGCGCAGCGTCTTCTTAATTGACAGCGAGCGCGATCAGATTGCAACAAAGCCACACTTTCGAGATGATTTCCATTCGTTGTCGAGGAAGGGATCAAAACCATGGTGGCTAATTACGATACCACAGCGGGCGACCGCCCCCAGCCAGACGATCGCCAGTTGATCGAAGAATTCAAAAAAACACCTATCGGACACCACAGCCCGGATCTGCAACGCCTGTTGAACCGCATGCGCGGGGCGCCTATGGCGGATAAGTACTGCGTCGTCGTGGTGAAAGCGAATCGTGTGTGGCAGCTCGCGAAAACGAACGGCGTTCGCGGCAAACCGATGAAGATGCTCAGCAAGCGTTTCAAGAAACGCGCTGACGCCGAATGGTACGTTTTCAAGCGACGGTGGAAAGCGCTCACCGGAGAAGCGCTGCGCGACTGAACGCACACTCATCGACCGCTTACATGCCTGACTAGTCTCGCACGCTCGCGAGAGCAGCGTAATTCGAGGTGACTGGTCGGCGCCCCATAGGGGGGCGCTCGAATCACAAATCCTCGAGAAGAAGGAACAATCCGATGATGAAGATAACCGCATACGCAGACCGTATTAGCGCGGCCCCCGGTGAAACGATCAAATTCATGGTCAACTGCGAAGCGCCCGCGTTCAAGGCCGACATCGTCAAGCTCATCTGTGGCGACATGAATCCCGATGGCCCGGGCTACAAGGAAAAGGTGGTCAAGACCAGCGCCACCGGTAAGTACAAAGGTCGCAGGCAGATCATCCATGCCGGTTCGTTCGTCGAAATCGAACCATCCGAGGCTTTTCAGAATCTGGAAAGTTTCACCCTGCAAGCCTTCATCTGGCCGACGACTCCGGAAAAAGGACGCCAGGCCATCATTGCGCATTGGTCCGATCGCTTGCACACAGGCGCGTGTCTCTCGATCGCAGCGGACAACAGCGGGGTGGAACTCACGATCGGCGCGGGTAAACGCAAGGTGCAAAGCGTGACGACCGGAAAGCCGCTGCTCGCGCACGAGTGGTATTTCATCGCCGCGAGTTTCGATGCCAAGAGCAGGAACATCACGCTCGTGCAGGAGCCCCTCCACACCCACGAGCTAACGAACGACGCGGCGCTAAAAAGGCACAAATCGAAGTTTGCCAGGATCCCGGACCACCCCGATCCCGTGACCATCGGCGCCCAGTTCAAACGCCGCGATAAGGGGCGCACGGTTTGTACCCACCACTTCAACGGCAAGATTGACAGTCCGCGCATCGTGCGGCGGGCGCTCGACCGGACCGAAATGCAAGCCATCAAGACCCTTCCGATCAACGCGGAACTGATCACCGACGTCGTCGCGGCTTGGGACTTTTCGATCGGCATTACGGGCACCACCGTCACGGATATGTCACCAAATCGTCTGCACGGCCGCACCGCTCAACTTCCCGTCCGGGGCATGACCGGATGGAATTGGTCGGGCGAGGAGATGTGCTGGCGCCACGCGCCCGAGCACTATGGCGCGATTCACTTTCATGACGACGACATCTACGACGCCGGCTGGAAAGTCGATTTCTCGTTAACCATACCGAACAATCTCAAGAGCGGGCTCTATGCCGCGCGCCTGAGCTGCGGCAAATCCATCGAGGAAGAAGATTACGTACCGTTCGCGGTACTGCCGCCCCGCGGCAAGGCCACGGCCAAAATCTGTTTTCTGCTTCCGAGTGCAAGCTACCTCGCGTATGCCAACGAGCAGATGGTCAACGACGCTGCGATCGGGCAATTGCTCGGCGGCCGGCTGGTGGAGCACAACCAGCAGGACGAATACCGCAGCGTCCATCGCGAATATGGTGGGAGCTGCTACGACACGCACAGCGACGGTTCGGGCGTCTGTTATTCCTCCCGCCTCCGTCCGATCCTGAACATGCGTCCTAAGTACCGGTCATGGCTAGGTGGGGAATATTCGAGTCTGTGGCAGTTCAACGCCGACACACACACCATCGATTGGCTGGAAGCCTTGCGGTACGACTACGACGTGATCACCGATGAGGAGCTTCATCAACAGGGCGTTGCCGCGATCGAGCCCTACAAGGTCGTCTTGACCGGCTCGCATCCGGAATACCATTCCAAAGAAATGTGGGACGCGATGGACGCCTATCAGCAACGCGGCGGGCGCTTGATGTACCTTGGCGCGAACGGCTGGTACTGGCGCATCGCCTATCACGGCGAACTGCCCGGCGTCATGGAAGTACGCCGTGGGGAGGGCGGCATCCGCGCCTGGGAGGCTCGTACGGGCGAGTACTACCACTCGTTCACCGGCGAATACGGTGGCTTGTGGCGGCGCAATGGCCGCGCGCCGCAACGAATCGCCGGCACGGGGTTTACCGCGCAGGGCTTCGACCTTTCGTCCTACTACGCCCAGCAACCAGACGGCCGTAAGCGGGAAGTGAAATGGATCATGGCGGGGATCGGCAAGAACGAACGCATTGGTGATTTCGGTCTGATCGGCGGCGGCGCCGCGGGCCTCGAGCTCGATCGCGCCGATCGCCTGCTCGGCACCCCGCCAGGCGCCTACCTGCTCGCGTCGTCCGAAGGTCACACGGATATCTATCTCGTCGTCTGCGAGGAATTGTTGATCAACTATCCGGGTCTCGGCGGTCACGAAAGCGAGCTCGTACGCGCCGACATCGTGTTTTATCCGACGTCGAACGGTGGCGGTGTATTCTCGACCAGCTCGATCGCCTGGCCTGGATCGTTGTCACACAATAACTACCGGAACAATGTCTCGCGCATGACCAAGAACGTGCTGGACCGTTTCGCCAGCGACAAGGCATTGCTCGACTGAATTAGATGAATCGTCTTCAAGAAACCGAGTCATAAGCGGCTCGAGAACCCGCGCGCGATGCCTTTCTATCAGCGCTGGGTCGCCGCGACCTTTTCCTACCTCGGCCGCAACGAAGAAGCTCGCGCTGCGTCGGCCAGATACCGCAATACCTACCCGGATTTCGACCTTACCGAACATCTGTGCCGCATTCCTTTCACTCAAGATGAAGATCGCGAGCATTACGGCGAAGGGCTGCGCCGGGCCGGGCTCGCCTGAAACTGCGGTTCGCCCACTATGCGTCGAGCAATCAGTGGGCCAGGGGATGGGGCCTGAGCTGAACCTTACCGACATAGGATTTCGGGATCTCCGAATGGATGATCGGGTCGAGCCCGTTGGTGAACCATAATCCGCGCCCTTTCCAGCCGGCGTCCGCGTCGTCGATACGTCCATCGAGTCCACGGGTATAGGTATTGAGCGGATAGGGTATGCGGATCACCGTAAACTTCTCCGTGTTCGGACCGAAAACGAGCAAGGAGTCGGAACCAGTGCCGTTGATGACGACGGCGTCCCGGCCCATTCCGAGCGTGTTGAACTGATCGACCCAGAGGTAATAGTGCATGTCCGTGCCGCCGTCGTTGTCCATCGCGCGCACACCCTTGAACTGGAGTCCGGGGGTTTCCCATAGCGTCCAGCCTTCGGGGCATTGCGCTCCGGTTCCCCAGGTCTGCCCGCAGCGACTGCGATCGAATCGGGCGAGATGGCCGCTGCCGGCGAGCGCCGTCCAGACGATACCCTTGCTGTCGAGGTCGACGCCGCGTGGTCCATACCCGGGCGCCGGCGGAGAATAGGCTTCGTGACGATCGGCGTCGTGGTCGAAACGGTGTATGCGACCCGGCTCGCCCGAGGGACTGCTGATCCCCGGCGGCACCGCGGTCCACACCGCGCCGTCGATGGGACTGGGAATAATGCCGTAGTGAAATCCGACCAGCGGCTGATCCGCCGTGCCGTCACCGTTGCTGTCGATCCGGACTTGGGAGAAACCCTGCGCCCGTTCGATCGAGGCCGGATCAGAAGCATCGAAGATCGTCGTATCGAGCCAGCCGATGACGTAATCGTCACCGCTGACCCACAACATACCGTTGGGATCGAACTGTAGATGATGGGTGCCGAAACAAGTGTCGACGAGTACAAACTTCCTCGTATTGGTATCGTAGTAACCGAGTTGCCGGTGGTGCAGATTGTCGGTGATGATCGATGAATGTTTGCAGAATTCCGGTAGATCTTCCGCCCATTGCCGGCGGATCTGGGTCGTCATCCATACCCGGCCCTGCCCGTCCATCATCGGGTTGTGCGGGTTGGCCGCGTTCTGGTATTGACCGAGGTGCGCTGATGCGCCGCCAGGCCACGGGCATCCGAGCAAACCGACGCCGAAGGGCACGACTTCGTCGTCATTCAAGGCCTTGTAGGTCTGGTCACACCACGGGGTGTCGAATCCGTCCCGCGTCGGGACTGTGATGCGCGATGCGGTATGCGACACCGGGTCCAACATAAGTAGGTGATCGTTGCCGATATCCGCCCCATAGATCGGTCCGTTCGAATAGAGCGAGGGATTGCGCTTATCCGTGGCGATTTCGTCGTGCGCATAGGTGTATCGGTCCCCCCAGCCCCACTGGGTGATGACGAAGTGACGCTCGATGCCCGCGGGCCGCGGAGGCGCAGGGGGTGTTTCGCCCCGTGCGATCCGATCGCCCCAATCGGCGAGAACGCCGAGCAGGTGCTCTCGCCCGAGCCGATCGGCAAAGAAATTCATGGCAGCGGCTTTCTTCAGGCCATGGTCGAAAGCGCTGGCATTCGGCAGGCGAGTCGCGGCCGAGCCGAGTTGATGGCACAGCATGCAGTTGAGCTTGAACTGGCTGCGCCACGCCGCCTGCGATAGATAGGGTGCACTCACTTCGCCGAAACGCTCAGCGTCCGGGATCTCGAGTAGGGACAGCCAGTAATTGGCCGGAAAAATCGCCGCAACGGCCGCCGGATCCACCGCGACCGCAACCTTTAGATCCAGAGTATCCCCGGGCCGCGCATCGTGACGTTCGGAATCCAACAGACCGTAACCGCGCACCCAGACCTTGTAGTGTGCCGCTGGCAGCTCAGGCAGAACGAAACGGCCGTTTTTGTCGGTGACGACAATCTTGCGAAATTCGGTCGGCAGATCCGCGGTCTCGGCGATCACCCACACGCCCGCTTCCGCGCGTTCCTGTTCGTTGAGAACCCGGCCTTCGATGACTCCCTGTACGGCATCGCCGTCGGTCGCATGAAACATTGCGATGAACAATACCGCCGCCAGGATCATGAAACGCATGCAAAGCACCTTGTATGAAGAAGTGGGCAGCCTATGTAAGCCTCGACCCATGGATCAAGCGCTCGTCGCCGCCCGGTCATATCGGAGCACTTTTCTCAAAGCGTTGCTACCCTGTCGGAACGATCCGCGACTGCGTGGTCAACGGCAATGTGGCCCGTAGTTTGAACCAGCCATTCGGAGCACCTAATGCAAGAAACCTACCGCATTATCGGCGTCGAATCGTCGCCTTATACCGTCAAAGTACGGGCTGTCATGCGTTTTCGTCGGCTACCCCACGTCTGGTTGAGCCGCATGCCACAATATTTTGAGGAAACTGAGCACGTACGTCCGCTATTGATGCCGGTCGTGCAGTTCCCGGATGGTACCTACCGGACCGACACGACACCCATCATCTTGGATCTGGAGCGCCTTCATCCTAACAGCCGCTCGATCGTGCCGACCGATCTCGCGGCCGCCTTTCTGAGCTTGTTAATTGAGGACATGGCCGACGAATGGCTTTCGAAATGTCTATTTCACAATCGATTCAGCAAATCGGAGAATCGAAGTTTCGCACCTGCCTGGGTCATGGACGACGCTTACCCGGGTCTGTCACGCGAGCGCCTGGAAGAACTCACCGCAAAATTTCTCGAACGGCAGACGAATCGCATGCCCTTGTTTGGCTGCATCCCGGAGAACGCCGAGCTGTTTGAAACCTTCTACCGCGAGACCCTGGCTGCGCTCGAATCGATGGCCGCAACGGATCGCTTCCTGTTCGGTACGCGGCCTTCACTGGCGGATTTCGGACTCTACGGCCAACTCACGACCCTTGCGGCCGACCCCACCTCGATGGCCGTCATGCGCCGCACCGCTCCGCGCACCGAGCGTTGGGTGCGGCGCCTCGACGATGGCTCGGGAATCGATGGGGATTGGAACGAAACGGGTGCCTCGGCAGTGGTCGTAGAATTCATCGCGATGGTAGGGCGGTATTACCTGCCATTTCTCGAAGCCAATGCGAACGCCGTCGCGGAGAGGGACGAGAGCTTCCGCGTGGAACTCGCCGGACAGTCCTACACACAGCCAGCCGGCCGGTATCAATCGAAATGTCTCGATTTTCTGCGCGCACAGTTCGCTCGCTTGGACGCGAGCGAGCGCGGTCGCATTAACGGCCTGCTCGACGAGACCGGATGCCTGGAGGTGCTCGAAGCCTCGTAGGCGCCGGCTCAGGCCCCCTCGGTCACCTCGCGACGGCCCGCCGGGATCTCGCGACGGACTTCGGTGTTCAATGCACTCCAATCATCGGTGCGGCCCAGTGCATAAGGCAGAAATTCCTCCGCACTGATGTATTCGAGCGTCTCGGCGCTCGCGATGAGGTCGGCTTCGATGAAGGCGCCCCGTAGCACTTCAACGATTTCCACATCGGCCAGCGGATCGTGAACCGTCCTGCCCAGTTGAATGGAGCCCGCGCCCTCTGCGTTGACGCGCACGATGGTTTCGAAACGCGCTACCGTGAGCGCTACGTCCCATTCGAGGCCGATGCCGTTGGTGGCAGGAATCGCCTTGTAATTGAAATTGACGCCTTCGCCCTCGATCGGGCCGTGGTCAACCTTGAGTTCAACTTCAAGATCGATCAAACGCGTGCCGTACCGATCGACTGAGCCATTCAACCGATCCCCGCGCCGGAACAGGCGCGTCGTGGCCTGCTTCTTCGGTTCGCCGAAAAGCTCGCGGCCGTAAATGATGGGCTGGTCACGGTCCATGTACATCGCGAGTACATAATCGCCGATGATGTCTCCGTGCTTCGCCTCGATATAAAGCGCGCCGCCGTCGAAATCGCCGACGCAGTTGCTCTGCCAGCGCCCGACCATGGCCGTGACCCGCGGATTACCAGTGGATTCCAGGCCCGGAGGCAGCAGGTGGTCAACGGTTGCTTGATGGGTGAGAAAATCAACCGTCAGCATTTCAGCATTGACGAAACGCGGCTTGTGCAGTGATTCCTGGATCGTCGCTATTTCTTCTTTCGATCGTACAAAACCCATGTCTTGCCCCTCCGTATGTCCATCACTCGGTGCGCACCGCCGCCAGTGCAAAGCGGACGAGGCACTGCACGGACTCCATGGCGCTACCCCAACATAAGTGAGTGATACTCGTGGCGCAAGCTTCCTACGCGCAAGACGTCCTGGCGGTCAACTATGTCGGCGGACGGCAGGCAAGTCTCAACCCCGACGAACTCGCCCTCCGCCTCGACGACTACGTGGGCGCCGATGCCTTCGTCTAATGTGAGTACTCTCGGCATCTCGAATTTCAGATGCGGTTCGAGAACCTCGCCGACGAATTCTTCATCCAGGGCAACCAGTCGGACGCGCTGCGCCTGACACCGGGGGCGCCTTTCGCCGTGCGCGACGAGATTCAGATCACTTTCTGATTTCCGCGTGCCTTCTGCGCCGCCGACGCCTACAACTGCGTCGATCCCAGCAGGTTTCCGCCGAGCGACGGATGACCGTAGCGCTTGTCACCGACGACGTTGATCAATGAGGTTTTACCTGACGCAAGCGCGCGCTCCAGCGCGGGCACGATCTGCTCCGGCGTCTCCACGTGTTCCGTATATAAACCCATGGGCTCGAACACCTTGTCGTAGCGAATGTCGGAGATCATATCGAAAGGATCCGTGCGGCCCTTTAAGAGCGGCATGGCTTCGAAACCCGGGCCCCAGGAACTGTTGTTCCACAACAGCGTTACCATCGGCAGCTCATACTTCGCCGCTGTCTCGAGATCCATGCCCCCGATGCCGAGACCGCCGTCACCCGAAACCACCACGACCTGTTTGCCCGGGCGCGCCAACTGCACGCCGATGCCCATGCCGACACCATGTCCGACGGGTGCGAGCGGTCCGGCGTCGACGATCTGACCCATGCTGCGGGCGGTGAACCACTGGCTCGTGTAGCCACTCAAGGTAAAGCTGTCGACGACTAGGGTCGCGTCGTCGTCGATCACCGAAACGAGATCCTTGGTCAGCCGATCCGGATGTATGGGCATGTCGTCGTGGGTTTTCCGTGCTCGCTCGGCGATCATCGTTTCGTAATTCTGCCGCACTTCCGCCATCTGCTTCATCCACGGGCTCTCGCTCTTCGAATCAAAGTCGAGCTTCATCTCCTTGATCTTGTCAATAAACTGGCGCAGCACGAGTTTGGGATCGCCCACGATGCCGATCTCGGCGGGAACATGCCAACCGACCCGATGCGGATCGGTGTCAACCTGGATGTAGGTCGCTTTGTCCGTCCAGGTGGGCGGCTGACCGAACTTCTCGCCGCTCCAGAAGCGGAAACCAATGGCCAGCACGAGGTCGGCCTGTCCAGTGAACGGCTTCTTCCAGGCCCCTCGCACAGCGAGCGCATGCGCTTCGTCCAAGGCGCCCTGCCCCGCGCGGCGGCAATAGACTGGCGTTTGGGTGAGTTCCGCGAGTTCCTTGAGTTCGGCCGCCGCGTCAGACCAGAAGATGCCGTCGCCGCCCGCGATCATCGGACGCTCCGCCTTGAACAAGAGCTCGACGGCCCGCTCGATGCTGCGCGGATCGCCCTGTGAACGCAGTGCGTCCGGTTCGTAGACCTTTGCCCCGGGGCGCTGCTTCTCCTGTTCCTCGGAATGATAAAGAATGTTGGTCGGGATCTCGAGCAGCGAGACGCCCTGTGGAGGATTTTTCGCTTCACGGAAAGCCTGACGTAGATCGACCTCGATGGTCGACCAGTCGAGCACCCGCTTCGTGAATTTCGCGAACGAACCCAAGACCTCAGTTCCATAGGCCTCCTGAAATGAACCGATTAAGTCCTCGGTGGTCGGATGCTGGCCGGAAAGACAGACTACCGAACTGTTCGTCAAGCCCGCACAACACAGGCCGGTGACTGCGTTGGTGAGCCCACAACCCGCGGTGACCGCACAAACGCCAGGAGTACCGGTCACGCGCGCATAAGCATCCGCGGCATAAGCCGTCGCCTGTTCGTGGCGCATATGGATGAGCTTCACGTCGTTCTCGCGGATATTCGCGAGAATCGGAAAGATGTGCCCTCCATTCACGGAAAACAGGTACTTGATGTTTTGTTCTTTTAAAATTCGGCCGATTAGAACGCCGCCGTCGACGGTTGCCATGTTTTCACTCCTCTAAAAATTTTCGTTGTTTGCCCCGCATCATCCCATATTCGAGGTCTAAAATGCCTCTGCGGCCAGCGACATGATGTTGTCCGCGCCCGCTTCCACGCGCACCCGGTGGACCGAAGTCTCGGGCAGCATGTGCGAAAAGAAATAACGCGCGGTCGTGAGTTTGTTTTCGTAGAACGTAGTGTCGTCTTTGTCGCTGGCCAATCCCGCGACGGCCGCCTTGGCCATCCAGCACCACATGTGACCGAACGCGACCAGGCCCATCAGATGCAGGTAGGGCACGGAGCCGGCGCCGGCGTTATCGGGCTTCGTCATGGCGTTCTTCATGAACCAGGTTGTCGCAGCCTGCAGATCTTCGAGCGCAACCTTGAGTCCGGCCACCATCGGGCCGAGCACCTCGTCGTCTTTGTGCTCGTTGATGAAATCGCCGACGTGCTTGGTATACGTACGCAGCGCGCGGCCACCGTTTCGCGCAAGCTTCCGGCCGACCAGGTCGAGCGCCTGAATGCCGTTCGTGCCTTCGTAGATCATCGCGATGCGCGCGTCGCGCACGAACTGCTCCATCCCCCACTCGCGGATATACCCGTGACCGCCGAAGCATTGTTGGGCGTTGGTTGCGTTTTCATAGCCCTTGTCCGTGAAGTAGCCCTTGATCACGGGTGTCAGGAGGCCGACTACGTCGTCGGCTTCCTGGCGCGCTTCGGCGGTCTCGGCCTTATGCGCCAAATCGACCAACAGTGCGCCCCACAACGCCAACGCCCGCGCGCCTTCGTTAAACGCCCGGGCATTCATTAACATGCGCCGCACGTCTGGATGCACGATGATGGGATCGGCCTTGTCGTCGCTGTTCTTGGGTCCCGTCAACGCGCGACCCTGAATGCGATCGCGCGCGTAGATAGCCGCGTTCTGGGTCGCCACCTCCGAGATGGACAAACCCTGCAGCCCAACGCCCAGGCGGGCCGAGTTCATCATGATGAACATCGCGCGCATGCCCTTTTCTTTTTCGCCGATGAGATAACCTACCGCGCCGTCATAATTCAGTACGCAGGTCGAATTGCCATGGATCCCCATCTTCTCTTCGATCGAACCACAGGTAACGGCATTGCGATCACCGACGCTGCCATCTTCGTTGATGAGAAACTTAGGCACTATAAACAGCGAAATACCGCGCATGGTATCCGGCGAGTCGGACATCTTCGCGAGCACCAGATGGATGATGTTCTCGCTCAAGTCGTGCTCGCCCGCGGAGATGAATATCTTGGTCCCTGTGATAAGAAAGCTGCCGTCCGCTTGCGGTTCGGCGCGTGTGCGCAACAGGCCCAGATCGGTGCCGCAATGCGGCTCGGTCAGGTTCATGGTGCCGGACCACCTGCCGGTGGCCATCTTGGGCAGGTAGGTGCTCTTCTGCTCTGGCGACCCAACGGCTTTGATCGCGCCCATCGCCCCCAAGGTCAGCCCCCCATACATGGCAAAGGCCATGTTCGCCGAAATCAGGTATTCCTCGAACGCGTTGGCAATCACGTGCGGAAGGCCCTGGCCGCCAAATTCGGGATCGAGCGACAGGCTCTGCCAGCCGCCCTCGCAAAACTGGTCGTAGGCTTTCTTAAAGCCCGGGGGCGTCGTCACGCTGCCATCCTCATTGCGCGTGCACCCGATCTCGTCGCCATGCTGGTTCAAGGGTTGCAGCACTTCTTCGACGAACTTCGCGCCCTCGGTGAGAATGGCCGAGACCAGGTCGGGCGTCGCCTCGTCAAACCCGGGCAGCTGAGCGTAATCCGCAAGGCGGATCACCTCGTTCAAAATAAATTCGGTATCGGCGACGGGGGCTTGGTAGCTGGGCATGGTTCAGTTCTCCTCGTCCATATGAACCAGTGAATGTGCTTCTTTTTGACCACATTGTGACACTGTCAATGCGTTCATGTAAGAAAAGCGTAACGAGCACTTTATCATCGCGGCAGGCTGTTCAACCCCGAAGCGAATTCGCAGCACACCTCAAGCACCGGCACGGCGATCTCCAAGCGCCGCGCTTCCGCCACCGCATAGCCTAGGGTTTCTTCGACTTCGAGGGTACGGCCCGCTTCGAGATCCTGCAGCGAGGACATGCGGTGGCCCGGTGCGGACATCGTGAGGCCTCGACCGACCTGTCGCAGTCGTTCGATCGCCGTGGCCTCCTGTCCGGAGGCGATCGCAGCGACAGGAACCGGGGACTGATCGACAAGCTCGATATTCCTAGCCGCCGCAATGTGGGCCATCTCACGGATCAGCCGAACGCCAAGTACTGCGAAACGCGGATTCTCGAGAGTGGGGCCGGTATTCGTCCGCGCGATCAGCGACAGTGAAAAGAGCGCCACCCAACCGACGAACTTGGACCACTCGACCGTTTCGATGTTCGCCGCCGCCTCGGTATGGATACCAGCGTCGTCGATCATGCGGGCGATGGTGTCCGAGCTTGGCTCCGCCCTGCAGTCCGCGTTGCCAATGGACAGACACACGTTGCGCGTGAACTCGACCGCGCCCGATTCGAGCAGCTCACCGCTGAAGTTGGCCATGCAGCCAAGCACGACATTGTCCCCATGGACGGCCGCCAGTTGTTCGTTTTTCATTACCCCGTTGGCAACGGAGAACACGGCCTTTGGCGACACCCCCGACAGCGCGGCCGTCGCGTCCGCCATGTGGTAGGTCTTGACCGCATAGATCAGGAGATCGGTCGCGGTCGCGGCGTCGGGTTCGATGACGCGGCAACGGTGGTCCAGTTCCACCAGGCCGCTAACGCGTAAACCGTTTTCCGTGACGTCCTTTGCGCGTTGTCCGCGCGCCACGATCGTGACGTCGTGGCCGGCGGCACCGAGATGCGCGCCGAGGATGGTGCCAAGCGCGCCCGCGCCGACTATCGTGACGTTCATGCGAAAACCTGCGCCTCGTCGGGTTGCATCGGAAATGATAGTGTCAAAGGTATACGCATCTATGCCCGCCTCCTGCCGTCAAAGATCGAGAAAAGCACATCGATCGGACCGTGTACGGGGAAACTTTGCCTTGACCGGCGCAGGCTATGGGTCCAGGTTAATTGTATGACCAGTCCCATCACCCTGCCGCCCGGCCCGCCCGAAAGCCCGTTCCGACAGCTTTTGCGCTATTCCTTCACGCCCATCGAATATCTGGAAGACTGCGCGAAGTACGGCGAGACTTTCACCATCCGGCTCGCGGGCTTCGGTACGCTCGTCCAGCTCACGCGGCCGGATGATATCCGGGAAGTCTTCCGCGGCGATCCGGCCGTGCTTCACGCGGGTGAAGGCAATGCCCTTTTATCGTCGGTCGTAGGCGCAAGCTCCGTCCTCGTCCTCGACGACGAAGCCCACGTGCGCCAACGCAAGGTCATGTTGCCGCCGATCAAAGGCGAGCGCATGCGCACTTTCTTCGATGCCATGCGTCTTGAGGCGCTAGCTGTCGCCGACAAGTGGGCCGACGCGGGCATCGTACGCGCGGACAAGGCGATGCAGACCGTGACCCTGCGGGTTATCCTGCGCGCGGCACTCGGCCGGGAGCCGCTCGAGGAGTTCGAAGAACTGCAGAAGACCATGGCGCGCCTACTCGCGCATGTGCGTCATCCGCTGGCGCTGTTCATGTGGAACCTGTTCCCGCTGGAAAAGTATCAGGATTCGCGCGTGCTCCCGTTCTACCGCATGCGGCGCAAGTTCGACTCCTTGCTTTACAAGGTGATCGCGCAACAGCGCGCGATACCGCCGGACAAACGCCCGGAATGCCTGTTGAACGACCTCTTCGGCATGCGCTACGACGACGGCAGCTCGATGACCGATCTGGAACTCCGCGACGCCATCGTGACCGTGCTCGCCGCCGGCCATGACACGACCGCTCTGTCGCTCTCGTGGGCGTTCGAACAGATCCTGCCGCGCGCCGATGTCGTCAAACGCATCGAAAACGAGCTTGAAGAAGTCTGCGGAAAAGACCTGCCGAAAACCGAACACATGGCATCACTCGAATACCTGGATGCCGCGATCCGCGAAAGCCTGCGGATCCGCAGCATCATTCCGTTCGTGGTTCGCGTGCTGAAGGACAGCTTTTCAACCGGCGGCTTCACCTTCCCCGCGGGCCTCGTGTTGTGCCCGTCGATTCACGTACTGCATATGCGCGAAGATCTCTACCCCGAGCCGCGCGTGTTCCGACCCGAACGTTTTCTCGAACGCAAGTTTGCGCCGCACGAATGGGACCCCTTTGGCGGCGGCAACCGCGCCTGCCTGGGCCAGGCGCTCGCACTCTATGAAATGAAAGTAGTGCTGGCGACGCTGTTCTCCGTACTGAAAATGGAACGGCCCGCTGGCGCGGTCTCGAAACCCGCGCGGCGTGGCATCGCCATCGGACCACACGACGGCACGTGCCTGCGGGCGACGCGACGACGCGGATAAAACGTGTTCGCCGGCGAGCCGGCTCCTATCATCGACCACCTAGCGCTATCGCACACTGAAAGGCCGAACCGGCAGTGTCCGCGTTCCGGCGATCCTCCAGGCAAACAACGGCGAGTATCTTCGCGATGCAGCAATAGCAGGCCGCGGGATGATCCTCCAGCCAAAGTTCATCTGCTACGAGGCGATCCGAGACGGTTTGCGGGCACCGGTGCTGACTCGATACAAGTGGATCGATCTCTCGGTCTACGCGATCTACCCGAACACGCGTAATTTACCGCAGCGAATTCGGGCGTTCATCGATTTCCTGGCCGAATTATGGGATAAGTGCCCGTATTGGGAAGACTGCTAAGGTATTTGGTTGCAGATCACTGCGCCCACTATCCGGAACTCCGTAGCACCGTCGAATTCAAGCGTTTATCCCAAAGCGGATCGTCGGGGTCTCTTAATGGACTGGGTTGTTGGTGTCACAATGGTTCGTCAGGCGCGGGCCGAACCGGCGGTAACAGGGGCCGGATCGCGACAAGGGGAACAATATGTTGAAAACAGTCATCACACCGCCCGGTACGATCGATTCCGAAGCCGGTCTTGAACAGATCCAGGCCGCAATGCGGCCCCATTATCCGAGGTTCTCCGACCAGGAATATGGCCGGCGGCACAGCGCGATCCGAGTGGAGATGGAACGTCAGGGAATATCATGCCTGGTGATCTACGCGGGCAGTTACAGTGTCGGCAACCAGAAAAACTTGCATTACCTCAGCAACCTGATCTCCTATCTACCGGCCTATCTCGTGTTTCCGCTTGAGGGCGAGCCGACGCTGTTCATGTTGATCTATTCGTTTATTCCGGGTGGACGTGCGATCTCGAACGTGGACGACGTGCGCTGGTCGCTTGGACCCGATGGACCGATCGCCTGCATCAGAGAAACTGGAGGCGACGAGGGAAAAATCGGCCTCGTGGGTGAAGATGTCATCACGAGTTCCATTCCGCACGGTCACTACGAGGAGTTTGCGGCGGCGTTCGGCGAAGATTCCCTGGAAAATTTCACCTTCGCCATGCACGCCTTGATGAAAATTCCCAGTGAGGAGGAACTCAAGTGGTTTCGTAAAGGCGCGGCGTACAGCGATCTCGGCGTTGCGGCCTATATGGAGGCTGCCGAGCCGGGCATGACCGATAGCCAGATCTATGCCGCGATACACCACGCCTATCTTTCGCAACCCAACGGCGTGTTCTATTTTTCCTGGATCGGGTCGACCCCGATGGAAAATCCGAGCTGTCCGTATCCTTTCGGCCTGCCGTCCGGGCGGACGGTGCAGAAAGGCGACATCATCATGACCGAGATCAGCGGCGCTTATCACGGATATGCCGGACAGATCGCGCGGCCGCTCGCGCTGGGTAAACCCCCGCAGCGGTATCGGGATTTCTTCGATCGGGCACAAGAGGTCTACTACGGGGTACAGGAAGTCCTGGTACCGGGCAACACCGCGCGCGACGTGCTCAAAGTATCGCAGAAATTTCTCGATCGAGGCTATTCAGTGCAATGTCCGACCATCCACGGCTGGGGCCAACGCATCATTCCGCCGTTCGCCGACCTTCCCGGATCGAAGGTGTGGACCGCAGAGCTCGACGTGCCATTCGAGGAGAACCAGCTCATTATGATAGAGCCCAGTCCGTGCTCGCCGGATACCACGGCGGGCATTTTCGTCGGTGACTTGAACCGCGTTACGCCGGGCGGCGCCGAAACGCTGCATCAATGGCCTTTCGAGTTTGCCGTCAAAGATTAAATGCACTCGTCGGGAATTGACCTCAAACACAATGTCAGATTGCAACTGGCGAAGATGACCGATTCGGGAATTCTTGTCAGGCCATCCATCATCCTAAAATTTCAGTCGAGACGCGGGTGATCGAGTAATCAGTCGACATCAGTTTGTACCCCACGAACCGCGCACGATCCGACCGTCAGTGCAGAGCGCGGGTTTGATCTCGCAGAACTGGATCCGCTCGCCGTCCAGCATAAAGGTTTCGGAAAATGGGAACCGATCGTCGTTAACCAGTACGAGGGCCGTTTCGCCGTCAGGGAAGGTAGCGAGACCGAAGTAATCGTAAAGAACCTTCGGGTCATGGTGCTCCTTGGAGCCAATGTTCCACCCGCAGGTATGTTCGTCGGAACAGGGCATGAACGCATCGTATAGATTCGTAACGAGATCCGTGATCGACGCTCGTCTGGTTTTCCCGGTGTCGACATAGAACATGTCGTAATCGGGATCCTGCATCTTCCAGGCGCTTGTTTCGGGATTGTAGACCTCCAGCAGGGTATGGGAGAGGTATCCATCGACCGACCGATAGACGATGACTTTTCGCGAGCGGACGCCGATTGAATGAGCCATGCGGATCATCGCGTTTGATCGGGTCCAGCATTCAAGGTGCGGCTGCTTGTGCTTTCTGAGGTAACTCGCTTCCAGCATAGCGAGGATCCGATCGCTGTCGTGGAGATATTCGTAGAGTTCATCGTCAATCAGATGAACACTCGACTGGTGGACGAATTTTCGGATCTTATCCGTTTTCTCATGGAAGGAATCACGCTCCGATATGCCGATGACACGCTCAGCAACAGGGTCGCTCGTCTTCTTCGCCGAGAGCGGACCGATCGAGGAGGAAGGCTCGAGAATCAGCGCGAAATACGCCGCGATGAATACGCCGCCGTATATGATTACTCGAATCAGCACGACGCTGCGAACGCGGTCACCGCTTAGCGTAGCGTGACGATTCCCGGGTCAGGTCTCACATTCCAACAATAGCGTCAATCTGGAGTCTAGTCTTCATTGGATTTGAGTCGAATGGTGGGACTTTTGAAGCGGTGTGTATTTGGGCCTACATAAAGTGAAAGCTTGGCGCTACTTTTTCACGGCACGCGCGACAAGCGCGCCGCCAGTGCGCGCAAAGTTGCGACGCGTTCGGGCCCCGAGGGATGCGTCGAGAAAAACGAGGTCGAAGATGCGCCCGGTATCCGGTTCATCGCTTCGTGCAGGCGCGCCCCGCCATCCGCTTCGAAGCCCGCTTCCACCGCCCATATCGTCCCCAGGTAATCCGCCTCCCGTTCGTTATCCCGGCTGTAGCCGGACTGGATTGCGGCAAAGGTGAGGCTGGAAATGGTCTGGCCCCCGGGGACGCCGAGTCCACTCAAGACCACGCCGCCGATTACGCTCAGGATACCGGTCGTGGCGGTCTTAGCTTTCTGGCTTTCCCCGTGTTCGAGTTTGAGGTGCGCAATCTCGTGGCCGATCAGCGCCGCCGCTGCGTGCGGATCTCCACCCAGGATCTCGAGCATTGCAAAATTGATGCCAATGACCAATTCGCTGCGCTGACCCTTCCCGGCGAACGCGTTCGGCAGATCGCCGTCGACGATGATGAGGATCACGTCGAGTTCGGCCGCTTCCTCGATGCCCGTTTTAACAGCATACAGCAGACGCATTTGATCCGTACGCACGGTATGAATGGCCTTGACGCGCTTGGTACCGAGTTGAACGACATCGGCGTCGGCCGCCGCGATTTCCGAGACGCGCCATTGATATTGAAAAGGCTGACCATGGGCGCTTGCTGAAATCCCGATCGCAAGGACGAAGCTTAGGATATGGGGCGGGTGACGGCAGTGCTTCATGTCTGTCAGTATACGGAGGGCATCAGTTCCTGTTGTGATTGGAATCGATAAAGCGTCTTTCGTTCAATACAACAAAGTCTCATTCGCATTCATTATCCCGTGGGCAAGCGTCTGGCCGAACCGTTAAACTGGCGCGTCCGGCGGAGCACGAAAAAAGGAATGAGAACATGCGCTGCGAAGTGGTCGCGATCGGCACCGAACTTCTTCTGGGGCAGATAACCGATACCAATTCGTCCTGGATCGGGGCCGAACTGGCCTTGGCCGGCATCGATTCGCATTACCAGACCAAGGTCGGAGACAACCTGGAACGCATGGTCGAGAGTATTCGCCACGCGCTAGCCCGCAGCGATGCGGTGATCACCGGGGGCGGTCTCGGACCGACGCAGGACGACATCACGCGTGAGGCTATTTGCGAAGTCATGGGGGTGCATCTCGTCCACCAGCCCGCGATCGCCGATCGTATCCGTCAGATCTTCGAATCCCGGGGCCGCAGCATGCCGGCCAACAACCTGCGGCAGGCGGATGTACCCGAAGGCGCGAGCGCGATTCCAGAGCAGCCGGGCACGGCACCGGGGCTCGTCTGCCCGATGGGTGACAAAGTGATCTATGCCGTCCCCGGCGTGCCTCACGAAATGCGGGTCATGATGAGAGGGACCATCTTGGCCGATCTGAAACAGCGCGCGGGCCTGAGCGCCGTGATCAAAAGCCGAGTGCTCAGGACCTGGGGACACAGCGAGTCGCGCCTTGCGGAACTCCTGTCCGAGCGCATCACGGCTCTCGACGAAACCGGGAACCCGACGCTCGCTTTCCAGGCGAGCGGCATCGAAGGCATCAAGGTACGCATCACCGCAAAGGCCGACGACGAAGACGCAGCGGCTAAGCTCATCGCCGAAGAGGAAGCGCGCGTGCGCAACATACTCGGAAATTTCATTTTCGGCATCGACCAACAATCGATGGAATCGGTCGTGCTCGATATCCTGCGCTCGCGAGGCCAGAGCCTGGCATTGGCCGAGATCACGAGCGGTGGCCTCGCGAGCGCGCGACTGTCGACCGTCGACGGCGCAGGAGAGGTATTTCGCGGGAGCGTCGTTCCGGCCGCAGGCACCGCGCGACAGGCGATCCTGGGCGTGC
This sequence comes from Pseudomonadota bacterium, assembly GCA_036339995.1. Lineage (GTDB taxonomy): Bacteria > Pseudomonadota > Gammaproteobacteria > JAYYZW01. The sequence goes on from JAYYZW010000092.1 coordinate 39,130, forward strand.
CGGTCTCGACCATCGGCACGGCGGAAGCCGCCGGCACCCTGGCGGCGGCGGTACGCGACGCATTCCGCACCGATATCGGTCTGTCGACGACTGGCCAGCATGACCTCGGTGATTTCAATCACGATGCTCCCGGTACAACTTATCTCGGTATTGCCGTTAACGACGACGTCACCGTCGAGCAAGTCCGCCTGCCGGGCGATCGCGAGCGCGTCAGACGATACAGCGTGATCAGTCTTTTGAACGCGCTGCGATTGCGGTTAATTTCTAGTTAAACATCATTTGCTTCCCCCGCAAGCGAGCTACTACGACGACGAGCGCTAGGTTTCTATGAACCGCTTCTTCGCGAATCCTTCTTCATAAGGTGACAGCGCCTTGGCATCGACTATGAGCCGCTGAAACAACCACTCCCCGTCATCCTGTTTCACATAGGTTTCGCGATATTTCGCGATCAGCCAGCAAGCCTGGGATTGCGGTTCGCTGACCATCGGCTGCCACAGGTCCCATTTCCCCGTCGCCGTATCGCCGTCGATCTCGATCACTGGATTCGTGACGTAATGATTGGCAAAGCTGATGAGCTTCGATGCCCCGCTGAAGAACCCGTGAATCGCATCGCGTCCTTCATAGCAACCAAAGAGTCCACCATCCCAGACCCCATCCTCGACGAACAGCGACACGATGCCGTCCGGATCGTACTGCTCGTCGCAGTAGGCGCAGTATCGATGCTTGAGTTGCTTGATCTTCTCGACGTCGTACAACCATTGCAGCTTTTCAGATTCATTCATCGGTCTCAACTCTCTTTTACTCGGACCTGACAAAGATAGCGGCTCGGGACCCCTCTTGGAAAGGGAAGAAGCGTGGCTCGGTCCGCTCGCTTGCAGGGCACGCCATCCTTGAGAACTCCCGCTCGTTCAACAAGCGTCGCCGTGTCGTTTGTCGACCTGCCATTCGGAGTGGACTTGCTCCGCCGGGACCAGCATCATGGATCCAATCGCAAGCATATGGCCGCCGGAGGGCAAAGCTTCATGAAAATCGAAATCGAATATTGCGTGGTTTGAAACTACGAGCCCAACGCTCTCCGTGCGAGAGACAGGATCAATGCGCTCGGCGAGCACGACGTTCACCTGATCAAGGGTGGCAAGGGCGTGTTCGAGATCACCCTCGAAGGCAAGCTCGTATTCTCCAAGAAAGCCCTCGGCCGGTTCCCGACGGACGCCGAGATCGACGCTTTACCGGGTTGCTGAGGAATCGGCCCCCGGCATATGAATTAGTCTGGCTTGAGACGATATGCTGATCGCCGAGTGGATCACGGAGCGGCTCGCCGATGGCATCATTGGTTTCGAACTCCTGAGCGCGGATATCGTGACGCGTGCCGCCGGAACGGGGCTCGAGACCTCGGCGCGCGAAGTGCGAGTCATTCTGGAACGAATGGTCCGCGACGGTAAGGTCGAAACCTGTCAATACCTCGCGGAAGATGATCGCTATGAGCCGACGGTATACGATAAATCCAATATCTATTTCTACACATTTCGTCTGAAACCGACGACTTGACCGCAGCAGCCTTGAAAGAGGCCCGTGGGGAACGGGCCGCCTGTCTGAACGCGGGGGCCGTTGGCGAAATTTTTGCCAAACACGTGTTCATTTCATGAAGGGGACATGATGACTACGGTGAACGAACTCTGTACATCCACCCTCCTCGACGTCGCCAGACGTATCGAGAGCAAGGAAATCTCGCCGGTCGAGCTGACCGAGGCGATGCTCGCTCGAATCAGAGAGATCGACGGCAAGCTGAATAGCTATCTCCTGGTGACGACGGATCTCGCCCTGGAACAGGCCGCGCGCGCCGAAGCAGAGATTATCCGGGGGACTTACCACGGACCGCTGCACGGGATGCCCATTGCCCTCAAAGATCTCGTCAACACCCGGGGCAGTCCGACCACTTGCGCGTCGATAATCCTCAAGGATTTCAAGCCGGATTACGACGCCGCCGTGGTCGAGCGTCTGAACGCGGCCGGTGCGGTGATCCTGGGCAAACTGAATCTGACCGAATTCGCGCTCTATGGCTACCATCCAAATTTCGAGCCGCCCGCTAATCCGTGGAACCTCGACTACTGGTCGGGCGTGTCTTCGAGCGGCTCGGGCGCAGCGACCGCCGCCTCCCTGTGCTACGCAAGTCTGGGGACGGATACCGGCGGATCCATCCGCTTTCCATCCGCCGCTTGCGGCGTGGTCGGCATCAAGGCGACGTTCGGCAAGGTAAGCCGTTACGGGGTCTTTCCCCTTTCCGACACCCTCGATCACATCGGGCCCATGGCACGCAGCGTCGGCGATGCCGCCGCCATGCTGCAAGTACTCGAAGGTCGCGATCCGCGCGACGGCTCGACGCGTACCGATCCGTTCTGTGATTACTCACAGGTGCTCGACAAGGGCATCAAAGGCATGCGGATCGGAATCGATCGCGTGTACTCCACCACCGATACCGATCCCCAGATGTCGGACGCCCTGTTCGCCGCCGTCGATCTAATGGCAAAGCTCGGCGCTGAAATTGTCGAGCTGACTTCGCCCGAACTCGCCGACGCCGCCGATCACTGGATGGCGACCTGCAGCGTCGATGCCTTGTTGGGGCACAAGAATTTCTACCCCAAGCGCGCGGACGACTATGGACCCGTGTTTCGCTCGCTGCTCGACCACGGCGCAAAGGTGAGCGCTGAAGAGTATGCCCGCGCGCAGCGACAGCGCCAGACGACCCGCGCGCTGCTCGACGAACTGCTGACCGATATCGACGTCATGGTGTGCCCCGCGGCGCCCTCGCCCCCGATGCCGCAGTCAGAGTTTCCTCCGCAGCAGGTCGCACCGGTCGAGGACATCGCGCCGCTGGTCCGGTTCGCCGCGCCGACCGACTTCGCCGGCAACCCGAGCATCACCCTGCCCAACGGCTTCACTGATGACGGCTTACCGCTCGCGATGCAATTCATCGGCCGCCACGGCGACGAAGCCGGTATTATCCGCGCAGCGGCGGCCTACGAAACGGCCACTGAGTGGCACAATGCACGGCCACCGATCTAGACACCGTTAATGACCGTCGAGATCTTTCGCGACGACGCTTACGCCCGGACCACCGAGGCTCAGATCCTGGCGGTGAGCGACGACGGCATCGTACTCGACCAGACGGTGTTCTATCCCGAAGGCGGCGGGCAGCCTGGAGACCGGGGCAGCATTATCTTGGGCGACGACAGTGCGATCACGATCGTCGATACGCACAAGAACCAAGCCGGCACGCTGCTGCACATCCCCGCGGCCGGCCAGTCGATGCCCGCCGTGAACGACCGCGTGACGGCGAGCATCGATTGGGACTATCGCTACAGGCACATGCGCACGCACACCTGCCTGCATCTCCTCTGCGCCCTGATCCCCTACGACGTAACCGGCGGCTCCATCAGCCAGGCCAAGGGACGGCTCGATTTCGACATGAGCGACCCCCTCAACAAGGAAGCGGTGCAACAAGCGCTCCCACAGTTGATCGCTGACGACCGCTCCGTCGCTTACCGCTGGATCACCGACGAGGAGATGGAGAACAACATGGACCTCGTCCGCACCATGTCGGTCAAGCCGCCCATGGGGCAAGACCGGGTCCGGCTGGTCGAGATCGGTGGCGTTGACCTGCAACCCTGCGGCGGCACCCACGTGGCCCGCACTGGCGAGATCGGCGAGGTCCGCATCGGAAAAGTCGAAAAGAAAGGCAAGCATAACCGCCGCGTCAACATTCATCTCGAATGAACGCGTAGAAGCCCGCTTGCGGGCGAATCGTCGATAAAATCGCACGATCCCGGAGATTCGGAGAAAACAAGGTGATCTACCAACTGGAAGATCGGCGTGTCGTCGCCGAGGGTGATCATTTCATCGCGAACAGCGCGAGCGTGATCGGCCTCGTACGTCTCAAAAACAACGTCGGCGTCTGGTTCGGCGCGGTCCTGCGCGGCGACAACGAATTGATTACCATCGGCGAGAACTCGAACGTCCAGGAATGCTGCGTCCTGCACACCGACCTGGGATTCCCATTGACCATCGGCAATTTCTGCACAGTCGGACACAAGGCGGTGGTGCATGGCTGCAGTGTCGGTGACAACACCCTGATCGGCATCAACGCGGTGATATTAAACGGCGCGTGCATCGGTAAAAACTGCCTGATTGGCGCCAACGCGCTCGTCACCGAAGGCAAGGAAATCCCGGACAACAGCGTGGTGGTGGGATCACCGGGCAAGGTCGTCCGCCAATTGAACGAAGAACAAGTGCAGGAGAACAAAAACCAGGCCGAACGTTACGTTAGAAATTTCAAGCGCTTCAATGCCGGTCTCTTCGTCCAAATGGAGATCGACGAGGCTTGAACCGGGCGTTTTGAATCACAGGACGATATAGATTGCATGCTCAAACACCATTCGCGCGCAAACGAACTCCTGCCAGAAGGCAGCCATAGGAAGCCGCTTGCTTGCGAATCAAATCGCGTTCGATATTTTCAAACAAGCTTTTAGCCGACGATCCCGGCAAAGCGAGCCATCCGATGCGTGACTTGGACGAGAGCAAACAGGAAATCGTCAAGGCAGCGGCCCGCTTTGGCGCGGAAACGGTGGCACCCAATGCCGAAGCCTGGGATACCGCCGGCCGCGTACCCGATTCGTTCTTCACCGATGCCGCGAAACTCGGTCTGTGCAAGCTCGTCGTACCGCGCGAGCTCGACGGGCTTGGTCTGTCGGCCACGGCTGTAATGCGGGTCGCTGAGACATTGGCGCAAACATCCATGGAATCGGCCTTTGCCCTTTTAGTGCACAACAACCTCGCGGGCAGCGTTGCGAAGAACGCTCCGGCGCCTCTCATCGAGGAACAGCTCGCGCGGATGATGCGCGGCGAAAACGTCGGTGCTTTTCTGCTCACCGAGCCCGACTTCGGCAGCGATGCATCGGCGATCACCACGCGCGCGGAAAAGTCCGGTACCGATTGGATCATCAACGGGCACAAGGCCTGGGTTACTAACGGCGTGCACGCGGATCTATTCAGCGTCTACGCACAGACCGAGCCGGGAGCGGGCGCCAAGGGGATCGCATGCTTTCTGATCGAGGCCGAGTCTCCGGGCGTGACGCGACACGCACCGTACGCGCTTCTCGGCAGCCACGCTCTCGGTACTACCGGCATCGATTTCGCCGATTGCCGTGTGCCCGGATCGAATCTCATGATCGCACCGGGCCTGGCCTTCCGGGCCGCCATGCAGGGTATCGATTTCGCGCGTGTCGCCGTAGCCGCGATGTGTTGCGGCATGTTGCAGCAGGCCCTGGCCGAGGCTGTCGCCTACACCGGCCGGCGCCGCGCGTTCGGGCAGACCATCGGCGAATTTCAGGGGATCCAGTGGATGCTCGCGGACGCCTCGACCGACCTCAAAGCCGCGCGCCTTTTGACTCAGGCCGCCGCGGCGAAGATCGATGCGGGTGAAGACGCGACGCTCGCCGCCGCGCACGCCAAGAAATACGCCACGCGCGTCGCCTTCGACCGCATCGCGCAGTGCATGCAGACCATGGGCGCGGCCGGCCTGTCGCGTGATTACCCGCTGGCGCGGCACCTGGCGGCGGCGAAGATGGCGCAGTATGTCGACGGTGCGACGGAAATCCAGAACGTGGTGATCGCGCGTTCGCTTGAGAGTGAATATGGTGTGGCTGACGATTAGGCCGATCCTCGTTGAACGCTTGAAATGCAGTGGCCGGTCGAGCATTCCTTCTCACAGGCACCGGGCAATCGATAATTTGTGACGATAGCGACCGCCTGGATTACAGTTAGCGACGACCGCCGCTTTCCAAACACTGCTCGTCGTTTAAGATGAGTATGACCCGCTCCGCGTGCGGTCCCGGCTACATTCGACTTAAATCGAGATAAGCTGGAGAGCATCATGAAATCACCCATCTGCGACATGCTCGGTATCGAGTTTCCGCTGCTTGCCTTCAGCCACTGCCGCGACGTCGTCGCCGAGGTCTCCCGCGCTGGCGGCATGGGGGTGTTCGGCGCCGTGTCCTTGCCGCCGCACCGCTTGGAAGAAGAGCTTACCTGGATCGACGAGCATGTCGACGGCATGCCTTACGGCGTGGATCTGATCGTACCCGAGAAGATCGAAGGCAAGGACCAGCAGTTCGACGGTGAGCGCTTGCTGGTCGCAATACCGGACGAGCATAAGGCGTTCACGGAACAGATCCTAAGCCGGCATGGCATCGACGTCGGTGATATGGATGCAGCCCGGCGAGGCATCGTCCATATCGGGAAAAACATGATGGAATCCGGCGCGAAGGCCCTGTTGGACGTTTCCTTTGACCACCCCATCAAGCTGATCGCGAACGCGCTTGGCGTACCGCCTAAAAGCATGCTAGACCTCGGCAAGCATCACGGCGTAGCGGTCGCGGCCCTGGTCGGCGCGAAGGAACACGCGCTGCGGCAGGTCGAGGCCGGCGTCGATATCCTCGTCGCTGCCGGCAGCGAGGCGGGCGGACATTGTGGCGAGGTGTCGACGATGGTTTTGATACCCGAAGTCGTCGAGGCGATTAAACCCTATGCCAATACGCCCGTCCTGGCAGCCGGCGGGATCGTTACCGGCCGGCAGATGGCAGCCGCAATGGCGATGGGGGCGGCGGGCGCATGGACGGGCTCGGTCTGGCTGACGACGAGCGAAGCTGAAACAAACCCCGTGGTAAAAGAAAAGATGTTGCGTGCGACTTCACGCGACACGGTGCGCTCGCGCAGCCGCACCGGTAAACCGTCGCGCCAGCTGAGTTCGCCCTGGACCGAGGCCTGGGAAATGCCGGGCAGCCCGACGCCGCTGCCGATGCCACTGCAATCCTTTCTGACGGCGCCGCCGCTCGAAAAAGTCGACAAGCTCGCGCAAAGCGGACACGAGGGCGCGCGAAAACTCGCGACCTACTGGGTCGGACAGGGCGTCGGGCTTATGAATCAAACACAATCCGTACGATCGGTGATGCAGGAATTCCAGGAAGATTTTCTACGCGCATACGAACGCCTTGAGGAAGCTTTGAGTGACTAGCCCATAGGCACATAATGCGAGCGTCGAACCGACGCGCCTACACCCCTGGAACCGCAAGGTGAGGAGAATCTAATGAATACCCATGAACAGGAAATTCTCGATTATCTAGAAAAGAACAGGGAGAAAATCACGGAGACCTGCGCGGAACTCGTGCGCAAGCAAAGCGTCAACCCGAATTATCCGGGTATCGACGGCGACGAAGTGCTGGGCGGCGAGACGGATTGTAATGAACGGCTGGCGGAACTTTTCGAATCGATCGGCTGCGAGATCGATCTGTGGGAAGCGGCGCCGCGCCGGCACAATCTAGTCGGTACACTCAAAGGCCAGGGCGGCGGCCAATCCCTGGCATTGAATGGTCACGTCGACACGGTACCCGTCACGCAGCCCGAACGTTGGCGCTACAACAGTCCACTCTCGGGCGCGATCGAGGAAGGACGCATCTGGGGCCGCGGTACCTGCGATATGAAAGGCGGCCTTACGGCACAATTCTGGGCGGCCAAGGCCATTGTCGACTGCGGGATCAAGCTTGAAGGCGATCTGCTCTTACAAAGCGTACTGGGCGTGGAGACGATGGATCACGAGATCGGCACGACCAACGTCGTGCATCGAGGTCACCGTGCCGATGCCGGCATCGTGACCGAGCCGACGGCCCCTCCCGGCAGCCTTAATGTCGTGCCGATTACCCCGGGACTCCTGTGGATGGCGCTTACCGTGCGCGGCAAGACCAGCCACTCTTCGATGCGCTGCGAACTCGTCCGTGCCGGGGGACTCGGCGCGGAAGTCGGCGTCAATGCGATCGAGAAAGGCGTGATACTGCTGCAGGCCTTGCAGCGACTGGAAGAACAGTGGGGCCAGAGCAAAGCGCACCCCTTGTTCAAGCCCGGACATTTCACGATCCATCCCGGCGTGATCACGGGGGGACCGGAAGGGATCTTGGTACCTTTCCTGTTCTCGGAGTTCTGCACCATAGAGTACGCAATCTGGTATCCGCCGCAGGAAAGCGTGGAACGAGTGCAGAACGAGATCAAGGATTACGTACTGGCAGCGTCGCAGCTCGACCCTTGGCTCAAAAGCAATCCGCCGAGCTTCGACTGGAAACTGCATTGGCCGCCGGCGCAGACGGACGTCGACCATCCGGTAGTGGAAACGATGCTCGCGGCGGATAGTGCCGTTCGCCAGCATCCTGGCCACGTCGGTTCATCTGAAGGTCGAATTCATGGTTTCTGCGCCGTCTGCGACGCGTCATGGCTCAATGCCCAGGGGATCCCGAGCGTGATCTACGGACCGGGCTCCGTCTTCGTGGCCCATTCCGTCGACGAACACGTCGACGTCGAGGAATTGATCCAGGCAACAAAGGGACTCGCCGTGGCCGCCATGCGCTGGTGCGGTGTCGTCGAAGATTAACCCGCTACAGGATTGGTCCGGCGCGTCGGTTCGCGCAGAAGCTTAAAAGTGCCGGGGAGTTCTGCTACCCCATCGTACGTTGATGTCGAGAGTGGTAACCCGACGCAGTTCACGACGATACTTGGTATCGTCGAAAGCGAGCCCACGATGCATGGTGGCCCGGTTGTCCCAGATCACGAAATCGTCCACCTGCCATGTGTGGCGGTAAACGAATTTGCGCTGGGTAGCGTGTTCGATGAGATCCCTCAACAACAGGCGTCCCTCGGGAATGGGCCAGCCGATGATCTTCGTCGCGTGGGAAGCCACGTAAAGAGACTTTCGGCCGGTGTGCGGCAATCTGCGGATCAACGGATGGCATGCACCTTCGAGTGCCGCGCTTTCGTTTTCAGAGAACTCGAAACCGAGTATCTCGCGCGAATAGGCTATCGAATGGTGAACGATCAAGCCTTCCAGTCGAGCCTTCATCTCGTCGTCGAGTGCATCGTAGGCAGCTCGCATATCGGCGAATTCCGTGTCTGCGGCAACCGGCGGTATGAGCTTCGCTGAAAGCATCGAATATCGACCGCCTGGATCCTGGAAAGAAGCATCCGTGTGCCACAGTCGGTTCGCCAAGTTGTAAATCCGCCGGCGGTCATCCGGTGCGATGATCGCGCCGCTCTCGTCGACGTTGGAAATATCGGCAATGGCTTCGGTGCCGAAGCGATTTTTCTGGAGCGCGCTGATACCGGTCTTGGTATGCAGTTCACCATCCAGCCGCTGTGCGAACGCCATCTGTTCCTGCGCGCTGAACGGCTGCTCGTGAAACACCAGCACCGCGTACTCATCCAATGCGCTGCGGATCTCCGACAGCGCGTCCTCATCGGCGACCTGCCGCAAGTCGACGGGACTGGCTTCCGCAACGAAGTGGGCGTGCAAGTTTTTCAGTGAAAAACTCATCGAAATTCTCGGAATCTATCGATGATCTTATGTTCTTCTCACCGGTGACCAGGTGGTATTTGCCGGCGAGTTCAGTTGCGCTCCAAACGCTGAGTAGCGTCTTCGCGCAATTCGACTTTTCGGATCTTACCGGAGGCGGTCATCGGAAATTCGTCGATGAAAATGACGTGGCGCGGAATCTTGAAGCTCGCGACCTTACCTTTGCATGCGTCGATGACATCGGATTCGGTGAGATCACTGCCTTCGACTTTCTGCACATAAGCGATCGGCACGTCGGTGAGACGTCGATCGGGGTAGGCGACCACGGCGACTTGCTGCACGCCTTCCACGGTCAACAGCAGGCCCTCCACTTCCATCGGATCGACGTTTTCGCCGCCGACCTTGAGCATGTCCTTGTAGCGGCCGAGAAAGCGAAGGTATCCGTCGGCGCGGACGACGCCAGTATCGCCGGTATGAAACCAGCCGTCAGCGTCGTAGCAGTCGGCGGTTTCCGTGGGCTTTTTGTAGTACCCCATCATCATGCCGTAGCCCCGGAACACGATCTCCCCCGGCTCGCCGACCGGCTGCTCCTCACCGGTTTCGGGATCGACCACCTTGAATTCAAACCCGGGCGCGAGGTAGCCCGAGCTTTCCGCGCGCTGCTCCACCGTATCACCCAGTGACCCCACGGTGGTCGCAGCGCCCATTTCGCTCATGCCGTAAGCCGTCACGGTGACGAGCGGAGCGAGCGCTTCAACCGCCTTGCGGACAATCGGCACGCCGCTCTGCATGCCGGCGGCGAACAGCCCCATGCGCAGGCTGGAAATGTCGCAGTGGTGCCGCTCCTGCGCTTCGATGAGATCCTTCAAATGCGTCTCGAAACCGTGCAGGACGGACACCCGTTCGCTTTCGACCAGCTTGATACATTCATCGGGATTGAAAGTCTCCACGAGTATCTGCCGCGCCCCGGTAAGCATCGACATCAGCGCGACCTCGGAGTAGGAAAACAGATGGAACAAGGGCAAATAATTCAGGATCGTATCGTGCTCGGTCATCGCCAATCGGAATGCACGCTCTTCGATCAGGCGCAGCATGATGTGGTTGTGCACGACGCCCTTGGGAAATCCGGTGGTCCCGGAGGTGTACATGATGAAGACGGGATCGTCCGGGTCGACCGCTGCGGCCCGCGCGTCAAGGGTTTCGTCGCCGACCCCGCCGGCCGCGTCCAGCATCGCCTTCCAATCGACTGAGCCCGCATGCGGTTCTGCGCCGAGCATCACGATCGTTGGCATTTCGGGATAATCAGGATCCTCCACGCGTACCCCTGAAGCTGGCAGCTTCACCACCTCCTGCACCATTTCGAGGTAGTTCACAGGTCCGGACACGTCCTGCACGATGAGGTAGCGCGCGTCGGACTGCTTCAGCAGGTAGGCGAGGTCATGGGTGCGGAAACGCGTGTTGACCGGTATCTGTACGGCGCCGATCTTCGCGAGGGCATACATGGCAAAGATCCATTCCGGCCGGTTTACCATCCAGAGCGCGACGTGGTCGCCGGGCTCGATGCCGAGTTGGATCAGGCCCCTGGCCACCTCATTGATGCGTTCCAACACCTCACCGAAGGTGTAGCGCTCCTCGTTGAATACCAGTGCCTCCCGCTCGCCAAAGCGTTCGGCCATCGTATCGGCCAGTGATCCTAGGGTCTTTTTTGTATACCACTCTGGCATGGTTCGCTCTCCAGGTCCGCCGTGTCCGGTCAGTATAGAGAACCGCCGCGCTAAGCAAAACGTTATTGCTCGATCGGCGGGTGGCCTCTCGGAGGCGGCCGTGAAGCGGGCGGGCGTGCTTGCGTATACTGTCGCGCTCATGTCGAACCCGGCCGCCAACACTCGCCCCAAATTCTTCGTCATGTTCGCGCTCGTGCTGGCGGGCGAGATGATCTTCAGCCTGCCGTTCCACGTGCCGCGTTACTTCCGGCCGACGGTGTTGGAAACCTTCGATTTCAGCAACGCGAATCTGGGGGACGTCTTCGCGGTGTACGGGATCACGGCGATGCTGGCGTATTTTCCTGGGGGGGCCATCGCCGACCGCTTTTCCGCGCGCAAGCTGATGATCGTCTCGCTCGTAGCAACGGCTGCCGGTGGCTTTTACATGACGAGCTTGCCCGGCATCACCGCGATGTCGCTGCTGTACGGATATTGGGGTGTGACGACCATCCTTCTGTTCTGGGCGGCCATGATCCGGGCCACGCGGCAGTGGGGCGGCGCGCTCGCCCAGGGTCGTGCGTTCGGGATCCTCGACGGCGGCCGGGGACTCGCGGCCGCCATGTTCGCAACGGCCGCCGTCTGGTGTTTGAGCCAGTTTCTCCCGGATGCTGCATCTGAGCTTACCGATGCCGACCGGCGCGAGGCGCTTCGCGCCGTGATCGGCTTTTACTCCATCGCAACCCTCGGCGCCGCCGCCCTCGTGTGGTGGTTCGTGCCCGATTCATCGGGAGAAGCTGACAATGCGAGGATCCGCTGCTTGTCTGACATGCGCGAGGTGTTGGCGTTGCGCGTCGTCTGGCTTCAGGCCGCGATCGTGATCTGTGCGTATTGCGGTTACAAGGGCCTCGACAACTATTCTCTGTATGCCTTCGAAATTCTCGACATGAGTGAAGCTGAAGCGGCAGGATTTACCGCGACCAGCGCGTACATCCGCCCCGTCGCGGCAGTCCTCGCCGGGCTTCTGGCCGACCGGATCGGCGTGTCGCGGTTGATCTTGGGACTCTTCACGGCGCTCGCGGGCAGCTACATCGCGCTCGGACTGCTGGTGCCGGACGGGCAACTCCTCGCCGTCGTATACGCCAATCTTTTCGTTAGCTTCTGCGGCGTGTTCGCGCTGCGCGGCGTCTATTTCGCGCTGCTAGAGGAAACCCGCGTGCCGGATCACCTTACGGGTGCGGCGGTCGGGCTAATTTCGCTGGTCGGATATACGCCCGACATCTTTTTCGCGCCGATCGCCGGTCGCCTGCTGGACGCCACGCCCGGGATCGGCGGCCACCAGCATTACTTCATCCTGCTCGCCAGCATCGCTATCATCGGACTCGTGACTGCGATCTGCCTCGCACGACGAGCCGGCGTGGCCGGCGAATTCGAGGGATCGCAGTCCACTCGATAATAAACACCCGGAGGAAAACAATGACCCAAGCAATCTGCGCAATCGTCGGTGCTGGCGAGGGCCTCGGCCGCTCGCTGGCCGCCAAGTTCGCGAGTCAGGATTTCGATATCGCGCTCGTATCACGCTCGGAGAAGGGCAGTAGCGCAGCCGCGAGCGCGGCGGCCGCCGCGAAACCCTCGGCAAACGTCCAATATTTCACAGCGGATGCGAACCAGCCCGAAACCGTCGAGGAGGCGTTTGCGAAGATCGCTGCCGATATGGGCGACGTCGAAGTCCTGATCTACAACGCCCGCGGCGGCTACGCGCCGCGCGATCCGCTGGAGATGAGCTACGCGGAACTCGAAGAGATTTTTCGCCTGGAAGTCATCGGCGCCTTTGCCGCTGCCAAGTCAGTGCTGCCGGCCATGATTGAGAAAGGACACGGCAGCGTTCTCTTTTCCAGTGCGACCGCGGCCTTGCGCGGCTCGGGCACCAATCCGGTCTACGCCATCGGCAAGTTCGGCCTGCGCGCACTGTCGCAGAGCCTGGCCAAAGCCTATTCGAACAAAGGGGTACATATCGTGCACTTCAGGCTCGACTGCGCGCTGGACGTTCCAATGCTTCGGGAATACATGGGCGAGAAGTTCAAGGTCGAAGAAACGTCCAACACCGACGACGTTGCCGAAACTTATTGGTGGTCGCACCAGCAGCCGAAATCGGCCTGGAGCAACGAGATAGAAATCAGGCCTTATACCGAGGTGTGGACCTACTGACCCGCGCGTGTTTATCTGAATAATGGGCAAAATCGTCATCGTAACGGGTGCCAGCCGCGGTCTTGGACGGTCGATCGCGCTCGAACTGGCCGCTGCCGGAGGTCAGATAGCCTGTCTTGCAACCCGTGCCGAGAATGCGAACGGCACCGTGGCCGAGATCGAGGAAAATGGCGGCCGCGCGATGGCCGTGGGGTGCCGTGTAGAAATTGCCGACGAAGTGGCCACGGCGTTCCAGCACATCGAAAACGAACTCGGGCCGGTCGACATCCTCGTCAACAACGCGGGTATCTCGCGGCCAGAGTTGACCTTGGAGATGAGCGAGGAAAACTGGGATCTGCACATGGATGTCAACTGCAAATCAGTTTTTCTGTGCTCTCAGGCGGCCGCACGACAGATGAAAACACACGGCGGCGGCGTCATCGTCAATATCGGTTCGATACTCGGACGTAACGCGTTTCCCGCCACCCTCGGCTATTGCACGTCCAAGGCCGCAGTGGATCACATGACCCGTGTCATGGCCATCGAGTGGGCGCGCTACGGTATACGGGTCAATTGCGTCGTGCCGGGCTATGTACGGACCGATCTGATCGATCAACTGGCTGCGGAAGGCAAGCTTGCGATCAAAGATCTCGAACGTCGCACGCCGCAAAAGCGGCTCGGCACGGGCGCGGAAATCGCCAAGGCCGTATGCTACGTCGCCAGCGACGATGCTGCCTACATGACCGGCGAAACCATGGTCATCGACGGCGGCTGGACGGCGTTTGGGTATTACTAGGGGATCAAATGAAGGAACTTAATGGAAAGGTCGCCGTCATTACCGGCGGAGCCAGCGGTATCGGACTCGAAACGGCGCGATTGCTGGCCGAAGAGGGAATGCGGCTGGTGCTGGCTGATATCGAACAGGGTGCACTCGACGAAGCCGCGCACGAACTGAGCCGGCACGGCGCGGACGTGATCGGGGTCAAAACCGATGTCGGTGAGCTGGGTGATATACGAGCCCTGGCCGACCAGACCTTCTCACACTTCGGCGCGGCGCACGTCGTTTTCAATAATGCGGGCGTGGCCGTGTTCGGGCCCATTCAGGAGATGACCCATGCGGACTGGGAATGGGTTATCAAAGTCGATTTATGGGGCGTCATTCACGGCGTTGAGACCTTTCTCCCGCGCATGATCGAACAAAATCAGGGAGGTCATATCGTCAACACGGCGTCCTTTGCCGGACTCGTCCCCAACCAGGGTCTCGGCGTGTACTGTGTCGCGAAGTACGGCGTCGTCGCCCTGTCCGAATGCCTGGTGCGGGACGTCAAGCAGCACGACATCGGTGCTTCGGTATTGTGTCCGATGGTCGTCGCCACCAACATCAATCAGTCCGCACGCAACCGACCCGCCGAGTTTGGTGGCGCCGAGCGCGATCTAGACGTGCCTCCGGAACAGCGCGAGAAGATGCGCGGCCGCGTACTGCCGGTCGAGGGCGTCGCCGCGAAAGTCGTCAAGGCGATCAAGAACAACGAGCTGTACATCGTGACTCACGAAGAATCACGTGAGTTCATCCGGCGAAGATTCGCGCGTATCGACAAGGCTTTCGACGCCTGATTGCGAACGCGATAAACTCTAGGAGGTCGGCAATATTCGGCTAAAACGCGCATTAGCTGAATTACTCTGACCCCTTGCAGCGTACCCCTTAAAGGAACTCAAGCATGCATCGATGGTTTGTCTTCATCGTCATTGTGGGGCTACCGCTGCTGCCGGTCGCCGATAACTTTTGCTCCGTGGACCGCCCTGGAAAGGTCTTCGATGCCTTGCAAGCCATTGACGACTCGGGTGAGGAGCGTCTGCAAGTCGCACTCAATCAACTGTCAGAGCAGGAAAACTGGTCGCCGAGCGATCGGGAAAGCTATACGCTGAAATTAGTCGACAATCCGCACACGAATGCGATGGAAAAGCGGCGCAGCGACCTCGTCTCAGAAATCTTTCGTGTCCTGGCGAGGACGCCTATCAACTGTGACAAACTGGACGCGCTCGAGACGGAAATACTCGATATCGAACGGCAGCAATGGAACGATGCGGTTCGCCACGTAGAGGAACGGCTCGAGCACGGTTCGCGTGTGCAGGGGTCGAGAGTAAAAGAGTTAAAATCCTTCAGCTAAAGCTTGCGTTCGCTGAATGACTTTGATTCCTCCCAAAAATTCGACACCACCATAGTCATCAGTAAACGCTTTCTTGTCGTCGTCTGTATCCTGCTCGCAGGTATCTGCGCGTCACGCGCGGCACAATTGGCGTGGCTCGCCGACGACAGCTTCATCTCCTTCCGTTACGCGCAAAACCTGGTCGACGGATTGGGACTGGTTTATAACGCCGGCGAATACGTGGAAGGCTACACCAATCTGCTATGGACGCTAATGATGGCGGCATCGATGGCAGCCGGTGCCGCGCCCGAAGCGGCGTCCCAGGTTCTCGGCATTCTGTGCTGGCTCGCCCTGGCCGGTGCCCTGCTCGCGTGGAGCCGGCATCGCGCCTCGCATGCCGGTCTTGCCTTCCTCCCACTCGCCGCCGCACTCGTTCTCATAGTCGAAGACTTTCAGGTGTGGGCGACGGGCGGACTCGAAACCAGCCTTTTCGCACTGCTCTCGACATCAGGATTGCTACTCGTCGCTGCAGGTCGGCGGCCACGCCGCCATTTGGTCGCGGCCGCTGTTCTGCTGGGCCTGGCGATGATGACGCGACCGGATGGCGCCATATTTGCCGCGATCGCGGTCTTCGCGGCGTGGTCGAATGACGAGGGGACGACCCGTAGCGATCGCCTGGCGGATATCGGCTGCATTGTGGTCCCACTCGTATTGATCGGCACCGCCCTGGTCACTTTCAAGCTCAGTTATTACGGTGACTTGTTTCCGACTGCGTTCTATTCCAAGTCGGCGCTCGACCCCTACTACGATCAGGGTCTGTTCTACGTCTATCTCTTCTTCAAACACAACTGGGCGGTCCTTGCCCTGGTCGCTTTCGCGGCATGGAGCATCACCCGCAGAGGAGCGACGCGAATCGATCGCAGCCGCGCGATTTTCGGCAGCGCCTTCATCGGTTTTACGCTGTACGTCGTTCATAGCGGCGGGGATTTCATGTACGCGCGACGTCTGATCCCGGCGGTGCCGTTTCTGCTTCTCGTTGTGGAAGACATACTCGTATCAGATCCGCGGCGCCGAATCGCCGCCGCGATTTTCTTTGCCGGCCTCCTCACCGCAGCCTTGCCATTAAAGATCTATCCCGATCACGCTGACCGTATCAACGGTATTGCCAATGAACGCGAGTTCTATCCGGAAGAATATTTCAAAACTTGGCGGCAGCGCGGTGCGATCGCGTCCGCGTCACTTCAAGGCGCGCCCTTGCGCGCGATGTTCCAGGGCGGTATGTGTGTGTTCGGATATTACAGTGCCTTGCCCTACCTGGCGGAAATGACCGGGCTCACCCAGTATTCGCTGGCCAAGCAGCCACTCGCCGAACGCGGCCTCGTCGGTCATGAAAAAACTGCCGACGACGCCTGGCTGACGGCCCATGAGATCCACATGATCTTTCTTAGATCGACGCCACCCCCCGCTTCCGACGGCCGCCGCCGTGTCGACCTCGTCCGATTTGGTTGTAACTTGAGCGCGAAGATCTGGATCTACTCCGACGCGATCATGGACCGCCTGCGTAATGACGAGAATGTCGATTTCGTCCCGATAGAAGACGTACTGGCCCAGGCGGAGCGAAAGATCGCAGAAGCACCCTATTTGGAAGCACGGGACATTCTGAACTTCCTCGAACGGTACTATTTTCGAACCGCAGGATCAGAGCGGCAGGCCGTGGCCGAGCGTTTACGCTCGCTGGTCGCAAGCAGGCGCGAGTGAAGAGACTGAAGTCGTACAGTTAAAGCGCGCTTTGCTTGAACGACGCTGACCCTTCCTATTTGACCCCGAGCGTCGGGATCTTATGCTCACCCAGCGCGACACAGATGTTTTTCCGCTCCATGTAGAAATCGAAGCTGTAATCACCACCGTCGCGGCCGATCCCGCTCGCTTTCATACCGCCGAAGGGCGCCAGCAGGTGTCGGTTGTTTTCCGAGTTGATCCAGATCATACCCGCGTCGAGATCGCGCGAAAAGCGGTGCGCTCGCGAGATGTCGCGCGTCCATAGGTAGCCGGCAAGCCCGTAATCTACGTCGTTTGCGATCGTCAGGGCCTCGTCTTCGTCCTCGAACGCGATGGCGGTGAGTACCGGTCCGAAAATTTCCTCCTGGGCGATGCGCATACCGGCCTTTGCCGATGTAAAAAGAGTTGGCTCGACGAAAGTGCCGCCGGGCAAGCAAGTAGCCACCGTACCGCCAGTGGCAATGACGGCGCCCTCGTTCTCGGCAATCCGGAAGTACTCCTCGACCTTCGCGAGATGACGCCGGTGGATCAAGGGGCCGATCTCGGTAGCGGGATCGAGTGGATGACCGACCTTGATTGTCCGTGCCCGCTCTGCAATGCGGTCAGTGAATTCATCGTAGATGTTCGCCTGTACCAGCACCCGGCTCGATGAAGTGCAGCGCTCGCCGTTTAAGCTATAGATCATGAACACCACCGCGTCGAGCGCGCGGTCGAGATCGGCGTCATCGAAAACAATCACCGGATTCTTGCCGCCGAGTTCGAAATGGACGCGCTTCAAGCTCGGTGCGCCCTGCGCCATAATGTGGCTGCCGGTCCGCGACTCCCCAACGAACGCGATCGCCTTGATCGCTTCGTGCTCGGTCAGTGCCTTGCCCGCCTCTTCACCGAAGCCGTGAACGGTATTCAATACACCCGCAGGTAAGCCGGCCTCCGTACATATCTCGGCGAGCATGGCCGCGGTCAGCGGGCTCCATTCGGCGGGTTTATGGACGACCGTGCAGCCCGCCGCGAGCGCCGGCGCAATTTTCCAGGTCGACAACATGAACGGTGTGTTCCAGGGCGTGATGACGCCTACCGGGCCAATGGGTTGGCGCAAGGTGTAGTTCACATGCTGTTCAGCGGGCAGCGACAAGCCGTCGCGGGCTTCAGGCGCGCGGTCGGCGAAGAACCGGAAGTTTTCCGCAGCGCGAATCGCGGCTTTGCTCATGAAGCGAAGCGGCTGACCGGTGTCGATACTTTCGATCAGCGCGATGTCGTCCTTGCGGGCAATGATGACGTCGGCAATGCGGTGCAGCAACGCTTTGCGCTGGGAGCCTGCCATGCGCTGCCACGCGGGAAAGGCGGCCTGAGCTGCCGCGGCGGCGCGGTCGACGTCATCCGCGGTACCACTCGCGACCTCACCGAGGACGCTGTTGTCGACCGGCGTCAGGTTTTGAAACGTTGCGACGGCGCCCATGTTAGGACCACCGTCGATGAAATGCGCAAGCACGTCAGATCGATATCGTTCGAGCAAGGGCTCGAGACGCGCGAGATTCTCTTGCAGTTCTTTGTTCACACTTGCTTGCTTCTACCGCCGAAGGGCGGCGCAGCCGGAAGACCCAGGAATCTGTGTTGCATTGCGGCTCCTAGCGCTCCGCTTCACGGCGCTCGATCCATTGTGGAAGATTGTTACTCTTGAAATTAAGATCGGGATCCATTTCCTGCATCTCAAATGAAATCGCCAACGGCATGCGATCCGACAGCGGCGCGAGGTGGGTAGTGGCCGCGTTGAATATCGCCTGGCAGCCCGCCTTCTTGATCTCGAGCGTGCGGCCATGCCCGATGCGGGCAAGTAAGTGGATGAAGGCATTGTCCGGGTGACCGTCGGCAATGCGATAACGATCGCGCCGCACCGCGCGGGTTCTTATCCCTTTCAAGGGGAAGATTCCCGTGGCGAGTGCGGCTTCGTGAATGACCCGCACGAATTCGGAGATATCCAGCTCATTATCCAAATTGGCCGAATATTCGATGATGAAATGCGGCATGGGCTTGTGATCCTCGCCTAATTTCAAGATTTGCCAGCATAGCTCAGATAACTTAACATGTTAAGTACATTTTTGAGAGGCACCCTCAGTGGAGCGGCAGCGGCATGAGACTGGCGAGCTACCGGTACGAAAACGAAGATACTTTCGGGGTCGTCACCGACGACGGCCTCATCGACCTCAGTAAACGCCTGGGGCCCGGGGTTCGAAGCCTCAAGGGCCTGATAGCGGCGAACCGGATGGACCAGGCCCGCGAGATTGCCGCGAGGGTTTCGCCCGATTGCGGCCTCGATGAAATCTCCTTTCTTCCCACGATCACCGGTCCCGAGAAAATCGTTTGTATTGGCGTCAACTACGTCAATCGCAACGAGGAATACAAAGACGGCTCACCGCTCCCGGAATTCCCGAGCGTATTCATGCGCACGCGCGAATCATTGGTCGGGCACCAGCACCCCTTGATCAGGCCGCCCGAATCGGAGCAGCTCGATTACGAAGGCGAAATAGCTATCATCATCGGCAAGGAGGGGCGCCGTATCGCCGAAGATCGGGCTCATGAACACATCGCGGGTCTCTCGGTCCTGAACGAGGGATCGATACGTGACTGGTTGCGCCACGCCAAATTCAACGTCACCCAGGGCAAAAACTTCGAACGTTCCGGCGCGCTCGGGCCGTGGATGGTTACCACTGACGAGATTTCCGATTACGAGAACCTGTGGTTGACGACTCGTGTAAATGGCGAGATGCGCCAACACGATACGACCGCCAACCTGCTCTTTCCGTTTCGGTATTTGATCCGCTACCTGTCGACGTTCATGCGGCTGAAACCCGGCGACGTGATCTCAACCGGCACGCCGAATGGCGCCGGTGCACGCTTTGACCCGCCGAAGTATCTCAAGCCGGGCGACGTCGTCGAAGTGGAAGTGCCGGGGGTCGGCACGCTTGTCAATTCGGTCATCGATGAATAGGCGAGCGGCGGTTGACGGGATCGCGGTACGTAAACGGCCGACGGGTAGCGTCGCGCAAGGGCGGCATACGCTGCCGATGCGCGATTTCTCGCATTCCCTGCCAATGGCTTTGCTCAATACGCGCGAGAAGGTCATGGAGGAGTTTCGCCCGATGCTGCGCGGATTCGCATTGACCGAGCAGCAGTGGCGCGTGATCCGCATCCTGGTCGAAGCGAGTCCGATCGAGGCGACCGAACTCGCAGCGCGAAGTCGCATTCTGGCGCCAAGCCTTACCCGCATCCTGCAGAATCTCGAGCTGCGCAGCCTGATCTCTCGTCGGGCCATCCGCGCGGATCAACGCCGAGCAGCTATCAGGCTGACGGCCAGAGGAAGGCGACTTTTCAATCGCGTGGCGCCGCATTCGGAAACGCATTACGCTTCGATCACGACGGCGCTCGGAGCCGGTAAACTGAATAAGCTTTTCAGCCTTCTCGAAGAATTGGTCGACAGGCTCGATGATTCGTAAAGTGCCAGTATGAGTCTCTACTACGTACAGAAACTGCTTTACCAACTCAATCGCGACGCGCACGCGCGCGAGCGCTTTGAGGTGGACATCGACGCGCTGCTCGACGATTACGAACTCACTAATGAGGAAATCGAAGCTATCAAGCAGGGCGATATTGGGCTGCTCTACATCATGGGCGTGAACGGACAGATCCTCATGCATTACGCCGCCATGCGCGGGTATGCCTGGGACGAATATCTGGAATCCATGCGCACTTCGCTGCGCGAACATGGCGAGGTCCGAGCCGGGCTCTATGGCACGGTCTGGGAGTAGCGGATGAGCCTGGTCTTTGCGGGAGCCTGTTCGCACGCACCGGGGATCACCGGGCGCTCGGAACGCGCAGACCCTGAAATCCGCGATGCTTTCTACGCGGCCTTCGATCGGCTGCGCGGCGCGCTCGAAGCATCACGACCGGACGTCCTCATCGTGATCGGCGCCGAGCACTTCGCCAATTTTTTCATGGATAACATGCCGGCCATCTGCATGGGTATGGCGGAATATTATGAAGGTCCGATAGAGGATGAAGAGTGGCTCGGGATTAAGTACCGGAAGGTACCAGGCAATCCCGTGCTGTCCGAGCGCTTGATCAAGACGGTGATGCAGGACATTGATCTCGCGTATGCACAGGAATGGAAATTCGATCACGGCATCATCGTACCGTTGCATTTCCTGGCTCCGCGGAACGACCTACCGGTCATTCCGGTAAACATCAACTGCCAGGGCCCGCCGCTCATTCCCCTGCACCGCTGTTATGAATTCGGTCGCGCACTCAGGCGCGCTTGCGACGCCCAGTCCGAGCGCATTGCCATTGTTGGCACCGGCGGGATTTCACACTGGCCGGCAACACCCGATTCAGGCACCATCAACGAAGCTTGGGATCGCGAGTTTCTCGAACGCTTCGTGAACAACGAACGCGACGCGCTGCTCGCTTACACCGATGAAGACACCTACCGCGAAGCGGGCCAGGGAGGATTCGAGATCCGCACCTTCGTCGCGGTCGCCGGCGCGACCGAGGGCGCGCGAGGCGAACTTTGGTTTTATGCACCCATCCCCATCTTCGCGGTTGGCTGCACGATCGCGACGATGGCCGTCGCCTGATTTGGCGCTTTCCTGAGAAACCAGCGGGCGCCGGATCCCAAGGGCGCGTGCCAACCGCTACCCGTCACGCCGTATTTAAACAATTCCCTCTACGCAAGGATTACCCGCGAGCGGGTGCACCTGATATCCACAAAGTCATTCTCCGGGAGTGAAGATGGAACTTGCTTTTATCGGCAATTGCGATATCTTGATTTTAATTAATATATTAATTACTAATATATGAATCAATTCGATCGCTCACTGCCGATGATGCTGTACCGCACGCTGGACGTGGTGATGCCCGAGTTTCGCGCAATCTTCAAGCGTTTCAGGTTAACCGAGCAGCAATGGCGCGTTTTACGTGTGCTGTGGGAGCGCGATGGTTGTGCACTGCTCGAACTTGCCGAAGCAACCTGTGTATCGGGGCCCAGTCTCGTCGGCGTTATTGACCGGCTGTCCCGGGATGGCCTAGTAAGGCGCCGGCGATCGGATACCGATCGACGGGTAGTGCGAATCAGCCTCACGCGCAAGGGACGCCAGCTCGAAAAGCGAGTCGTTCCATTGGTCGACGAGGCCTACCGGCGATTGGAGCGATCGATAAGCCGGCCCGACTGGCTGGCCTTGATGAAAGGCTTGGACGCCGTCATGACGGCGAGTCCGCAGGAACAGTAGAGCCAACCCGAGAGGATAGAAACCATGGGTGTATGCACGGGTGTTGAGTATCTGGAACGGCTGCGCGACGGGCGCGAAGTTTGGATTGAGGGTGAACGCGTGAAGGACGTGACGGCGCACGCGGGACTCAAACGCGGGGCGCAGACAATGGCGCGCCTGCTCGACCGGCAGCACGAATCGGATTTTGCCGACATACTTACTTATGCCGAGGCCGGCAGTGACGAGCGCTACGCGATGTCCTTTCTACCACCCCGAACCAGAGAGGACGTCCTCGCGCGCGGCCGCGCATTTTATGACTGGGCCAAATGGTCCAATGGCATGCTCGGGCGGACACCCGATTACCTGAACGCCTCGTTCACGGCATTCGCGGGCGCCGCCGATTTTTTCGCCGAGTGCCGCGACGACTTCGCTGGCAACGTGCGCGCTTATTACGAAAAGATCCGTAACAAGGACCTGGTGTTGACGCACACCCTCGTCAATCCGCAGGTGAACCGTCGCATCACGGCGACCGGTCTTGCAAGCGAAGAAGTCGCCCTGCGCGTCGTCGACGAGACCGACGCGGGTCTCATCGTCAAGGGCGCGCGTCTGCTCGCCACACTCGGCCCATTATCCGACGAGATCGCTGTCTTTCCCTCGACCCTGCTCAAGGCGGCGCCGGAAACCAAGCCGTATGCCCTCGCGTTCGCGGTTGCCAACGATACGCCCGGCATGAAATACATCTGCCGCGACTCCTACGACGAAGGAAAATCCTTGTTCGACGCACCGCTGTCCGGCCGCTTCGAGGAGATGGATTGTGTCGTCATATTCAACGACGTCCTGGTTCCCTGGGAACGCGTGTTTCTATATGACGCGCCTGAGTTGTGCAATCGCGCTTATGCCGACACCAGCGCGGTCGTCCACATGATGCATCAAGTGGTATGCAAGAACCTCGCGAAGGCCGAGTTCATCGTGGGCTTGTTATGCGCGATGACCCGGGCTAACGAACGCGATCACGACGGCACCGTGCAGGGGCAAATCGCGGAGGCGATGTGGATTGCCGAGACGATGCGCGCCCTGCTTTTCAGTGCAGAGCAGCAGGCTGAAGAAGACTCGCGGGGTTTCTACGCGCCGCAGCGTCGCCCACTCGACACGGCGCGCAACCTGTTTCCAAAAATGTATCCGCGGTTGGTCGAAATCGTGCAACTGCTCGGTTCGAGTTCGCTAATGGCGACACCGTGCGAAGCCGACCTCAACAACGCGCTGGCCAGCGACGTCGAGCAATACTTTCAGCTCGCCAATCTCGAAAGCCGCGACCGGATCGCGTTGTTTCGTCTCGCCCACGACGTGGCGGTCTCGAGTTTCGGCGGGCGCCAACAACTCTACGAACGATTCTTCTTCGGGCCGCAGAACGTAATGGCGTCGATTTTCTACAAGCTTTACGATAAGGATTCCCTGATCGGCCGGGTCAATGAGCTACTGACACGCAGCGCTTAACGCACGGGAGTCGAGCCGTTTAGCTAAAGCTCTTTAGTTAGTGTCCATCCATAAACGTCATTATTTCTCACGCCAAGACGCAAAGACGCCAAGCAAGCAGTTCGTATGAATTTAAAAACAAGCACTTATCACTTTGCGATCTTTGCGTCTAGGCGAGAGTTACTCTGTCTGTATGGACACTAGTTAGACGTCCAGAAACACAATATAAGGTGCCATCAAGTTAACTGGGTTTGTTCGTATTCGAGGCAAATTTGATTCTAGCCGGCATCAAAAAATGAGCGTTGGGTGGCGCCGCGATCGGTAAAATCGCCATGGGATCAGTTAACTTGACAGGACCCGCCGTTCTATTCGACGCTTGAGCGCGTCATTTCTTTGCTATCGCTCTGGCCGCCGCACATGTGATTAATCATGAGACAGGTTCTAGTGAGCCAGCGCATTTTCTGTTCGAGTACATGATGGCACCGAGCAGTATTAAGCAGCGCTTTGCGCGCTCGCTCTACAAGTGGCTACCAGGCCTCTGCCCCGAGTTTATCTGCTTGCCGGGGAGACCGGCATGAGCTGGAAACACAAAGCGGTGCGATGGCTGCTGCAACCGTCATTGCTGCAACGCCTGGTATTTCAATTCCCGTTGTTAGCGGGCGAGCGCTTGCGACGTTACCCGGCAGCGTCGGCCGAACTCGCCAACAGCGCGATCATGAAACAGTGGTGGTATTATTCGATTGAAATGCTTCCCGGGCAGATGAGCGATGGGATCTACCCATCCGAGTTGCCATTCCTGCCGCGCATACTGCTCGCCAATGCCGGCCTCGAGGACCAGGATTGCCTGGACCTCGGGTCGATGGAGGGCCTGTTGCCAGTACTGATGTGTCGCCGAGGCGCACGCCGCGTGCTCGCGACGGATGCGGTATTCCACTGTTACAGAAAACTGCTTGCGGTTCAGCATTACCATAAGGTTCGATTTGGATTCCAGCAGGTAGGCAGCATGTACCAACTGGCCGACAAGCTCGGCCGCGCCGGTACCCGAACCTTCGACCTGATCAACGTATCTGGACTGCTCTACCACGTATTCTCGCCGATGCTCGTGATCGGCGGTGTCCGACCGCTGCTCAAGACCAATGGCCTAATGATAGTCTCGACCAACGTCGTCGAAACGCCTGGCTACGGGATGGAATTTAACGAAGGCGGTCGCTTTCAGCCGGAGGCCAATACCTTCTGGTACCTGAGCGTGCCAATGATTGATTACCTGCTCCGCTACTTCTGCCTGCAACCGATCGACTGCCTGTACCTGCGCCGACCGGCCGGTGAACACGGCAATATCCGCAATGGCTACCTGTCCGTGGTCTGTCGCGCAACTGATGACCTGGCCTTGCCTGTCGACGATGGCTGGGCAGTGGCTTCCAGAGACAAGGCCTGGGAATATCTCGACGCAGTGGATCGCAGCCCATGGCGTAGCCGCCGTGCTTCCGAAATCGGATACCGTCACTCGCACGCCGATGCGCAGCCCTCGATTCAAGTACAGGACATCTACCTGGACAGACAACTGCTGAGCACCGGGAACGCACAGCAATCACATCACTTGAAACTGGATGACGATGCCTGATCCGCACAAAAAAGTTGCCGTGGTTGGCAGCAATCTGTGCAACCTGATCTTCATGCTGGAGAACCAGGCACAGCCGGTTTGTGACATCAGCTATTTCGGCGACCCGGAGTTGCCTACCGGTCATTTTTCCGGCCTGCGCATCGCGGAAATCGACGCAGTGGTCGACCTCGGCATGGTGTTGTTCGAATTCGAATCGTACCGGCAGATGGCCAAGCTTGACGTGGCAGAGTACCAGCTGGAGACCCCCTGCGACTCGGGCCGATTCAGTGCCAGACTCGAGGCTTATTTCAACGAACTGGGCTTTAGCTTTGTCGTGACCGCGCCGCTGTTGAGTTGGTACCAGGGCGAACTCCAACCCGACGTTGTGATTGCCAATCACCTCGACTTGCTCGAGCTTATGCCGAGTGGTGTTCGCGTCCAGGTAAAAAATGAATTGCGGCAGCTCACCGAACGGGCGGAGGACCCCCTCCACCCCCGGCGCAAGACGCTTTGGTCAACAGACAGGCCGGTCGATCTCGCCGCGGCGCTGCGCAGCAGCAGCGGTCCTACCTTGAGCGAGCACCTCTGGCTTCCCTACTGCAGAAACTTTGGTGTTGATGACGCCAGCCAGATCGACGGCCGGCTGCACCGCTCGATATGGCTGCCCTTGTTTTACCCCGAATCACTGCTGGAGTACCTGGAGTCCGGCAGACAAAACTTCGCGCCATCATGCTTTCACCGGCCGGAAGGGATGAACACCGCGCAGCTCATACGCCAACTGTCAGGACGCGTGCAACTTGATGCGCTTGCCGAGGTAAATCCGCTCGATGTCGAACACCCGATTGATCAACAGCGACTGCAAAAGTTCGACTTTGTATTGTTTGGCGCCAGTGCCTCATTTCTACCGGCACCCGGATTCGAGCCGGCAACGCCCCAGGACTGCGGCAGTATCGTACTGCACTACCTGGAATTCACGAACCCTGCCCCGATCGACTTCCAGGTGATCAACGTGCTGGACCCCGATCTGTGTATCTACCGCCTGTCACGTGTATTCGTTAGCGCCGAGGTGGAACTGCTCTGTGTTGAACAACGTTACAATGAGGACACGGATCTGGCGAGCCACCAGCAGCTCGTCGGTGAAGAACTGCGAAAATTCGGGTTATACAACGGCTCGCCGCCTGCCAGTCCACTGAAAAGCATCGTTGCCAAAGGCGCGTTGAAGTTGCCCAGCTTTGCCAACGCTGCCGCTTCGGCGAGCGAGCGAGAGGCACTGGGCCATTGTCACGCCAGCCTACACACCACCGGGGCCAACGCACCCTATGGCTCTCGCTCCTTCAATGATCAGTGCATTCATGCGCTGCAGCTCTTCCAGTTGATCGCCGGAAACCATGCGCGATAGAAAAGAAAAAATCGAGGAACTGGAACAGATTGCCTCGAGCTATCACCTGAGTGCAGAACAGCCGGACCTGTTTATAGAAAATGCCTGCCAGGAACATTGTTGCGACTGGATTGAGCAGTTGATTCCCGCGCAAAGCCTGGTCCTGGAGCTTGGCTTCGGTGATGGCATCGTAACCGCACGAATCAGCCAACAGGCACGTCAGTACGATATCGTCGAGGGCGCCACGCTCATTGCCGCCAAAGCACGGCAGGCCTACCCCGAGGCGCAGGTCTTTCACGAGTTGTTCGAGCACTTCGTAGCGCCGATCCAATACGATTACATTCTTGCGGGCCACGTGCTCGAGCACGTGGATTCACCGGTCGAGCTGCTCAAGCGCATGCGCGGTTGGCTGACGCCTCAGGGCCGTATTATCGTCGTGGTGCCGAACGCCGAATCAATTCACCGTCAACTGGCGGTACTGATGGGCATTCAGCCTGAACTTGACAGCCTGTCCTCGCGTGATGGACTGGTGGGGCACCAGCGGGTTTATGACGCAGAGCGCATTCGTGCGGATTTCGTCGAAGCGGGCTACCGTGTCGAAGAAGAGCGGGGCTTCTTTCTCAAGGCGCTACCGAATGGCATGATGCTCGATTACTCTGCGGAATTGATCGACGCCCTGAACAGGATCTCTGCGCGACTTCCGCCGAGAATGCTCGCAAACTTGGGCTTTGTCATCGCTGCCGATGGATAGACTCGAGATCGTGTGCTGCCATCTCGACGAGGCCAGTATTCGCGCCGGCGATCGGATCGACTACTGGGAAGAACTCGAACGCGATGGCGCGTCGTGTCTGTACAGTACGCCGACTTTTCATCAGCTCCATTACCAGTTTACCGAACGGCTGGTGTTGGTGCTCTTTGTTGATACCAATACTCGCCCATTGGCACTGCTCGTCGGTGGCATCAGTAACGGGCAGCTGCGATTCCCGTATTCGGCGCCGTTTGCGCGCATCGAGTTTGAAGCCGACACCACCCTGGAGACTCGACAGGCCTGTTACCGGCAGTTGCCGGCAATCGCCCGCTTTCTCGGTGCCGACTGCATGCAAATTACCTTGCCTCCGGCTTCCTATTTCGACAATGACGAGTCCGTCGTGTACAGCGCGCTGCTCAATGCGGGCCTGCAGGTTACCTATTGCGACACCAGCAACCGTCTCGACCTGGCTAGGTTCGCGACACGTGACAAGTTTCTTGCCGAGGCGCATCACTCGGTGCGCAAGAATTTCAAGAAGGCAAACAGGGCCGGCCTGTCGTTCTGCCGACTGCAGGCCGGCGAGTTTTTGCGCGCCTATGATGTCGTTGCAATCAATCGGCGCGAGCGCGAGTTGTCACTTCGTATTGCACGCGAGCAGATGCAGCGAATTTTTGCGGGCCTTACCTCGTTCGTCGACTGTTTCCTGGTGCGCTCGGGCGAACGTGATGTCGCTGCCGCAATCGTCTACCGGGTAACTGCCCGGATACGCCAAGTAATCTACTGGGGCAGCCTTTCCGAGTTCAACGCCGCAGGCTGTATGGCGATGCTGGTCGCCGGTCTTTTCGAGACCTACCGCGACGACGGCGAGACGCAGCTGCTAGATATCGGACCGTCCTCGGAGCGTGGCGAAATCAATTTC
>JAYYZW010000093.1:0-27082 GCA_036339995.1 Pseudomonadota bacterium
GGATGCCGAGACCCCAGCCCTGTGGGGCGATTTCAACCTGGCCGCCGAGTGCCTGGCCGAGGATCTGGTGGCCGAAACACAGCCCGACCATGGGCTTCCCGTTATGCGCTACGGCCCTAATGAAGGTTTCAAGGCGGGCGATCCACGGCAGTTCATCGTAGGCGCCGTGTCGGCTTCCGGAGATGAGGTAACCGTCGCATGCATTGGGATCCGGCGGCAATTCTTCCCGTGTGATATCGAACACCCGCCACTCGATTTCGGTCGATACCTCGCCGAACGCTTCGGCAAACATGTCAGGATAATCCGGGAATTGCTCCGCAAACGGTTCCATCACGTGATCGCAGAGCAGAAAACCGAGCCGGTATGCCATAATTCGCCTTAAGCACTCGCCTTTATCTTTGCGTGCTTTGTGTCTCTGCGGGAGTATCATCAAGGGCCGCTGTTCAGCACGGCGGGATCCCTGTCATATCGCTCATACTCTCATACAGAATTAGTTGAAATGAAATTCGGCGTATTCCTTCCCAACGGTAGTAACGGCTATATCCCTTCGGCGGGAAGCCCGGTTTATTTGCCGACCTTTGACCACAATCAGGCCATATCGTTAGAAGCCGAGAAGCAGGGACTGGATTTCGTCCTGTCGATGATGAAATACCGCGGCTTCGGTGGCGACACGGGCTATTGGGATGCCTGCCTCGAGTCCTTCACTTTAATGGCAGCGCTCGCCGCCGTGACCAGGCGGGTCGAACTCTACCCGTCGATTTCGATCCTGAGCCAGCATCCAGCGGTGGTCGCGCGCATGGTGGCGACGATCGACGACATCAGCGGCGGACGCTGCGGCTTGAACATCGTCACCGGTTGGAATCGGCCGGAATATGCGCAAATGGGATTGTGGCCCGGCGATTCCCATTACGAACGGCGTTATGACTACGCGGAAGAATATCTGACGATTTTGAGAGAACTTTGGGAAACCGGCCGCTCGAGTCAGAAAGGTGAGTATTTCGAACTCGACGATTGCGCGATGTACCCGACGCCCAGCCGCAAGATTCCGATCGTCTGCGCCGGCCAGTCACCGCGCGGCAAGCAATTCGTCGCCGAGATGGCGGATCAGCAATTCGTTATGAGCGCCGATTCGAAGCTTACACCGGGCGTGGCCGACATCCAGGACCGTGCGCGCAAAACGGGCCGCAAGGTCGGCATTTATGCGCTCTATCACATGATTGTGGCCGACAGCGATGACGAAGCGGTTCGCATGGCTGAAGAAATCGTCGCGCGCGCCGACCGCGGCGCGATTGCCAATATCCTGGCCAGCGCTGATCTCGACACCAACGTTGACGGGACGAGCGACCACCTCAAGGCCGCCCTCGAGATGGGCATAGAGGAAGGCAACATCGCCTTCATGAGCATTCCCGTGGTGTTGGGATCGCCGGCCACGGTCGCCCGGCGAATCGATCAAATATCTGAAGACACCGGCATTGACGGCATGCTGTTCAGCTGGCCGGACTTCGTCTCGGGCATAAGCCGGTTCGGTAAAGAGGTCATGCCGTTGTTGAAATGCCTGAAAGCCGCTTAAGGGTGCTCTCTACACCTCAGGTTTTTTTGCGACGTGCCCAGGCTGCCGGTCTTTCTCGACGGCAGCGATCGCTTCGTCGTAAGGCCGAGTGTCACCGGTAGCAACCGCGTCGAGATCGATCTCGACGATGCGCAGGATTTCGCCGAGGAAGCTCTCGCGCCAGGCGGCGCGCTCGGCCATGACGACGGCAGTGGGCTCGTAAGCCTCAATTTCGGCGCGCTTCAACAGGCCCTTAGTTTCCAGTAGCCGTTCGATGGTATCGAGGCGATCACGTGCGACAGCCACCTCCCCGGCGAGTCCCATGACCATGGAGACAACTTTATCGACATTCGGATCGTCGAAGAAATAGGGACGTTCGCCTCTGGCCTTGCGCTTGAGCCGGCTGGTCGTGCTCACCTGCCGGTTCCTATTTGGCGTTGCCGTAAATGAACCACAAACCGCCACCGCCAAAGTCACCGCCCTGGAACACTTTGGAGCGCTTCGCTTCGGCCACCTGCATGGCACTGGGGATCATTGCCTCGAATTCCTTTTCGGGATCGAATCCACCGTCGCGGGAGAGCGCCTTGAGATCGATTTCGTGTGAACGCGCCCAGAACGGCTCGTTGTTGTTCCGCGTGTCCCAGTCGAGCATGAAGGCATCGAATGGATCCATGCCCGCGTAGGGCGGTGTTTCCGCATGAATCATGATGCCGCCAGGTTTGAGCAAGCGGTGACACTCCTTGACGATGTTGTGAATCGCTTTCTCCGAGGTTTCATGCAAGAGAATATGCGAGACGATGAGATCGAAGTAGCCGTCTGAAAATTTCGTTTTCTCCGCGTTCTGCTGCGAAAAATGAATGTTCGCCCCGAGGTCCTTGGCGCGGGCGTGCGCATATCGGAGCATCGGCGCGGCGACGTCGATGGCATGAACCTGCGCTTCGGGATATGCCCGCGTATAGGGCACCGTGCTGTGTCCGACGGCGCAGCCCATATCGAGGATCCGTTTCGGTACGAAATCAGGGTGGTGGTCCTTGAGCCACAGGATGATACTCGCGCCCATGTCGTCGTTATAAGGCCCCATCTGTCCCATCGCGTAAATATGCACCCCTCGGTCGTACACCATGCCGGGCGAAGCATCCTCGGGCGTAAATTCGCTGTGATAACCACCCGGCTGGCAATGGATGTCGACCGCGGTGTGGTATCGCGGTGTCTTGAGCTTCGGATCGAGTTTGAGCGAACTCTGTGTCTTCTGGCCCTGCTTGCGCCTGATCTTGTCGTTGAGTGCATCGAGCTCGCGTTCGACCGGTTTTTGGCAGGCCGACCACATCATTTCCTGACTGTTTCTTAGCAGGGCGCTGAACATCTGGTAATACGGGTCTCGGGTCATGAGGTCTCGAACCTCGAAGCGGTCTTTCGGAGCGCGCCGATGCTCTTTTTTGAACGCTGGCTTCACGGCCAGGTCGTAGCGTTTCCGGTTACCTCCGTGGACGTGCTGGACCAGGTAGCGCTTGTAAGAGCGAACGAATTCCTGCCGCGCGAATTCATCGTGCGTCGTGTCGGGGAGCGCCACATGTGCGACCTGGGCGTTGGGATCCTTCATTGCTGCCATCGGTATTTCTCCTGCACTAGGGCCTAGACGCAACGGCAACACAATCTACAGATTTTTGCCAATGCGTGAAAGTACTCTGGTGTACACTCGCGATTTTCAGACTGTTGAGACACCGATTCCGATGGAGCGGGCGGACACATGAGCTACCGACTGGGCGCCGACGTCGGCGGCACATTTACGGACTTACTGCTCGTCAACGAGCAAACGGGTGAGATCGCGGCCGCCAAGGTGCCGTCGACGCCGGCGGATCCGTCCATCGGCGTAATGCAAGGTATCGAGCGCGTGTGCAAGGCTGCGGGCGTGGCACCTGCCGACATCACCCATGTCATGCACGGGACCACGGTGGCAACCAATACCATGCTGACTGGGACCGGCGCGCGCGTGGGGCTCGTAACCACCAAGGGTTATCGACAGGTCCTGCAGATCGCCCGCTCCTTCGTTCCGGGCGGCCTCGGGGGCTGGGTCATTTATAACCAATCTGATCCAATAGCGCCGCTGGAGCTGACCATCGAGGCGGATGAACGGATGGGAGCGGACGGTACGGTCGTCCGCGATCTCGACGAGGCGGCTCTGGCCAGGGACCTTGCAGGTCTCGGCCGTGAAGGCGTCGAAGCACTGACGGTCAGCCTGATCAATTCGTATACCAACGGCAGTCATGAAGCGCGGGTGCGCGAGATTGCGATGGAGGTTTTGCCCGGGATCCCGGTGTCTTTGTCGTCATTGGTGATTCCCGAGATGCAGGAGTACGAGCGCACGGTAACGACGGTTGCCAATTCCTACGTGCGTCCCAAAGTCGAGGTTTACCTAAAAAACCTGGAACGGGAACTCGCGGCCAAGATGGGCCGGGTGAAGCTCAATATCCTTCGCTCCGACGGCGGTCTGGCCTCCGCCGGAGCCGCGGCCAATTATCCGGTGAACATGCTCATGAGCGGTCCCGCCGGCGGTGTTGCAGGTGCGATCTGGGTCGCGCGCAATGCAGGCTTCGACAATCTGTTGACGCTCGACATGGGCGGCACCTCGACCGATGTCGCGCTGGTCCAGGACGGTGTCGCGCAAATCAGGCGTGAGACTACCGTTGGTGACGTGACCGTACGCGCTTCTTCGATCGACGTCAGGTCCGTGGGCGCGGGCGGCGGTTCGATCGCGCACGTACCCGAATTAACCGGTGCGTTGCGGGTTGGTCCGCAAAGCGCCGGTGCGGATCCCGGTCCGGCCGCTTACAATCGCGGAGGTACGGAGCCGACCGTCACGGACGCGAATCTCGTACTCGGCTACCTGCCGGGTGCCGCGAAGCTGGGCGGTGATATGGCGATCGACGTCGACAGCGCACGCGCTGCCGTAACCAGGATCGCCGAAGCCATGAACCTGCCCGTCGAACGCGCCGCAGCAGGTATCTACGACATCGTCAACGAAAACATGTTCGGCGCTCTGCGCCTGGTATCGGTCGAGAAGGGCTATGATCCGCGCGATTTCGCACTGATTGCCTTCGGTGGGGCCGGCCCACTGCACGCGAACGCCTTAGGGCGCTTGATGGGCTCGTGGCCGGTGATCATTCCGCCGGGACCCGGGGTCCTCTGCGCCTACGGCGATGCCACGACGCGCTTGCGCGACGAAGCTTCCCGGACCTTCATCCGTCGCTTTTCCGAGACGAACGCCGCGGCGCTTCGCGACGCCTTGCTCGAGTTGGGGCGGGTCGCAGCGTCCGCTTTACGTGCGGAAGGTGTCGATCCTGCAGAGCAGATCATGAGCTACCAGGTCGACCTGCGCTACCATGGCCAGGGACTGTTATTAACGGTCGATATTGAACTCGACGACATTGCGGACGGCTTGGACACCCTGGCAGCGCGATTCGACGCGATGCACGAACAACTCTTCACCTTTGCGCTGCCGGCAGAGAAAGAAATCGTGAATTTGCGCACCGTGGCGCTGGGCAGCGCTCCGAGCGTGAAGGCGCAGCAGCTTGCACACGGTGCCGATCCGGAAAGTGCGGTCTATAAACGCCAGGCGGTGTTCGTTGGCGGCGAATGGCTGGGCACGAAGATCTACGATCGCGCCCGGATTGGCAGCGGGGCGAAGATACCCGGCCCGGCGATCGTGACCGAAATGGATGCGACCACGCTGATCCTGCCGGGTCACCTCGGCACCGTCGACGACTTCGGAAACATTCTGATTACGCCGGAGCCTTAAGGAGGACACATGGCCGCGCGCCTGATCGAAACCAACGAGACGCCGCTCGAGCAGGTCGAGGTCGACGCGGTCACGCTCGACATCATCGAGAACGCACTTAAGAATGCGCGTTTCGAAATGGATGCCGTCCTGTTCCGGACGGCGATGTCTCCGGGCATCAGGGAGCAGCACGACGAATTCCCCATGATTGCGAACCGCGACGGCAAGATGGTCGTCGGACAATTCGGATCCTTTATTCACGGTTTTTCCCAGGGTTACGAGGGCACCATCGAGGATGGTGACATTTTTCTCACGACCGATCCCTATGCCTGCAACGGCGCGATCAGCCATGCCAACGACTGGCTCGTGCTCATGCCGATATTCAAGGACGGTCGGCTGATCGCGTGGACGGCCATGTTCGGCCACATGACCGACATTGGCGGCAAGGTGCCGGGCAGCCTGCCGACCGACGCACGCCAAATTTACGAAGAAGGCATCGTCGTACCGCCGATCAAGATCTACAAGGGCGGCGTCCTGCAAGACGATTTGCTCAAACTCATTCTTCACAACTGCCGGCTGCCGCATTGGAATCACAGCGATTTCAACGCGATCATCGCCGCTTGCCGCACCGCGGCGAAGCGATGTGTCGAGCTGACCGAACGGTTCGGCGACGACGTTTTGCATTCTGCAATGGACGAATTGCTCGAACGCAACCGCCGCGCGATGGCCCAGCTCATCGCCAAGGTCATTCCGGAAGAGAAACGCTATTTCGAGGATTACGTATGCGACGACGGCATGGGTATGGGGCCTTACAAACTGGCCTGCACCATGTGGCGCGACGGCGAGAAAGTCATTTTCGATTTCTCGGGCACCGATCCGCAGTCAGTCGGATCGATCAATTTTTATCTCCACGAAGAAATGTTCAAGATGTTCTGCGGCGTTTTCATGATCATGGTTTTCGATCCGCAGATCATGTTCAACGACGGCTTTTACGATTTGATGGAGGTTCGCATTCCGGAAGGCACCTTGCTCAAACCGAAGCATCCCGCCGCGCTGTCCTGCCGTACGCACGCGCTGGGCCGCATTTTCGACATTATCAGCGGCTTGTTCGGTCAGGGCGCGCCGGATTTCATGTGCGCGGCCGGCTTCTCCGACAGTCCCCATTTCATGTATTCTGGGGTCGATTCCAATGGCGAGTGGTACCAGTTGTATCAGATCGGCTTCGGCGGAATTCCGGGAAGGCCCATGGGCGACGGTCCGGACGGTCATTCACTGTGGCCGAATTTTACGAACGTTCCCAACGAGTTTCTCGAAAGTTACTTCCCCCTGCGAATCGATATCTACGAAACGATCGCGGACTCGGGCGGGGCAGGTCTGCACCGTGGCGGCAACGGCGTACGCGTCGGCTATCGGTTTCTCGAACGCGGCGAGATTTCCGTGCACGACGATCGCTGGCTGACCTATCCCTGGGGCGTGAACGGGGGCCTGCCCGGCGCCCGCAGTCGCAAGCTGTTGCAGCGTGCGGACGGCACTGAGCGGCTGGTGTCTTCTAAATGTGATCGCGTCTCGGTCGAAGCGGGCGATCTGCTGTTGTTCGAAACCTGGGGCGGCGGCGGCTGGGGTGATCCGCTGGCGCGCGACCCGGATCGTGTTGCCCTTGATGTCCGGCGCGGTTTGGCTACCGTGAAGGGTGTGCGGCGCTACGGCGTTGTCGTCGGCGATGATGGCCGAGTTGCGAGGGATGAAACCGAAACGCTGCGTGGCGAAATGGCCGCCGGCCGTACCGAAATACTGCTCATTGACAAGGGCGGTACGATCGAGGAGCTGAAAGCGCGCTGCCTGGAAGAAACCGGTTTCGAACCGCCGGTGGCACCGGTATTCGGTACTGGTACCGGGCCGACGTAGTATGGTTTGATCGAATCGCCACGGGCCGCGCCGACTCTTTAGTGCTGCGGCGATGTGGTAGTCACAGGAGAATTCCCCTATGAGTTCGACCCAGTCCCTGGCGCCACGCGACGGCGTCATCGAGCGCCTCGCCGATATTGTGGGCGCAGACCACTGTCTGACTTCGGAGAAAGACCGACGCTTCTTCTCGACGGATCTGAGTTACATTCCGGACGAGGTTGCCGAAGTCGTCGTGCAGCCCGACAACGCAGAACAACTCGCCGCGTGTGTCCGCTGCGCGACGGATGCCGGCATGGCGGTGGTAGCACGCGGCGGCGGTATGTCCTATACGCGCGGTTACCAGCCGGAGCGTGCGGATTCAATGCTTATTGACCTGCGCCGTATGAACCGCATTCTCGACATCAATACCGAAGACATGTATGTCGCCGTCGAGACGGGTTGTACGTGGATGCAACTGTACGAGGCCTTGAGTGAGCGGGGCGTCAGAACGCCCTATTTCGGTCCCCTGTCGGGGATGTACGCCACGGTTGGTGGCGCGCTGTCGCAGAACAGCCTGTTTTTAGGCTCTGGCGTTTACAACACGGCGGCAGAAAGTGTCATCGGGCTCAAGGTGGCGCTCGCCGACGGCAGCCTGCTGCAGACGGGCTCGGCGGCGCACATCAACGGCCAGCCGTTCTGGCGTCATTTCGGACCTGATCTGACTGGCATTTTTACGGCCGACACCGGCGCTTTCGGCGTCAAGGCGGAAGCCACCCTGCGATTGATCGAGGCGCCCGAAGTCACGCTATTCATGTCCTACGCCTTCGACACCATCGAGGCGATGATCGCGACGCAGACGGTGCTGGCCCGCAAACGGATCTGCGCGGAATGCTACGGTTTCGATCCGTACTACAACGCGGGATTCGAAAAGCAGGGGTTTACTTTCGGCGAGGGACTGGCGGTGCTGCGGGACGTCGCCATAAGCGAAGGCGGTATCAAGGGCCTATGGACGTCATTCAAGGTCGCCAGCGCGGGCAAGACCTTCCTCCGCAAGGTGAATTACTCGCTGCATATGACGTTTGACAGCTACCACAAGGACGTTGCACACAAAGCGCTGGAGCTCGCGCGCGAAATTTGTCTTGAATACGGCGGCCGTGAAATCGACAACACACTACCGACCGTATTCAGAGCCCAACCGTTCGGCGGCGTGCGTACGGTGCTCCTTGGATCGGAAGGCGAGATCTGGCTGCCGGTACACGGTTTCATGCCCTTGTCCAAAGCGGTGGAA
Source organism: Pseudomonadota bacterium (assembly GCA_036339995.1). GTDB lineage: Bacteria > Pseudomonadota > Gammaproteobacteria > JAYYZW01. The sequence goes on from JAYYZW010000093.1 coordinate 8,497, forward strand.
GTGGGTAACGCGACGGAAGCCTATTTCGCCGAGCATCGCGAAACGATGGAAAAATATAATATCCACAGTTCCTACTTGACCTGTTTCGCGGGCACGGAGTTTGTGATTGAACCCAGCATTTACTGGCACGACGAACTCGGCGAATTCCGCTTGAGCCTGATCGAAGACGAGTTTGCTGAAAAGTGGAAAGACATTCCCGCAGACGAGGAAAAGCGCAAGATTGCACTCAAACTCCGCGAGGGCCTGCGCGATCTCTACGATCGACACGGCTGCTGTCATCTGCAGTTGGGCAAGTACTACCCCTACCAGGAGATGATGAACAACGAAGCGCTCCGCAAGCTGCTAAACGGCGTCAAGGACGTGCTCGATCCCGCGCGCCAAATCAATCCGGGGTCGCTAGGATTGCGCTGATCTAGTGCCCGTATCGATTCGCAAGTCCTACGCGGACACCAGCGGCGGGCAGATCCATTATCGTCACACGGGCAGCGGGGGCACACCTATCGTCCTGCTCCAGCAGACCGCGAGCTCGTCACAAATGTATCTGCGCATGATGGAAGTCCTGGGCGAAGACTTCGAACTCGTAGCCTTCGATACGCCGGGATTCGGCGGGTCCTTCGATCCATCGCCGCAACCGTCAATTGAGGATTATGCTGGCTGGCTTCTCGAAGCGATCAACGCCGTGGGATTATCGGCGTTTCATCTCTTCGGACACCACACGGGCGCGTGCATCGGCGTTGAGATAGCCGTGGCGCACCCCGACCGGGTTGCTTCGTTGATGATATGCGGTCCGGTGCCGCTAACCGCTGCAGAGCGCCATGAATTCAGCAAGCAGTTCGGTAAACCGATTACGCCGACGCCGGACGGCTCCTATCTGCTCGAGACCTGGGAGTACCTTCGCAGCCTGGGCGCTGACCGGGACCTCGCTCTGCACCATCGCGAGTTGATCGATACCTTGCGCGCTTACGAAGGTCGGGCCATGGCCTATACCGCTGTCTGGAAGCAGGACTGGACGGCCGCCTACGAAAAAATTTCATGTCCCCTATTGCTCCTTTGCGCCGAGGATGACGTGCTGTACCCGTTTTTCGAACGCGCGCAGATGCTCCGTAGCGATGCTAAGGCGGTAACGATCCGCGGCGCGAACTTTGAACCTGATCTCGACGCCGGATCCGTCGTCAGTGCGATCCGAAAATTTCTAGCTGATGGCTGAGCGTACATCGTCAACGCAAAAGGACCGCGAAAGCACCACCGAACGGCGAGGCGCGCGTATTTGGATGAACCATTGAGGGAGTTTGATCGGTGAAAATCGGATATATCGGTGCGGGTTTGATGAGTACGCCCATGATCGAGAATCTGCTCGATGACGGCCACGAAGTCACCGTCTGGAACCGTACCGCGGCCAAGGCGGAGGCCTTGGTAGTACATGGCGCAAAGTTCGTCGCCGAGGCGGCTGGCGTCTGTTCTCCGCACGGGCTCATCATGAGCTGTCTCGCCGACGACGCCGCACTCGAGGCCGTATTCGAAGACGGAAGCGTACTTCAGGCGCTGGGATCCGGCGGCATTCACCTGTCGATGAGTACCGTTTCGGCCGCCTGCGCCGCGCGGTTGGCCGAGTGGCATGGCGATCTGGGGGTCGCCTACCTCGCCGTTCCGATTTGCGGCCGTCCGGATGCGGTGAAGGCACGCAGGCAGTCTTTTCTCATCGCCGGTGACGTGCGCGCCAAAACGCGCGTCGCCGGTACGCTCGAAGCGCTCGGCCGGCGCGTGTTTGATTTCGGCGAGGATCCGACCGCTGCCAACGTTGCCAAGATCAATTTCAATTTTCTGATCGTCTCGGCGGTCGAGGCGATGGCGGAAGCTTTTGCGATCATCGAAAAATCGGGTCTCGACGTCGAGGCATTCCATGAGATGATCATTGGCACAGCCTTCGGTTGCCCTTTGTATGAAGGCTACGGGCGTCAGCTTCATCAGCAGGAGTGGGACGTAGCCGGCTTCAGGCTGGCTCTCGGATTGAAGGACGTTAAACTGGTCGGCGAGACCGCTGCCGAATGTGGCGCGCGGATGCGCCTCGGCGAATTGTTGTTGAACCGTTTCGAATCTGCCGTCGCCAACGGCCTGTCGGACAAAGACTGGACGGCGATCGCGGAAGAGATCCGCGCCGACGCAGGATTGTAGAGCAACGGTGCCGCCATAAGGGGAGGGTATATCTGATGGCGAAGGTCGGTGTAATCAAGGAGATCTGGCGCTTCCCGGTGAAGTCCATGCAGGGCGATACCGTGAAACGATGCACGGTCTCGAAACAGGGCTTACTGGGCGATCGCTGTTGGGCGATGCGCGATGAAGGGCGCAAGGAAGTTCAGTGGGGCAAGAAGTACCCGCAGCTAATGCTGTGCAAAGCCCGTTATCGCGAGGAACCGGACGGCGGTGACATCAAACCCGTCGACATCACCTTTCCCGACGGAGAAACCGTGGGCAGCGACGATGCGGTCGTGCACGCTAAGCTGAGCGAACTCATCGGCCGCGAAGCGATGCTGTGGCCCTTGCAACCGGCCGGCGACGTCGACTTCTACAAGCGCTACAAGCCCGATGAAGAACAGTTCATGAAGGAGATTGGCGACGCTTTCGCCCGTGAACCGGGCGAGCCGGTGCCCGACATGAGTCAGTTTCCGGAAGTGCTCATGGATCACGTCTCGGTTCCGGGAACGTTCTTCGACAACGAGGAACTCCACATGATCACGACGGCCTCGATGGAGTACATGGCATTGAAGAATCCCAAAGCCTCATGGGACATTCGACGCTTCCGGCCGAATTTCTATATCGAGACGGACAGCGGACTCGACGGACTCATCGAAAACGAGTGGGTCGGCCGGCGTTTACGGATCGGCGCGACCACGGTCGAAATATCGGCGCCGACGCCGCGTTGCGGTATGACCGTGCGGCCGCAGGGTGATCTTGAATACGATAAGAGCATCCTACGTACCATCGTCAAGGACGGCGATCAGAATCTCGGCGTAGGCGCGCATTTTCGTGAGGGTGGCGAGGTTCGGATTGGTGATGCGGTCGAGGTGCTAGATTGATCAGTCGTTTTGTTTAGCCGAAACGAGCTAGCAGATCTCTAAAACTATTATGACTTCGTTTGATGGATTCCCAAAGGGGTGTATTCCGTACCTTAAACGGCTCGCCAAGAATAACGAACGCGCCTGGTTCAATGAGAACAAGCCGCGTTACGAGGATTTCGTGCGTGAACCGGCGCTCGCTTTTATCGAGGCCATGGGACCGGAAATCGAGAAATTGTCGCCGCATTTTCGGGCGATACCCAAGAAAATCGGTGGTTCCTTAATGCGTGTGTACCGCGATATGCGCTTCGCCAAGGATAAGACGCCCTACAAGACGAACATCGGAATTCAGTTCCGCCACGAACTCGGAAAGGACGTCCATGCGCCCGGATTTTATGTTCACATCGAGCCGGGTAATTGTTTCATTGGCGCGGGGATCTGGCATCCCGAATCTAAGGTACTAACGCGGATCAGAGAGTTCATTGCGGATAATCCAAACGCCTGGAAGCAGGCGAGCATGAAGCGGGGATTCAAGAAGGATTTCTCGTTCGTCGGCGGTACGCTCAAGCGGCCCCCTCGCGGGTTTCCCCCCGACCATGAGCTGATTATCGATCTCAAGCGCAAGGATTTCATCGCCTGCAAGAATTTCGACGACACGGAGATCCTGAGCCGCGCATTCGTACACTTCGTCTTCCGTGCGTTCAAGCGAGCCGATCCGCTCATGAGTTATCTCTGCATGGCAGTAGACGCGCAATATTGATCGTTGCGCCGAAAGAGGAGACTCGTTCGATGCGTTTCCCCGTTCGACTTTCGTTTCGGCCCTGGGGTCGGGTGATCGTGGCGCTCATCATCGCGTTCTCGACAGCGGCCTGGGCCGCCGAAGAAGCTAGCGTTCGCCGAGGCGTCAACCGTCACTACCTGCGACCGGACGTAAACGTCGCGGAATGGGTCGAACGCTTCGAAGGCGAAAGCCGCGAAATCTACGCCTTGCGTCACGTTATCGCCGCTGCGGTTGGGATCGAAGACGGCGACGTGGTAGCCGATGTCGGTGCCGGCACTGGACTGTTCGTCCCGCTGTTTGCGGCGCGTGCCGGCCTCAACGGTCATGTGTATGCGCTCGATATCGCGCCCAAGTTTGCGGCCCATATTCGCGACCGCGTTGACGAGGCCGGTCTGGCCAACGTCAGCGTCGTGTTGAGCCGGGACCGATCGATTACCTTGCCCCGGGACTCGGTTGACATCGTCTTCCTGTGTGACGTCTATCATCACCTCGAATATCCGCAAACCGTACTCGACTCCATGCGCCGCGCCCTGCGTACGTCAGGACGACTGATCGTCATCGATTTCGAGCGAATCCCGGGCACCACTCGGCCATGGATACTCGGTCACGTGCGTGCCGGCCGCGAGACCGTGGTCAAGGAGATTCAGGCGGCGGGCTTCGTTCTTGAAGAGATGGACGCGGTCGACGGGTTGAAAGAGAACTACTTCCTGCGCTTCCGTAAGTCCTGACGCGCCGTGTTGGCGCCGCGCTTCGGCCTGTTTACCCTCGTCGGCCTAGTAGTCGCCAACATGATCGGCGCCGGTGTGTTTACGACCTCGGGATTCGCGCTGGCGGACCTCGGCACGCCGGACCGCGTCATGCTCGCCTGGCTGACGGGCGGCTTGCTGGCCGTTTGCGGGGCGCTCAGCTACGGTGCGTTGGTACGGCGCATGACCGATTCGGGGGGTGAATACCTGTTTCTGTCGCGCGCCATACATCCGGCGGCGGGCTTCGTTGCCGGCTGGGTGTCTTTGCTGGCCGGATTTACGGGCGCCATCGCCTTGGCGGCGACGGCGCTCGAAGCGTACCTGTTGCCGGCGGGCACGCGCCCCGGCTGGATCCCCGAGGACGCGCTGGCGCTTACGGCGGTCTTCGCGGCCGGCGCCTTACACGTACGCAAGGTCGGTCTCGGTGCGGGCGTCCAGAACGCGTTGGTGGTCCTGAAACTCGTCATGATCGGCGCGATCACGGTCTTCGCCTTGGCGAAGTTGTCTACAGCCGGGGGTGCCGTGGGCCCGCCCCTGGCGATCGGGGACGGCGCCGTACCGGTTTTCGAATGGTCGGGTTTCGCCGTGAGCCTGATGTGGATATCGCTGAGTTACTCCGGTTTCAACGCCGCAGTCTATGTCGCCGGCGAAGCCCGGGACGCGAAACGCCAGGTTCCCCGTGCCTTGACCTTGGGTACGGTCGTCGTCACCGCCATCTACCTCGCGCTCAATGCCTTGTTCGTCTACGGCGCACCGCCCGCAATGATCGCGGGGCACGAAGACGTCGCTGCACGCGCGCTGACGGCGCTCGGCGGTGAGACCCTGGGCTTTGCCATGCGCGGCATCGTTATCCTGGCATTAGCGACCTCTGTGTCATCGATGATCATGGCCGGTCCGCGCGTCTACGCGCGTATGGCCGACGACGGGATGTTACCCCGCGCGTTCGCAACTCGGGATGGCCGGGTCGCACACGCAGTGACCCTGCAGGTAGTGCTCGCCGCGCTGATCATCGTGGTGTCGGATCTGCCGGAACTACTGTCCTATCTCGGCTTCACGCTGTCAGTCAGCGCAGCCCTGACGGTCAGTAGTTTGTTCGTGCTGAGGCGGCGCGAAGGCGCGGCTGCGGTGCCGGTTCCGGGTTACCCTTGGGTGCCGGGCCTGTATGTCGGTGGGACATTGATGTTTGCCGCAATCGCGGCAATGTATCGCCCGTTAGAGCCCGTTGTTGGTGTCGCTACCCTCGCGACCGGGGTCGTCGCGTGGCTCATCATCGAACGGCGGCGGAATAGTATCAAAGCTCCTTGACACCGCCGCTCACGGGATGGCCCTGGGCCCGCCAGCCCAGCATGCCGCCGGCGAGGTTGGCGGCATCGGTGACGCCCGCGCGGCACAGGATGACGATCGCCTGCGCCGAGCGGCCGCCGGAGCGGCAGACGGCGACGGTGGGCTTGTCCGTTTGCACTTCGTCTATGCGCTCGGTAAGGGCGCCGAGCGGTATCAATGTCGCACCTGCGATGTGGCCGAGCGGTCCGTCGTATTCGTCTGGTTCGCGAACGTCGAGAATATGCACCTCAGCGAGATTCTCTTCAATCCAATTCGGATCGATTTCCCAGATGCCGGCAAAGGTGTAACTGAGCGGCGCCCAGCTCGGCGTATCATCCGGTAGATCGTCGTTGTCGGGCCGGCCGCATTTCAGATTCGCCGGCAGTGCGATGTCGAGTTTGTTCGGGTGATCGAGGCCGAGGTTGTTCATATAGCCCGTGAAGTCCTGCTCGCTGATCTGTCCGCCGAGGCGCGGATTGAATTGCTTCTCTTCGCCGACGCTGGTCACGGTCAGACCGTTGTAATCGTGCCCGGGATAAAGCCGCGTAGCGTCGGGCAGTGAAAAAATCTGGGTACGAACCGAGCGGTACAAGTCCGCTGCGCTCCCGTGCTGAAAATCCGTTCGACCGCAGCCGCGGATCAGGAGCGTATCGCCGGTGAAGGCCATGGTCTCGTCGTCCATCACGTAGGTGATGCAGCCGTCGGTGTGTCCGGGCGTTTCCCGGACTTCGAGATAGCGATTTCCGAACGGCAAGTGGTCACCCTGTCGCAAATAGATGTCGGCCCCCTCGGCCCCACTATTTTCCGAGATCGCAATCTGCGCGCCGGTGTGCTGCTTGAGCAGCCAGGCGCCAGTCACGTGATCGGCGTGGCAGTGTGTATCGGCCACGGTTATGAGCGTCAGCCCGAGTTCGTTCAACAACGCCGTATCGCGCCGGGCGAGTTCGAACACCGGATCGATCAGCAGGGCCTTACCGCTCTGCAGGTCGCCCAATAAATAAGTAAAAGTCGAAGATTCCTGGTCGAAAAGCGGTCGAAATATGAGCATCGCTATTCCTCAGGGCGCGACGGTGGATGCACTGATAGGCTTTTGGCGAGCGCGCGTTCGATCGTGAGCGCGATCGTGCGGGGATCCTGAGCGCCCGAAAACAACAGTTTACCGTTGAAGAGGAATGCTGGAACGCCTTGTACGCCGAGTCCCTGGGCTTCACGCTCCTGCGCGTCGATAGCGGCATCCGCTCCGTCATCGGCGAGCAGGGCATCGACTGCCGCTGCGTCCAGCCCTGTATCGTGCGCAAGCTCGCACAGTACGGCAGCGTCACCGATGTCGCGGCCTTCGACGAAGTAAGCGGCGAAGAGGGTGTCGATGAGATCGTTCTGCCGTCCGTGATCTTCCGCATACGCAATGAGCCGGTGGGCAAGGCGGGTGTTCGGGGTCCGCGCGATGCGATTGACCTCCATGGGCAGGCCGTCTGCCTTGGCATTTGCCGCGACATTCGCGTAGAGCTGCCGTGCGTATGCGATCGAGCCGAACTTCCGTTCGCAGTAGGCGTCACGGTCCATCCCTTCGCGGGGCATAGTCGGATTGAGCTCGAAGGGGCGCCAGTGAACGTCGATGTCGATCTCTGGATCGAGCAGTTCGAGTCCCTGCCGAAGGCGGTGCTTACCGATGTAGCACCACGGGCAGATTGGGTCAGAGACTACGTCCAGCTGAATCTTACGATGGGCATCGGGTGTGTTTGCGCTCATGTGGGTTCTCTAAAACGCGACCCTTCGAACGTTGGATCAAGCGAAAGAGGGCATGATTTGCGAGGCGACCTGGTCGACGACTTCGCGCGTTGCCCGGATCGGCTGGATCGCAACCTGGTGTATGCCGGCGTCCCGCATCGCTTCGATCATCCCGAGGACTTGCTGTTTAGTGCCGGTCAGCGTCGTGGCCTGGATAATCCTCTTGGTCATCAAGGCCTCGTGTTCCGCTTTCAAATGCTGGAGATAGCCGCTGTATAACTTGAGATGTCGTGTTTCGACGGGTGCGTCCGGTTCGCGGTAGACGCCGACGAAGTCCATCAATTCGTCGCGGAAATTTTCCGGCAGGGCATTTGGTTCCTTGTGGCAGGACAGCGCGAAGATGTTGCTGCTCGACGCCACCATCGGCCCTACCGCCTCGCGTACCTCGGGCGTTTCGATCTGCTCGTCGGATTCCGTGAGGTAGAAAGCTGTCATCGAAAGGACATAGAAGTCGTCCGGGTTGCGGCCAGCGGCCTCGGCGCCTTCACGCATGTGGCCGATCATCCACTTGACGATGGACGGATGGACTGCGCCGAACAGGATCAGCCCGTCCGCGATCCGCCCGGCGAGCTGCGCGACCTTGGGGCCACTCGCGGAAATGTAGATCGGAATCCGGTCCTTAATGTTGATGAACCCGAAATCCGGATTCAGGAACTTTATTTTTCTATGGCGCTGGTCTTCGCTGTAATCGACGGTGTCGCCGTTGAACAAACCCTTGCAGACGCGGATATGGTCCTCGAGTTCGGCCATCTTGGCGGCCGGCATGCCCATCGTCCGGCGCGTCGTATTGCCGGTGCCAATGCCCATGATGACGCGCCCCGGCGCCAGCGAATTGATCGTGGCCATTCCGCAGGCCGACAGCGGCGCGATGCGGGATTTCGGATTGGTTACGCCGGGCCCGAGCTTGATTTTCGACGTACGATCAGCGCATAGAGCGAGCGCCGTGTAGACTTCGCTACCGAGCATCTGTGTGTCGTAAAGCCATGCGTGGGAAAAACCATTGTCTTCGGCGTACTTCACGTCGCCGTGAATGTGGCAGTCCCCCATGAACACGAATCCAAAATCCATTCTTATTCCTCCTCAAGTGTTTGGTGTCGAATCGTGATTCCGAATGATGGGACAGATTTCGATTCGCCCGCAAGCGGACTCATACGGTGCCGAATGGATCTGCGTGAAGGCCCGCTTGCGGGCGAATAATATGCTTTATAGGCTAGCGAAAAACAGGTTTTTTAACACCCCGTCAAGCATTCCCGTCACGCAATCGATTACCGATCCAGTTACCGATGTCCCGGATTTCCGTCAGGTCGACGCCGTGTTCGACCGGGTAGGTCCGGTATTCGGCGGCGTAGCCCATTTCCAGGAGACGACGGTAACTGGCCTCGCCGTGGGCCTCGGGCACCATGGGGTCGCGCGTGCCGTGACATATCAAGATCGGCAGGTTTTCGTTGACCGTGCCGGGCACGATCGAATTTTGCGTGGCGAAGTAGCTAGAGATCGCAACCAGACCGGCGAGACGCTTTGTGAAAGTCAGCGCGATCTCGTAGCCGACAGCACCGCCCTGAGAGAACCCCGCGACGATGATACGGCGGCTGTCGATGCCGCGTCCGATCTCACGCTCGATGAGTGCGGCGCCCGCACGCGCGGAGGCGCGCAGCTGGGTTTCATCGACTTTTCTCTCAAGGTCGAATTCTAGAATGTCGTACCAGGCCGGCATGACGTAGCCGTTGTTGATCGTGACGGGTATTGAAGGGGCGTGCGGAAACACGAAACGTACCGCGGCCACACCGTCCAGTCCAAGCTGCGGAACTACTGGTTCAAAGTCATGGCCGTCGGCGCCGAGACCGTGTAGCCAGATGACAGCCGCGGTCGCCGGCGACGACGGTTCGACCTCTACGCAGGGGAGATATTGCAATTAGACGTCTGCGTCGACGAGTTCCAGGCTGACCGGAACAGGCGTGGTGAGCATGTCGAGCAAGGGGCAATGGAGATCGACGGCGGCTTTGAGTTTCTGCAGCGCTTCGCGCGACGCGGCGGATTCGATATGGACCGTGCCACGGATCTTCTGGTAACCGGCCCTTACCGTTGCATCCACGCCAAAAAAACCACGCAGATCGATATCGCCCTTGAGTTCGACCGACACGCGCGCGATGTCGATCCCCATGGCCGTCGCATAGACCTTGTAGGTGATCTCCTGGCAGGCACCGAGTGCTGCGAGCAGCAATTCGATCGGGTTAGGTCCCGCATCTCCGCCGCCCAACGGCGGCGGCTCGTCGACCCCCCCGTGGTGGTCCCGGATAACGACGTCGGAGCGGAATCCATCGACGAGTTTCGACTTTGAGTGAAAATTCGCGAGTGCTTCGGTCGGATTCAATCGGTATTTTTCCTGCGTGGCGGATATCGTCTCACGTAAGGAATCATTCATCAGTCACACCTAAAGCCATTATTACGGGATATCATCATATCAACCGATTCGATCGCGTGAAGGAACTGCTGAATGCAATACGAAGGAAAGATTTGCGTCATCACCGGCGCCGCTTCCGGCATCGGACGCGCGCTGGCAGCGGAACTCTGCGGGCGCGGTGCTACCGTCGTGCTGAGTGACATCGACGGGTCGGCGGCTGATGCGGCCGCCACGCAGCTTCGTGCGACGGGTGCACATGCGGAGTCGGCGGAAGTTGATGTCACAGATGCCGGGGCCGTGGCTACCGTAGTGGAGAACGCCGTCGAGAAGCACGGGCGGCTCGACCTCATATTTAATAACGCCGGCATCGCGGTCACCGGCGATGCGCGGGATCTAAGCCTGGCTCACTGGCGCCGCGTCATTGACGTCAACCTGATGGGTGTCGTTTATGGCTCCGATGTGGCCTACAAGGTCATGGCACGGCAAGGGCACGGCCACATCGTCAACATCGCCTCGCTTGCCGGCCTGACCCCGTTTCCGACCAACATACCGTATAGCACGACCAAGCATGCTGTCGTTGGACTCTCGATGTCCCTGCGTGCGGAGGGAGAGGCGCTGGGGGTGGGCGTCAGCGCGGTTTGCCCCGGATTCATCGAATCCAACATCTATACCGCGAGCGAAGCGGTTAACGTACCGCAGGAAATGCTGCTCGACCAGGTGCCGTTCAAGAAGGTGCCGGCCGATGACGCCGCACGCAGGATCCTTGACGGGGTGGCGCGCAACAAGCCCATCATCGTGTTTCCGTGGTATGCCCACCTGATCTGGTGGCTGTACCGGCTGAGTCCGCGCACGGCCGCGCCGTTGGGCCGGCAGGCGATCCGGGATCTGCGCAAGATACGGCAAAGCGAGGACGAGGCCTGAGGCCCGCGGAAAGGCACCGTGATCGACAGGGCCAATATCGGATTCCGCACCAAGCCCTTTGCCGCCGAGGTTGAAAAAGGCCGTTTGCGGTTTTTTGCGAAGGCCATCGGGGAAACGGATCCCATTTATTTCGACGAAGCGGCGGCACAGGCTGCGGGCTTCCGCTCACTGCCCGTCCCACTGACCTTTCTCTTCTGCCTGGAGATGGAACGCCCTGATCCATACGACTGGTTCGATCGACTGGAGATCCCCCTGGGTCGCGCGCTGCACGGTGAGCAGGCCTTCGAATATCACAATGGCGCTTGCGCCGGCGACGTCCTCACTTTCGAATCCGAGATCATCGATATCTACGACAAGCGGGACGGTGCGCTCGAATTCTTGGTGCAAGATAACCACATCACCGATCAGCACGGGGACCGCGTTGCAAAATTCACGCGCACCCTTGTCATACGGCATGGCTGAACCCGGCGAATCATGAAGCGGCTGCGTGACTACGACGCGATCAAGATCGGTGACGAGTTGCCGCCGCTCAGTCTGCCGCCGATCACACGGCAGGCGCTCGCCGTCTACTGCGGTGCTTCCGGCGACCACAACCCGATACATGTGGATATCGATTTTGCGCGCGAATCCGGGCTCGACGACGTCATCGCGCACGGCATGCTCGTCATGGCCTATATGGGTCGCATGCTCACGCTGTGGGTGCCGCAGAGCGCGGTTCGCGGCTTCGAAACGCGTTTTCTTGCCATGACGCACGTGGGCGATAGCATCACAGTCAACGGCCGGGTGGTGGAGAAATTGGCAGTCGGTGATGAACGTTGCGTTCGCGTCGAGATCACCGCGAGCGATCAGACGGGCGAGGCGAGAACCTCCGGCTCTGCCGTCATCGCGTTGGCGTGAAGTACGGAAGGTGGCAGGTACGGTCTCAGCGGGATCGTCGTAAGCCCCGCCGGGGCGGCGGTCACGCTTTAACAGTGATCTATGAAATGAGGAGAAGGGAAACGTGATCGAAATCAACGGCATGGCGCACGTCATATTGAGCGTTAGCAACTGGCCTGCCTGCCGAGCGTTCTACACAGAATTGCTGCCGTTTCTCGGTATGTCGCTCGTATTCGACGGTGAGGACATGATCTACTACGTCGGCGCGCGCACGGCGCTCGGCATTAGCAAATGCGACGAACAGCACGATCACGAGCGGTTCGTGCAGAACAGCGTCGGCCTGCACCACCTGTGTTTTCGCGCGCGCAACAACGCCGATGTCGACGCGGTGCAGGAACTCCTGGTGTCGATGGGCGCCACTATCGTGCACGGCACCGAGCCCGGGCCTTGGGCTCCCGGGTATTATTCGGTTCTGTTCGAAGATCCGGTCGGCACGCGGCTCGAAGTGAATCATGTGCCGGGCAAGGGCCTCTTGGCCGACGACGTCACGCTCAACCCGGTCGATGATTACCGTTAGCATGGCTGGATGAACCCGAACGGACAACTCGGAATGACGGGCGAAATGGCAGGTCGTATTCGCCGTTTCGATTGGGCGGCGACCGGTCTGGGTACCGTCGAAAATTGGTCGCGCACATTCAGAACGGCGCTTGATCTCTGCCTCGGGTCCCGCGCGCGCTGGCTGCGGGCGCTAAGGGTTATGTCCTGAAGGGCCTGTCGATGTCGGAGTTATTGACGATCATCAGCGCGGTACACGGGGGCAAAACCAGTGTTCTCGGACTTGTGGCGACACACATCGCCGAACACATCGCCGAACACATGGGCGAAAAGCCTTGACCCACCGTGAAGTCGAAGTCTTGAGCTTGATGATCGACGGCCACTTTAACAAGGCGGTAGCAGAAGCGCTTTCGATTAGCGAGGAGACGGTAAAAACGCACGTCAAAAACACGATGGCGAAGCTCAACGCCAACGACTGGCCCCATCCAGTTACTATCGCCAGCCAGCGCGGATATATCAACATTTAACCGGCTGTTACGCCGACACCCACGCTTCGCATACCCCCGAAAGAATTATTTCGATATCCCCTTTTGCGGGTTGTGCCCCTAGGCGAACGCGTGAATAATCAGCTTATCGTTGTAAGTGTGGCGTTGCCGGCGCACCTTCGATAGTGTTTTGGTGCCAATCGAACAGGAGGGATTCAACACATGGCTGCGAACTTGAAAGACACCACGTCGGGCATTAGCTATGACCCCAGTGAGCTCGGATATAGCGTGGTAAAGGACGCGCCTGAGGTGAATAAAACCCATAAAGCCGGCGAAGTCTATTTTTCCGAAGAGATCATGCAACGGGAGATCGAAGAGATCTTCATGAAGCAGTGGCTACTCGTCGGGCGCGCGGAAGAGGTCGAGAATCCGGGCGATTATTTCACGCATCGCATCGCTAACGAACCCGTCGTCGTCGTCAAGGAAAAGAACTGCAACATCCAAGCGTTTGCGAACGTGTGCCGGCACCGCGGGGTTCAGGTGGCGTGGAACTCGGGCAACACCAAGTATTTTTCCTGCCCGTACCATGGCTGGGTCTACGATACGAGCGGCAAGCTGGTCGATGCGCAATTCCTGGAGAAATCGAAAAACTTCAACAAGGAGAATTGCAGGCTGCCACTCATCAGAACGGAGTTATGGGAAGGATTTATCTTCATCAATTTTGATCCGGACGCGACCCCTCTGATGGACGACCTCGAAAAATGGGATTTTCCGAGGATCTACGAGCCTTACCAGATGGGACGATTGAAACTCGCGAACAAGTTTCATATGGATATTGCCTGTAACTGGAAATTTCTGAATGAGAATCTCACCGACATCTATCACATTGCGGTTTTGCACAGCGACACCTTCGGCCCCTACCAACCGCTAGATGGCTATCGTTATGAACTCTTCGACGGTGGATACCACGGCCGGTTCGTCGGCGGTACCTTGGTACCCGAGGGCAAATCCCTGTTTGGTCCGATCCCCTGGTTACCCGAGGAGTTACATAGCGGCGGCTTCTCCAGCCATATCCCCCCGAACGTGTCGTGGTTTCCGCGATTCGATTACGTCTCGGTCAACACGAACTGGCCCTTGACTACCGATACCAGTCTGTCGATTACCTATCAGTTGTTTCCCCCAGAGCATTTCGATCAGCCCGACTTCCGGGAGAAGGCGCAGCAGTATGAAGATTTCTACAAAGCATTCATGAACGAAGATAGGGATATGATCAAAGCACTGCAGAACGGGATGAAATCGCGCTATTACGAACCCGGCCCGGTATCGTCATTCGAAGTCGGCGGTGTCTTTGGCACGATAAAACACAGCATTGAAGATCTCGGCCACGGCTGAGAACACGCCTTGCCGGGTAAACGGTAATGGAGGCAGGTGATGAGTAATGGTAGCGATGTAGGTCCTGATCTCGCCCGCGCAGCCTTGCTGTTAGTGCGCGACATGATGTGCCTCGTCGAGGGCGAGCATGTGCTGATCACGGCGGACATCAACACCGAGAAACGCGCCGTCGACGCCTTGGTCAATGCGTCCTACAGCTTGGGCACCCGAGTCGCCAGCATGACGCTGGCGCCGCCCTTGCCGTTTCAAGGCGGCCTCGCGGATCCCTATATGCCGGATCCCGTCACAGCGGCCGCGCAGAATTGCGATGCCTGGATCGATCTATGCATGCCCTATATCGCCGGCGCAGCGGTCTACGACACGGCGATGAAAAATGGTCGCACCCGCTATTTTTTGGCGGCCGACATCGGCGCGGAAGGCATCATCCGCATCTTCAGCAAGGCCGATCTGGACCAGGTGTTCGTGGTCTCCGACTTATTCAATGCACTGCTCGCCGAATCGGCCGGTAAACGATGCCGCTTCACCACGCCCCTGGGCACCGATGTCAGCTTCCAACTCGCCGATCCCGAGGGTCTGGCCATCGAGCGCGCGACCAAGCCGGGCGGCTACTTCGTCCCGGGCACCGTCATGGTGATCCCCGAACTCGATACGGTAAAGGGCACGGTGATCTGCGAGTCGACGTTCCACGAGTACTACACCGCACTGGAAGAACCCTACCGGTTCGAAGTGGACGGCAAGATTCAATCGGTCATCGGCGGCGGTACCGAATTGAAGGCCATCGACCGTTCACTCAAACGTGCGGGTAACGGTGAATATGGCAATATCGTCCACTTTACCTGCGGCTATCATCCGGCCGCGCGGTTTACCGGCAAGTCATTCATCGAGGATCAGCGGGTCATCGGCTGCAATGCGGTCGGCCTGGGCCTGCCGCAGTGGGTGGAAGGCGGTGGCGAAAATCACCCGGACTGCGTCATGAAGGAGCAGTCGTTCTGGATTGACGACGAACAGATCATCGACCGTGGCGTGATCGTGGCGCCGCCCGACTTGGCCAAGGCCGCCCAGGATCTACAACCCGTTTACGGCTAGCGCCAATCGTGTGCGTCCGAAGGATGCGGACGTATTCGCAGATTGCGGAGCACGTGAATGAACAACGAATCCTATCAAATTTTTCATGCGGGCGACGTCGCGTTGGAGTCGGGTGCACGCTTATCTGACGCGCGGATTGCCTATCGATCATTCGGCACGCTCAATGCGGCCAAAAACAACGCGATCATCATGCCGACGCATTACGGCGGCACGCACGAACACAGTCTTTATCTAACCGGGGAAGGGCGCGCGCTCGATCCCGACAAGTATTTCATCGCCATCGTTAACCTCATCGGCAACGGGGTTTCGTCGTCGCCGAGTGATGGCCTCGGCGCGGACTTTCCGCTCGTGACGATCGCCGACAATGTCCGGCTGCAACACCGCTTGTTGACTGAAGAATACGGCGTCACCAAACTGGCATTGGCAGTCGGGTTCTCCATGGGGGCGGTGCAGGCCTACCATTGGGCGGCCTTGTTCCCGGATTTCGTCGAGCGTGCTGGGGCGATCTGCGGTTCTGCGAAGATATCGCGGCACAACGTTGTGTTTCTCGACGGGATGCGTGGAATATTGACTGCCGATCCGGCATGGAAGGGCGGCCGCTACGAAACGCAGCCGCTGGTGGGCATACGGGCGATGGCGCGCGCGTGGGCGGCGTGGCCGCCGTCGGCGCATTTTTATCGGCACGCGCTGTACGAAAAGCTCGGATACACTTCCCTTGACGATTTTCTCGACCGCTATTGGGAAGCCACCTTCTGTAGCATCGATGCGAATAATCTGCTGGCGCAAATCGCAACCTGGCAGTCGGCGGATATCAGCAATAACGAGATCTATCAAGGTGATTTCGAAAGGGCTTTGGCTTCGATCAAGGCCAAAATCTTCGTCATGCCGTGCGTCAACGACGCGTACTTTCCCCCGGAAGACAGCGAGATCGAAGTCAGCCACATGACGAACGCGGAATATCGACCCATTCACTCGCAGTGGGGACACTGGGCCGGCTCCGGGCGCAATCCCGAGGACACCGCGTTCATCGACGACCAAATCACAGAACTACTCGCTCAATAGGTCAGGCTCATGGATCTCACTACATTGACGGCGACGGAGGCTGCGGCCCTGATCGCGAAAAAGGAACTGAGTTCGGTCGAGCTGACACGTGCCTGCCTAGAGCGCATCGAATTGCGCAACCCCGCCGTGCGCGCTTTCTGTCATCTCGATCCGGAGTTCTCGCTGGCCGAGGCTGCCAAAGCAGATGGTGAATCGCCGCGATCACTACTTCATGGCGTACCGTTCGCGGTAAAGGACGTGATCGACACCAAGGATTTTCCGACCGAACTCGGCACGCCGATCCACGTGGGGCGTAGACCGTCCAAGGACGCGAATTGCGTCAGCCTGATGCGCGACGCCGGCGCTGTGCTCTTGGGTAAGGTGGTTTCGACCGAGTACGCGCTTTACAAGCCGAACGAGACGCGCCATCCGATGAACCTCGAACACACCCCCGGCGGTTCGTCGAGCGGCACCGGGGCCGCGGTGTGCGATCGCATGGTGCCAGTGGCCTTCGGGAACCAGACGGCGGGATCGCTGATACGTCCGGCGGCGTTTTGCGGTGTCTACGGTTTGAAACCGACCCACGGGACGACTGACGGCACCGGCATCCTGCCGCTGCAGCTCTATTTCGACACGCTCGGCTACATGGCGCGCTCGATCGCCGATCTCCAGGCGTTCTACGGTGTGGTGTCGACACGGAATCAGACGGTGGATTGGCCGCAGGTCAAGCGGCCGCGGATCGGCCTGTGCAGGACCTGGCAATGGGAATTCGCCGAACCCGAATCCCGCGACATCCTCAAGGCGGCTGCCGACCAGTTCGGAACGCTGGGCGCTGCGGTCGAGCCCTTCGAATTACCCGACGCGTACGCCGACCTCGTCGCGGTTCATCGCCGAATCCTCTACAAGGGCATTTCGAAATCACTCGATACCGACTACCAGGTGGCCCGCGATCAAATGAGCGAAAAGGTCCTGGAGATCATCGAGGAAGGGCGGGCCACGACCGAGGAACAGTATGTCAAGGCCCATGTGTACGCCGATCAATGCCGCGATTCGGTGAACGAATGCTTCGGCGAGTTCGATGCGGTGATCGCGCCGAGTGCGCCGGGGGAGGCCCCGCCTGGCATGGCGACCGGTGATCCGATCTTCCAGGTGAGTTGGACCCTGCTGGGGGTGCCGTGCCTGAACCTGCCGGTTGGTTTCGGCCCGCATGCTCTACCGCTCGGCGTTCAGTTGATCGGCCGCCGTCATGACGATGCGCGGGTGCTGGCGCTGGGCCGGCGCCTGATGCGGGAATTTCAGCCGATCAAAGCCCGGCAGTTGGCGAATGTCTAACATTGCACCGTTCGGCCCGGACGAACTGGAGCCCGGCGACATACGGCAGGTGGAGATCGAAGGCCGCGACGCAATCGCCATCTACAACCTGGACGGCGAGTATTTCGCGACGGATGACACCTGCACCCACGGCGCCGCATCGCTGTCGGAGGGCGAAATCGAAGGCGAGGAGGTGATCTGCCCGTTTCATCTGGGGTCGTTTAATATCCGCTCCGGCGAAGCCGTCGTCTGGCCCTGTGTCAAAGCGGTGCGAACCTATCCGGTGCGGGTCGAGGAAGGCATGCTCTACGTCGAGATCGGCCCATGAGCGACCGACGGATCTTCCGCATCGGGCAAATCGTTCCCAGTTCCAATACGACGATGGAAACGGAGGTGCCGGCGATGCTGCAGCGCGCGGCCATGCCATCGTCGGTGGGTTTCAGTTTTCATTCGAGCCGCGCGCCGATGAAAACGGTGGCCCGAGACGAACTGAGGGCGATGAACGGACACATGGTCCGCTGCGCACGCGAACTGACCGATGCGCGCATGGACGTGATCGCCTCGGCCTGTCTGGTGGCCATCATGTGTCAGGGCCCGGGCTACCATCGTGAAACCGAGCGCTCGCTCAGCGAAGTGTGCCGCGAAGACGCACCTGAGATGGCGATAGTGACCAGCGCAGGTGCGCTCATCGAAGCCTTGAAGGCGCTCGGGGCGAATAAAATAGCGATCATCACCCCGTACATGAAAAGTTTGACAGAACTCGTAAGCGGCTATATCGAGAGCGAAGGCATTGAAGTACTCGACGCCATCTCGCTCGAGATCCCGAA
>JAYYZW010000094.1:0-6706 GCA_036339995.1 Pseudomonadota bacterium
GGTTGCTAAAGCCTGCTCGAAGCTTGGGAACTCGACGACGACGGTGCGCTCCTTTACGCCGGCCTCGAAGGCCTCTATTCGTCCGCCACGTGCAAGGAACGTCCCGCCACCGCTCGCAACCGCCGGTCCTGCGAGCTTGGCGTACTCCCCCATCGCATCGGCGTTCTTGATCGCACGGTAGCAGCTAACCCAATACCCTTTCGCCATAATCTTCCTCCTCTTGTCGATTAGATCTTTTATAGTGATAACGAGACCATTCCAATTGTGAACGTGGCCCGAATTCCCAACGTACGCAAGTCCCTAGCGCATTGATTAGCGTCCTAAAACGCTCTAGGGGGCCGCGGTCTGGATCGTGAGTGCGAACCGCACTGCAATCACCTTTTTCCACGATTCAAATACTATAAAAGTCGATCACGGTCTGAATGTAGTCGTTGAGCAGAACCAGCTTTTTTCGAAGAATGCGCAGGTCGCCGTCAACGCGCACCAGACCGTGTTCACAGCGGGCGAACAATATGTGCTGCTCACGCCGCTTCACGTCGAAGATATGGGTAGTTGTGATCGATCGTACGGTCAGCATGTCGTCGTCTGCGCCCGTCGTCACCATGACGTTGCTTACCGCGTGGGCCGTGCGCGGTAACGGCGACGAGGCGGCGGATCGTCCCGATCGGCCCCGCGAAACTCGCTCCTCAAGCTGCACTCGCGAAGAGATATATATTAACGCGATCTCGTTCTCCGGATCTTCCGTAACCCGGTCTTCGTCTCGCCACGCCGGCACCCAGAATTCGGCTTGCTCATGATAAAGGCTGAGCCAGTCGTCCCAGCGACGTTCGTCGAGAAAATGCGCCTCTCGGTAAAGCAATTCCGCCGCCATCTGCAGCGTTTCAGTCTCCGTCATTCTGCCGAGGCGTGGGCAAGGTAGGGCCGTCTGTATTCCTGGCTCAGGCCCTTCATCAGGAGCCGGCGCCATTCCCGGTGTTGCGAGTGGAAGATGGTTTCGTCGCCAAGCGCCGCGCTGGTGGAGACGGAAGTTTCGGCATCGATGCCGAGCTCTCGGGCGTCGTCGTTAGGGCCCGGCCGCACTTCCGTTAGGCCGCGCATATAGCCCTGGTGCCAGTCAACCCATTCGCTCTGCTGGCCGGTCTGGCACGCATCGAACACAGCCATATCGTCCGGCGTCGCCAGGCCACTCGGGTTGTGAAATTCTTCGTACTGGCGTAATCGGCGTATTCTTGCAGCACGGCTCTCGCCCTTGGGCGCGATGCAATAGGTGGTGATCTCCGTCTTGTCAGGTGCCAGCGGCCGATTGATCCGGACTTGCAGGACCGGCGCCTCGATGAGCTGGAAGTTTGGAAATACAAGCAAATTTCGGGTGCGCAGCATCCACTTGAAGCGGATCTCACCGACCCGCTGAAGCACTTCTTCGCGGTCGAGCCACAGCGCGCGCAGTGTCTCGTCCTCAATCGCGCTCCACATTACGTTGTGGCCGTGCGCGAAGGTTAACGAGCCGCGTTCTAGATCACGCACGTTGTAGGTGCGCTGGAACGACACCTCTGCAGCGTCGGGTTTTCGGTTGCCAAGGATTTCTAAATACGACGAATGCGTTGGCACAAAATGGTACGCGTCGGCACTGTTTTCGATTTGCATCTTCCAGTTGCCGTTAATGACGTAAGTCACTGTGCCCGGTATCAGCTCGAACCCGTCGGCGCTTTGATCGACGCCGAGATCGAGGAACGCGGCAGCACCACCTAGATGCTGTTCCAGCGGCTCTACATCGGGGTTTAGGCTGGCGAAAATAAAGCCCCGATAGGTGCCGACGTAAGCGACTGACAATAGGTTGTGATCCTCTCGGTCAAACGCTGGGGTATAGCCACCTTCGTCCTCTAGAGTGACGTGAACGTTGCGTCCAGCACTGTCGTAAGCCCAACCGTGGTAGGGGCAGACGTGGGTCTTTCGGTTTCCTCGCATAAGCCCACAGACCATGGCCCGGCGGTGGCGGCACGCGTTGAGCAAACAATGGATCTCGCCATCAGCACCGCGCGAGACGATTATCGGTTGGCGCCCGATGTATGTCGTCAGAAAGTCGTGCGGTTCGGGGATCTGGCATTCGAGGCCGACAAAGACCCATGTCGCTTCAACGATATGCTTCATCTCCAGCTCGAATAGATCCTGCCTGCGGAATACATCGGGGTGGACTCGAAATATACCGTCCTGCGGGCGATCGTCGATCAGCGCATCAATTTCGGCCGGGTTCATGTTAATTCCCTTCGCGATGTCATCGTCGGGGTGTCTTCAGTCTATGTTGATGAGCGAATTCGGTCCAGGGTTCCGAGCAATACCTACCTAATTTTCACTACCCTGAGCTTTGTCCTCTATCTGGGCCCAACAACTCGTGCTTAGGGCACTAAATACGACTTTTTCAGCAGACTGTATAAAATCACGATTTCTGAACCAGAAGGTCTGGTATGATTCCGGCCAACTGTGGACAGTGAGGCTAGCGTAACCTAGGCGGTTAAGACACGCGGCCTGTTGCACAATTTTGTCACAGCCCCTGCGATGCGTAGGGCGGCAGTACTTTGGAGGATCAGCTTTGTCGTTCATTGTCGCGGCGGATACGGGTGGGACGTTCACCGATCTTGCCGTTTTCGATCGTGAGCGGGGCCAGATCATTTACGCTAAAAGCCTGACCACCCACAACGACCTGGTCGAAGGCGTGATGGATTGCATTCGGAAGGTCGATATCAATCTCGCCGAGGCTGCGGTAGTGAAGTTCGGAACTACCCTGGTCATCAACACGTTTGTCGAGCGCACTGGCGCTAAGACGGCCCTTCTCACCACGGAAGGATTTCGCGACTCCCTCGAAATTGGCCGCGGCAACCGGCCCATCCCCTTCGACTTCCGCTACAAGCGCCATCCGGCGCTGGTAGCGCGTGATCTGCGCTTCGAGATCCCCGAGCGCATCGCCGCCGACGGTTCGGTGCTGCGCCATCTAGAGAACGACGCCATCGACGCTATTGCTGACCGGTTGCGCCAACTCGACATCGAAGCTGTGGCGATTTCGTTTCTCAACGCTTACAGCGAGCCGCGCCATGAGGTGGAAGCAGCCGAGGCGATACGCCAGGGGCTCCCCGGTAGGTACGTGACGGCCGGCACTGAGCTGACCCGCGAGTGGTATGAATACGAGCGCACAGCGACCGCCGTTGCCAACGCATACGTCGGCCCCAAGCTCAAGGACTACGTAGCACGGCTCGACCGCAGGCTGCGCCAAGATGGGCTCGGCTGCAGCTTCTATTTGATGGCGTCCAACGGAGGAGTGTTTTCGGTCGAGCGCGCGGAGCGGCAACCCGTCATGCTGGTAGAATCTGGCCCGGTAGGCGGCTGCATCGGCACCGGCGTCTATGCCGAAGCGCTCGGTATCGACAAGGCAATCGCCTTCGATATGGGGGGCACCACGGCGAAGTGCGCGGTGGTTGAGAACGGCCGGTTCGAGGTGAGGTCGCCCTACTATATCGGCGGAATGGAGCGCGGATTTCCTGTGCGCGGCTCGGTCCTCGACATCGTTGAGGTTGGCGCGGGCGGCGGCTCGATCGCCTGGCTGGACGAACAAGGGCGACTTAATGTTGGGCCCAAAAGCGCGGGCTCGGCGCCCGGCCCTGTGTGCTACGGCAACGGCGGGACAGAACCGACCATCACCGACGCCAACTTGGTGCTAGGCCGCATCGGTACTGCGTCGTTTTTGGGCGGCGAGTTGCGGCTCGAAGAAGAAGGTGCACGCCGCGCGATCGAAGAACGTGTCGCTTCACCGCTGGGATTTGCCGGCGAATCGGGGCTCGACGATACTGCTCAGGGCATACTTGCGCTCGGGACTACGACCATGGCCGGCGCAATCAAGCAGATCACCATCGAACGAGGTCTCGACCCGCGTGAATTCGTGCTGTTCGCTTTCGGCGGTGGCGGGCCTCTGCACGCGACGCAGATCGCGCGCGAGCTTGCGGTTCCCCTTGTGGTCGTTCCGCCCGAACCGGGTATATTTTCTGCGCTTGGCATGATCCTCGCCGATGCAAGGATCGACGAGGCCCGGACGTTCCTCCGCGAACTCGCGGACGAAACCGTGGCAGAGATCGAGGAAGCGTTCATTGCGATGGAATACGCCATGCGCAAAAAGCTCGAGAGCGAGCTCGATTCACCGTCGATCTTGTTTGAGCGTCAGGCCGACATGCGGTTCCGTGGCCAACGTCACACACTGCGCACCACAATTGGGTCCGCGCGTGATGCGACGGCTATGCGCCGCGCCTTTGAGACGACCTACGAGCGCAAGTTCGGCCACGTCGAAGTGGCATCGCCCATCGAGTTCGTCGGGCTGGTGTTGACTGGGATCGGACGCATCGAGCGACCCGAGCTGGAGGGTCTCAGGCTGGTTGCGACCGAGGGTGTCGCTACCGCTCTCAATCAACGCAAAGTTCATTTCGGTGGGCCAGAGCGCATCATGACGCCGGTGCTGGCGCGCGCGCAATTGAAGATGGGCTACAAGTCGGCGGGGCCGGCCATAATCGAAGAGTACGGATCAACCACCGTGGTCGGTCCCGAAGACCGTTTCGAGATCGGCCGTCTCGGCGAGATCCGGATCCATTGCGAGTGAAGCGAGCCATGTCCCCAGACGCCAGCATGATCCAAACTACCCACGGCACGGTCAACCCGATCACCGCGGAGATCATCCGCTACGGTCTGCTGTCGATCCCCAACCAGATCGACGTGAATATCACGCGCACCGCATACAGCCCGCTGGTTTACGAGTACAAGGACTATGCCGTCGGTATCGTCGACCCGGAAGGAAAGCTGATTTCGCAATCCCAGGGCGGCATTCCGCTGTTCGTGGCCAACGCACTTGGCGCGGCGGTGCTCGACGGTATCCACGTGCATGGCCCGGACGGCATCGTCGAGGGCGACGTGTTGATCTCCAACCACGCTGGCACCCTCGGCCAGCACCTCAACAACGTGGTTATGTACACGCCGGTATTCGAAGGCGGTGAATGCGTCGCGTTCATGTGCGTTCTGGTGCATTGGATCGATGTCGGCGGCCTGGTCGTGGGTTCCATCGCGCCGGTCGGGGCGACGGAGATATATCAGGAGGGGATCCAGTATCGCAGTGTCAAGCTGTGGTCGCGCGGCGAGTCGATGAACGATGTCTATCGCATCATCGAAAACAACACGCGGTTTCCGCGCCAGCTGCTGGGCGATATCGAGTCTCAACTCGCCGGCTGTTTGATGGGGCGCGACCTCATCGCGGCACAGGTGCGGAAATACGGGATCGAAACCGTGCGCGGCGCGATCGAACTTATGTGGCAGCGATCGGAGGCGGCGGCGCGTGCGGCGATCCAGAAGATCCCCGACGGCGTATACCGTGCGGGATCGTTCCTCGACAACGATGGTGTCGACCTTGAGAGGAAGATGCCAATCGAGGTCGAGGTCGTCGTCGAGAGCGACGAGATGACGGTCGATTTTTCGGGCGTGGCCGAACAGGTCAATGGCCCGATTAATTCGGGCCGCGAGGGCGGTGCGGTGACTGCGGCGCGCATCGCTTTCAAGTATATCGCCGCGCCCGATGAACCGGCCAACGACGGTAGCTTCCGTCCGCTCCATGTGGTAATTCCCGATGGCAAATTTCTGAGCGCGTCGCACGATGCCCCCATGGGGCTCTACAGCGCGCCGCTGCCGACGGTGATCGACACGGTGGTGAAGGCGCTGGTTGATGCGGCACCCGAACACGTTGCGGCCGGCCATCACGGAAATTTCTGCATCCATACCCTCGCCGGGTACGACCCGCGTACCGGCGAGCCGTTCTATAATCTGAGTGCCGCCGATGGTGGCTGGGGCGCATCCCACGGCCACGACGGGCCGGCGCATTACAAGACCATGGCCCATGGCGATACGCTCGCCATTCCGGTGGAAGTTCAGGAGGCTCTGTTTCCCTTGCGCGTCGAGCGCTGGCAGGTGCGTCAGGATTCCGCCGGTGCCGGCGAATGGCGAGGCGGTACCGGGCTCGACAAAGTCGTCACTCCGCTGGTGCCGTGCCACGTTCACGTGTTCAACGAGCGCACTGGCTGCCCTCCCTGGGGAATACTGGGCGGGCACGACGGTGCCGCGCCGCAAATCGCCGTCGAGCGGCCGGGCCAGGTGCCGAAGGAGGAACGCAAGGCCAACGTTCCGGTCGGCCCCGGCGACCGCGTGCACGTGCTGACCTCGGGCGGCGGCGGCTACGGCGATCCATTGGTGCGAGATGCTGATAGGGTCGCCACGGACGTGAGGCTCGGCTATATCTCACGCGAGGCGGCCTGGCGGGACTACGGCGTGGCTCTAGATCCCGATGGCAGCGTTCTCGATCGCGAAACTAAGATCGAACGGGTTCAGCGCGCTAAGTGAGCTCTTCGTTACTCCTGTGAATTACTTACCGGAAACGAACAGGTTTGACGCCAGTACTTCGTACTTAACCGCGCCCTGGCATTCTACCCCCCGAGCTGTCCGGCATCTGCCAAGAATGCCGCAGGCCGGAAGATTAATTCGGCAACCGAGGCACGACCTCGTTTGCAAACGTCTCCAACCCGTCGAGCATCGGGTAGAAATGAACCATCGGGGTGTCTATGCCAATTTGGTGCAGCACACTGAGGCGCTCGACTATATCGTCGGGTGTGCCAACCAGTCCCGGACCGAG
>JAYYZW010000095.1:0-27688 GCA_036339995.1 Pseudomonadota bacterium
CGAAACTTGTTTCACAATGAAAGTGAGAAAAACCAATGGGCCACCGTTTATCAAAAATCTACACGCGCACGGGCGATGACGGCACGACCGGGCTTGGTGACGGCACCCGTATCTCCAAAACCGGCGCCCGCCTGCGGGCAATCGGCGATATCGACGAACTGAATTGCTGCATCGGGCTTTTGATCGCCGACGGGGGGCGCGAGGACTTGGGTGCCACGCTGCTCGACATTCAACACGACCTGTTTGACCTTGGCGGCGAGTTGTCGATACCCGGCAGCGATTTCATTGGAAAAGCGGCCGTGGCCAAGATCGAGGCCGCGATCGATCACTACAACGAGGACCTTCCGCCCTTGAAGGAATTCGTTTTGCCGGGCGGTAGCCGGCAGGCCGCAAGCTGCCATCTCGCGCGCGCGGTGTGCCGACGCGCGGAGCGCAATATCCTTAACCTGGACGAAAAAGATAAACTGAACCGGCAATCGCTCAAGTACATCAATCGACTGTCAGACCTCCTGTTCGTGGCCGCCCGCGTCATCGCCCGTGATTCCGGCGCGGGCGAGATTCTGTGGCAACGCGATCGCGCCTGAATACGCGCGCCCTAGGCCGTGACGCTTTATTCGCCCGTAAGCGAGCTCCTACCGTGCTATTACCACCCTCGTAGGAGCCCGCTTGCGGGCGAATCGGTATCTATCTCACCCGGAGACGCTGGAATCCACCAGATGTCTAGCGTTCGCGCAACTCCATTACCGCGCCCTGGCGGTGAATATCGAGCCGATTGAGAAATGATTGGCCGAGCAGGGGAACGCTGGGAAAATCACCGTCGATTACGGTTCCCGTGACGCCCTTGATACCCAGTGAGCCTATCTTGACCTCATCGAGGACGACACCGTAGCCGACGGCGAATCCGGATGCGGTTCGTACCGTATGCTTTTCCCCCTCCACCGCATAAGGTATCCCGATCTGGCGGGCAGTATGCTTATTCATGGCTACCGAGGTCGCCCCGGTATCGACCAGAAAACGTACGGGATTGCCGTTGATCTGGCCGTCCACGAAATAATGCCCACCATTACCCGGTACGAGACGTACGACTTTCGATACGGGCCCGGCAGAAATGGCCCCGCTGATCTTGCCGTCGAGGGACAACTCGAACTCGCGTCCCTCGATCTCGACGAGCGCCCGATTCGCATCGGCGTCGATGAGCCGGACGCCTTCGGGCGACGACTCGCCCTTCTTCAACACCCGCTGTTTGCCGTCGATGCTGAGCACGGCCGTGCCTTTAAACAGGCCGAGCGCAGTGACTTTTGGTTTACCGTGAAGGTCGGTAAAAAGCCCGATTAGTACGGCGACCAGGAGGACACGAATTCCGCGCCTCGTTTTGCCTCTTTGGGACAGCAAGGCGCAAAACGCCCCCAACACATTTCTCACCATCCTGCTAGACTCGCGCGCTTCATTTGCTCTCGTGACCCGATATAGAGAATTTCAAGTCATGAAAGTTGCCTGCATTGATTTTGAAGGCGTTCTCGTGCCGGAAATCTGGATCAGTCTCGCCGATCGCACTGGCATCCAAGCCCTCGAACTCACCACCCGCGACATTCCGGACTACGACGAATTAATGACGCATCGGCTGAACATCATGTCCGAGCACCGCCTTGGTTTCAACGAAATTGAGGCCGCCGCCGCTGCACTTGACCCGTTGCCAGGCGCCGTCGACTTTCTGAACTGGCTGAGAATTCATTTCCAGGTCGCAATTATTTCCGATACTTTTCACGAACTCGCCAAACCGCTGATGGCCAAACTCGGCCACCCGGTGATCCTTTGCCACCGCCTGGAAATCAGCTCCGACGGCAAGATCGCCGGTTACGTCATGCGCCAGGACGACCCCAAGCGGCGGGCCGTCGCAGCCTTCCAATCGCTGAATTACAAAGTCGTCGCAACCGGCGATTCCTACAACGACATCGGCATGCTTGAGCAAGCCGATACCAGCATGTTCTTCAACCCTTCGGACAAGGTGGTTGCCGACTATCCGGACATCGCCGTCGCGGATAATTACACCGAACTGCTGGCGATGTTCTCAGATGCCATCGATTGACCGGATGCGCAGACGTAGCTCAAAGGCGTCGGCTCAATCCTCCGGAGCAGGATAGACACAAGTTTTCGCGTCGCGGCTCACCGCGGAGAGGTCCCAACGCGCCCTAGCCCAGGCCAAAAGTTCAAGCGGCGGACAGTGAATGGCATCGGTCGGCGGCTCGAGTCCGAGAAATCTCGCCGCGTGAAAGAGCGCGAGCGGCGCGTCTTCGGGCAGGACAGGCACGGCCCGGCTCTGCTTGCTCAATTTCGATCCCTCGCCGTCCACTACGACTGGAACGTGCGCGTAGCGTGGCTCGGGCAGTCCGAGTAAATGCTGAAGATATATCTGTCGCAGCGTGGAATCGATCAAGTCAGCGCCGCGCACCACTTCGTTGACGCCTTGCCAGGCATCGTCTACGGCGCAAGCTAAATGATAGGCAACGAGGCCGTCGGCGCGGCGCACGACGAAATCGCCGTATTCGGTTTCGAGATGCTGGACAATGCGCCCCTGAATCGCGTCGCGAAAGACGAGAGCACGATCGTCGACGCGCACCCTCAGCGCGCGCCCGGCAGTGCCTGGCGGCAGTCCTTCACGGCAGGTGCCGGGATACGGGCCGCCGCCGAGATCGCGTCGCGTGCACGCGCAAGGGAAAACGGCGCCGTCCCGTTCGAGCGTCTCGAGCGCGGCCTTGTACGCATCGCCCCGCGTACTTTGGTATAAGACCTCACCGTCCCAATGCAATTCGAGCGCTTCAAGTGTACGCAGGATCGTGGCGGCTGCGCCGGGCTCTTCGCGTGGCGGATCGAGGTCATCGATCCGCACCAGCCAACGACCTGCGTGCGCCCGTGCCTCGAGAAAGCTCGCCAGCGCCGCCACCACGGATCCGAAATGCAGCGGCCCGGTGGGTGACGGCGCGAAACGCCCGGTGACGACGGACACGGCGATTTAATCCCTTCGAAGGTCAGGTCGAACTTTCGCCCGAGAAATGTTCGCAATACATGCTCGTCGCGCCCGCCACCCCGACCGGGATTGCGAGGAAGTTGAAGATCGGGATGATGGTCAGAAACGTAATGGATCCGCCAAAACCGAGCGCCAGGCGCCGTTGCGCGCGCATTTCCTCGATCACCGTCGGGAAAAGGCGTCCGTGATTTCCCAATGGACAGTCGAGATATTCCATACTCAGCATCCATGCGCCGAATAAAAACCACAGCATTGGGGCGAACACGTTGACTCCGGGTATCAAGCTGATCACGACCAGCGGCAGAGCGCGCAACACGATATAGATCAGCTTACGCAATTCCGCGCGGATCGAGCGTGCCGCCTCATTCAGCAAACGCGACCACGAGAATGCCAGCGTTTCCATCTGCGGATTGAGATGACGCTCAACGGCTTCGGCCAGCATACTGTTGAACGGGCCGGCGAAAAGATTCGCGAGCAGAGAGAAGGCGAAAAACACCGTGATCGCCACCAGCAGTCCCAAGATCAACCACAATATCCAGCGAGTCCATTCGGGCCAGTCGGCAAGGTAGCGGTCGAGTCCATAATCGACCGCCATCCCCGCGGCGCTCAGCGCCAGCGCGAAAACCACGATATTGATCAACAACGGAATCGCGACGAATATCCGCACGCCGGGTTTCGTGATGAGCCTGAATCCACGTAAGGCATGGCGCATGCCCTGCATGAGCCCGGAGCCAGCGTTCATGAAGCCGGCAGCACGCTGTCGGCCGCCGGCGTCCAGCCGGTTTGCCGGTATTCCGTGATGATCGTCGGGTAGGTCCCGCCGCGCACGTTGAACGCCGCGGTCATCCGCGCGTAGCGGGGCGCACAGGCTGCCACTACGTCGTCGAGTATCGCGTTCGTCACCGCTTCGTGAAACGCAGCTTCGTCGCGGTACGACCAGATGTAAAGCTTGAGCGCCTTGAGTTCCAGGCAAGTCTGGTCCGGTATGTACTCGAGCTTCATGTCGGCGAAATCCGGCTGCCCGGTGAGTGGACAAAGACAGGTGAATTCCGGCAGCCGGATGCTGATCAGGAAATCGCGCTCGGACTTCGGGTTCGCAAACGTATCGAGTTCCCGGACGGGTTTCAGGGCCATGGTCGCGTTCGACGGAGCTTAAAAATTGAAGCTAACCTTACCACACGGTGCGTTTGCAAACGGCCGCTACCCGAGGCGCGGAACGGGCTAGAGCAAGCCTTCTTTTTTTCAGCGAAAACGGTTCATTAGTCGTCATCATTTCGACGCCCGGAGGCGTTGTGCCAGCGGATCACGATGGGGTATGCTGTGCCTCCATGCGCATCACACGAATTAAGCTCTCAGGCTTCAAATCGTTCGTCGACCCCACCACTCTAACCCTCCCCGGAAACCTCACTGGCGTCGTCGGCCCCAACGGCTGCGGCAAGTCCAATATTATCGATGCACTCATCTGGGTCATGGGGGAGAGTTCCGCCAAGCATCTGCGGAGCGATTCGATGTCGGACGTCATTTTCAACGGATCCAACACTCGAAAACCGGTCGGCCAAGCGACCGTTGAGATCATCTTCGACAATGCCGACGGCACGATCGGGGGACAGTACGCCGGATTCGGCGAAATCTCGATCAAACGTACCGTAGGGCGCGACGGCATTTCGTCCTATTTCTTGAATGGCGGGCGCTGCCGCCGCAAGGACGTTACCAACGTCTTTCTGGGAACCGGTATCGGCGCGCGCGGCTATTCGGTGATCGAACAAGGCATGATCTCGCGCGTGATCGAGGCCAAGCCCGAGGAGTTGCGTTCGTTCCTGGAGGAAGCCGCCGGCATTTCCAAGTATAAGGAGCGGCGCCGCGAGACCGAGACCCGCATGCGCCACACCCGTGAGAATCTCGAGCGCCTCGACGATATCCGTGAAGAATTGGACAAGCAGTTGGCACATCTACAGCGGCAGGCGCGGGGCGCCGAGCGCTATCAGAAGCTGAAAGCGGAAGAAAGGCACGTCGAGGCGCGCCTGTTGGCCGTACGTTGGCGCGCGTTGGACGCCGAGCGTATCGAATGCAAGCAACGTGTCGAGGAGCGCGCTAACGAAGTCGAAGCCAAGGTCGCGGGACTCCGTGATATCGAGGCGCAGCAGACAGGTTACCGTGAAACGCAAACCGAAGCGACGGAGAAATTCAACCAGCTACAGACGGAGTACTACGCCAAAAGCGCCGACATCTCGCGACTGGAACAGGCGATTAAACACGCCGACGAACGGGAGCAAACCCTCGCGGGTGATCTTGAGGAAGCGAATGCCTCGCTGGAAGACCTGTCTCGCGTGGTCGCAACCGACTGTGCGCACCGGGATGAAATAGGCGAAAAACTGCAGACGATCGAGCCGCGTTTCAACGAGCACAAGAATACCGGGACTGAAGTCTACGAAGCCGTCCGCTCGGTCGAAGCACGCATGGAGCAATGGCAAAACGACTGGGATGTATTCAACACTGCGCATACGGCGCTGGCACAGCGTGAACATGCAGCCCAAATCCGGCTGGAACACCTGTTGGAGGACGTTGCCGACGCACACACCCGCAGCGCCTTACTGAACGACGAGGCCTCGCGCAACGACACTTCCAATCTGTCGTCACAACGCGATCAACTACGCTCGGAGTTGGGCCAGGCCGAGGAACTGCGCGCTCAGACCAAGGCCCAGCGCGATGCCCTACGTGCCAAGTCGTCGCAGAACTGGGGCGCCGCCCAGACTCTGGGAGCTTCTTTGCACGATCACCAGGCTCGGCTGCAAGAACAGCGCGGACGTCTCGCATCGCTCAAGGCGTTGCAGGAAGCGGCCTACGGCGACGAACAGCAACGGGTTGCAGCCTGGTTCGAAGAAAAGGGGATCTCAGATCTCGCGCGACTTGTAGAATTCATTGGTGTGGAGAACGGCTGGGAACGGGCGCTCGAAGCCGCCCTGCGCATTCCCCTCGGTGCCGTCTGCGGTGAAAACCTCGTCGAGCGTTTGTTGGACACCGATCGCGGTCGGCCGCACACGTCCGCGATTACGGTTGTGGAGACGAATTCGAATGTGAACGCGACATCCGGCATTCCCCCAGAGTCGCTTGCAAGCAAGGTCACGGGCCCGATCGATCTCGGAGGGGTTCTGCACGGCGTGTTCACAGCTGCCAGCGTGGACGAGGCGAAATCAATTCGTGGGCAAATGGCTGCGCACGAGCTAGTCGTACTGCCCGACGGCACGATGTTCGGTCACAACTGGATACAGCTACCTGCCGGGGGCGATGAATCAGAAGGGATCCTGTCGCGCGAACGCTTGATCGACCAACTCGAGGCGAAGATAAAGAAAAACGACGCCGATACCGCCGCGCTCCGTGCCCAGATCGATCTCTCGCAGGCTCGCCTCAAAGAGCTCGAGCAGCAGGAGCACGAAATAAGCGAACGGCTCGAAATCGAGGATCGCGGAATTACCACGCAGCGAACTGAGTTCGGACGGCTGGAAGCAGAATACCAGCGCAGGCAGGCGCGCATCTCGGACGTCGCCCGTGAACTAGAGAGACTCTCGGCGGAATCGGACGAGAATCGGGATTCGATCCAGGTGCTAGAGCAGGACCTGCGGCTGGCATCGGCCGCGCTGGTCGAACACGCCGAACGGCGGCAGCAGCTCAGCGCCACGCGTGGGGAAATTCAACGGGAACTCGACGCTTCCAGGGAGCGTTGGCGCGATGTGCGTGAGTCGACGCACAGCCTGGAGTTGGAGCTGGAACATGCGAAGTCCCAGCTCGCGACCTTGACCAGCAATATCGAACGCAACATCAAGGCCAGGGATCAACTGGTGCAGCGGCGTAAGGAGATCGAACAGGCCATTGCCGCAATGGAAATACCGCGCGCGGACATGAGAATACAGCTCGAACAGGCCTTGAAAGCCCGGCTCGATCTTGAGCGCCGCTTGAACGAGGCCCGCGAAGCACTCGGCGGCCTCGATGACGATCTGCATAAATCGGCTGCTGCACGGGCCGAAATCGAACAGGCCATTGCCGAGCGTCGACGACGTCTGGAGCAGGTTCGCCTCGATCAGCGCGCACTCGAAGTGCGGCTGCAAGAATTGATGGGCCGATTCGATAACACCGGCGAGAATTTCGACGCGATCGCGACGACATTGACCGACGAGGATAGTGAACAAAGCGTTCAGAGTGAACTAGAACGGGTCGCGAGCCGCATTGCGCGGCTCGGTCCGATCAATCTCGCCGCGATCGATGAATACTCACAATTGTCGGAGCGCAAGTCCTATCTCGACAAACAATACGAAGATCTGACCGAAGCACTCGATACGCTAACGGAAGCAATACGCAAGATCGACCGCGAAACACGCACGCGCTTCAAAGAAACTTATGACAAGGTCAACAACGGCCTGCAGACGATGTTCCCGGTCCTATTCGGTGGCGGCCACGCTTACCTGGAACTAACCGGTGAGGATCTGCTGGAAACCGGCGTAACCGTCATGGCGCGCCCCCCCGGCAAGCGCAACAGCAACATTCACCTGCTTTCAGGTGGCGAAAAGGCGCTGACAGCGCTGGCTTTCATATTCGCGATCTTCGAAATGAGTCCGGCGCCGTTCTGCCTGCTCGACGAAGTCGATGCACCGCTGGACGACGCCAACGTCGTGCGCCTGTGCGAGATGCTGATATCGATGTCCAGATCGGTTCAGTTTTTTTTCGTCACACACAATAAGATCACGATGGAAATCGCTGCACAAATCATCGGCGTCACGATGCAGGAAGCCGGCGTTTCCCGACTCGTTTCGGTCAACATGGAGGAGGCCGTCGAATTGGCGGCGACTGCATGACGCTTTCTTGGAGATAGCGCGCGAAGACGTTTGAAATAGCCGTTTCTGGGCGAGTACGATCCAGCAGCCTGCCGGACTCAGGGAATCGTTGCGAGGCGGGTGGGAGAGCGGGCTCGGAGGTGTCATAGTTTGAAACGCATAGTGGGACTATTTAGAGAAAAATTCGTCGGGAACGAATTATCGCGACAGCCTCACAGGGGTGAAGCGCAGGGATGCGCCGAGCAAAACTACGGCACATCTGGACCGCTATCCCAACGCCGTACGACTGCATGGATGCGGGAGCAATTGCCGAGTAGATTCTTGCTAAGTTCGACAGGCTGCTAGCTTAAGCACCGATAACGAATGTCCTTACGCACCGTATTGATCATCGCTGGCGTATTCATTGTGATCGGCGTCTATCTGTTTACGGCGCTCAAACGGCGGCGTGATTCCAGGGTCAGTTTCGATCGGCGTTTTTCGAGAATCGACATTCCTGATGTGATTCTCGACCACAATGGCGAACAGGATGAGGGCGAGGAGGCGGTGGTTTTCGCTCCACAGCTGCCTGACGATGTAGTGCTGCCGCGGGAAGACGAAATCACCGTCGATTTGCCCGCAGTTCGAAACGACGCCGTCGAGGCAGAGCAATCGGGGGATAAGGGAAATACCGAAGATCAATTGGACCTGTTCCCGCAGGCGCACGATCGACTCGCGGGGGACGACGAACTATCTGTCGCCGCGGGATTTGCTTCCGTCCTGAAGGCCGGCGACAGCGGCGTGCTGACACTTTACATGCGCGCCCGGAAAGGCCAACAATTTACGGGTACAGATCTGGTTAAGGCACTGAACGGCGTCGGTATGCAGTTCGGCGAAATGTCCATCTTTCATCATTTCGGCGCGGGGGATCTGAAATGCGAGGTGCCGGTTTTCAGTGCGGCGAACATGTTCGAACCTGGCACCTTTGATCTCTCTAAAATCGAAGCCTTTCGCACTTCTGGTGTAGTTTTGTTCATGCAACTGCCCGGCCCACTCGACGGCCCCGTGGCCTTTGAATTGCTGCTGAATACAGGACAGAGGCTGGCGACACTCTCTGGAGGAGATTTGTTTGTCGAGCCGCGCACACTTCTGGATTCAGGCGGTATCGCCAGATTGCGTAATCGCGCCGGACGCTACGGCGATGCCGGCGCGTGAACCCCCCAAAAAACGCATCGCGACTCTGCGCGCCGAGCTCGAAAGCCACAATTACCAATACTATGTTCTCGACGATCCGGTCATTGCAGATGCCGAATACGATGCGCTTTTACGCCAGCTGAGCGAACTCGAATTACGCCACCCGTGGTTGGCCGATCCCACGTCGCCGACCCAGCGTGTGGGCGCGTCTCCTTCAGAAAAATTCGCGTCCGTGCGCCATCACAGCCGCATGCTCTCGCTGTCGAATGCGTTCGACGCGACAGAGTTCGGTGATTTCTACCGCAGAATCTGCGATCAGCTGGATGCGAGCACGGTCGAACTCGTGGCTGAAACCAAGCTCGACGGTCTCGCCATCAATCTCGTGTACGAAAATGGCATTCTGGCACGGGCCGCAACTCGGGGCGACGGCACGACCGGCGAGGATGTGACCCTAAATGTTAGAACCGTGCGCTCGGTACCATTGCGCCTCAGGGATCGCCACCCGCCTGCGCTGATCGAAGTCCGCGGCGAAGTCTACATGGAAAAGGCGGGCTTCGAAGCCCTCAATCGGCGGCAGGAGCGTGCAGGCGAGAAAACATTCGCCAACCCGCGCAACGCTGCCGCCGGTGGCCTCCGCCAACTCGATTCACGCGTCACCGCTACACGCCCGCTTATCTTGTGCTGTTACGGCATCGGCCATTTCGAAGGTGGCCGAGTGCCGGCGACTCAGGTCGAGATTCTCGCCTGGCTTCACGATTCGGGCCTGCGTGTTTCGCCCGCGACGCAAGTCGTTGAAGATATCGATGCGTGCCTCGATTATTACGAAACGATCAGAGAGAGGCGCGCCAGTCTGCCCTACGAGATCGACGGCGTCGTCTACAAGGTTAATTCGCTCGAACAGCAGCGGGTACTCGGCACTATTTCGCGCGCGCCGCGGTGGGCCATTGCCTTCAAATATCCGCCCGACGAACGCGTCACCCGGGTCGTCGACATCGAAGTTCAGGTCGGCCGGACGGGCGCGCTGACGCCGGTTGCCCGCCTGGAGCCGATATTCGTCGGCGGGGTAACGGTCACGAACGCAACCCTGCACAACGCCGACGAGATCCGCCGCAAGGACGTACGCGTAGGAGACACCGTCGTTGTCCGGCGCGCGGGCGACGTCATTCCCGAGGTGGTCCGCGTGATTCTCGAAAAGAGACCGGCAGACGCTCGCCCTTATGAAATGCCGGACAGTGTAGCGGGCCAGGCGACGGCGCGGCTGGTACAGGAAATCATCCATTTCGCATCGCGCCGGGCGATGGATGTCGAGGGGCTGGGCGCCAAACTCATCGAGCAGTTCGTGACGCGGGGCTTGGTGGCAAGCCCTGCCGATCTTTATCTACTCGACGTCGAAACCCTTGCTTCTCTCGAGCGTATGGGTGAGAAGTCGGCCGAAAATCTGGTCGCCGCGCTCGAAAAGGCCAAACAGACATCGCTGTCCCGTTTGATCTATGCGCTGGGGATACCGGAGGTGGGCGACGCTACGGCCGACAATCTGGTTGCCGCTTTCGGTACGCTTGAACGCATTCAGCATGCATCGCCTGAAGCGCTCGAAGCGGTCGCGGACATTGGGCCCATCGTCGCGGCTCACGTTACCGAATGGTTCTCTCGAAAGGCGAACGTGGATCTGATCGAAGCATTGCAGTGTCGCGGCGTTACGTGGTTCGAAGAGACGCCTGTCGAAACCGGTTCAAGTAGGCTCGAGAACCTCACATTCGTATTGACCGGATCATTGAAGAGCATGCCACGTGATCAGGCGCGCGGCCGATTGCGCACCCTCGGTGCCCGTGTCGCAGGCTCGGTGTCAAAGAAAACCGACGTAGTTGTAGCCGGCACCGATGCCGGCAGTAAGGCGATCAGGGCAGTTGCCCTCGGCATCACCATCATCGACGAGAACGCGTTTCTGGAAGTGCTCGAAGATCCTTCGCGGATTACGCGTTGGATTGAGGTTCCAGATCCGGAGTCGTAGAGGAGACGATCACGCGATTGCGTCCGCTGCGTTTCGCAGCGAGCAGCATGTCGTCAGTCCGTTTAAGCAACGAAATCTGTGATTCTCCGGGCTTGTAGTGGGCGACGCCCACGCGCACGGTGACATTGGAATGAATTGCTAACGATTCGATCGTCATCGATTCGATGTCACTGCGGATGCGATCGGCCAATAGCTCCGCGCCCTTGCTTGCCGTACTCGGCAACATCACCACAAATTCCTCTCCGCCGTAGCGGAACACACCGTCGCTTGTCCGCGTACAATTGATGATGTGTTTTGCAACGTGGGTTAGCACAATGTCGCCGACTATGTGACCGTAATGGTCGTTGACGGATTTAAACAGATCAATATCGATCACGAGTACCGAGAGAGGCGTATTCTGCCGCTGTGCAAGAGAGATATGCTGATTGATATGCGCCCGCATTGATGCGCGGTTGTTGACGCCGGTCAGCGGGTCCTTGAGCGCCATTTTGAGTGCGCGTTCATATAGCAATGCATTTCTAAGTGGGTGGACCAGACTGCATAGCAGGATTTTCAGAATCTTCTGCTCGCTTTCCAATAGGGGCTGCTGGCTCGAAAAACTGATTTCGCCCAATAATTTTCCGACCAGATTCAATTCGTAGCTGTAGCAGTTCGTTTCGCGTATCCCGTCATCGACCAACAGGTGGGCGTTCCGGTTCCGGTAGCGAACGGAAACGCCGGAAACGATGCGCCTGATTTTACGGGCGAATTTCGGAACGATATCGCGGACGTGGAGACTCGAATGCGGCGTCGTGATGATGCGTAGTTTGACCGAATCGGAAACCTGTTCGTCGTGCTCTGGAGATTCACCCGCAACCGGCAGGTCGCCGCGCACGAACGAACCAACCCGCCAGGGCGATTCGTCAGTAATCTGCTTCATTCGTGTACTCATGTTGTTTGATCACGTCGTTAAAGCGTCGCAGGCGGGAATCGACGCGAGTTTCGTGCCAATCGACTATTGGGAACCCGTCGTAAATAACAGGATTTATGACATAACTTATTGTTTATTGGTGATTATTAATTCGATCCACGATTAAACTCGCGGGCTTTGGCGGTATTCTTCCCTGGTAAAAGTCAATTTTTTGACACCGGGCCCGAGTACGCGGAGCCTGCCCACACGCCCGCGTAACGGAATCGTGAGGCAAAAAATGCCGGCGCGGGTCAAACGTGCCGCGGCGTCTTTAGAACAATGCCATGCATCCCGCGACCCCGCGGACCGAGCAATTCCACGTACACGCCGGCGGCCGTCTCTGGCGGCGCAAAGGCCAAGGGATCGTGCGCTGGAAACGCGGTCATCCTCAAGCGCGTTCGAAGGGGGGCCGATATCACCCCGTTCACGCGCAATCCCGGGTTCGATTCATGTTCGTCGGCAAGGATTTCCATCAGGGACTTGAGAGCGCTTTTCGTCGCGGCATACGCACCCCAGTGCGCGCGACCGCGATCTCCTTCCTCGGCGAGCGAGAATACGATCGCAGCGTCACCGGCCTCTGCGAGCAATGGCAGGCACGATTGGAGGAGGAGAAACACACTGTGAACGTTGACCTGGAAGACGCGCGCCCAGATCATCGGATCGTATGTTTCTAGCGGCGCGAGTTCGCCGACGACGGCGGCGTTGACGACCAGACCGTCGAGGCGCCCGAATTGTTCATTGACATGTGCGGCGATGGATAAAAAATCGTCGATCGACGCCGTCTCCAGGTTGACAGGCACGATGACGGGTGCGGGATCGCCGCGTGATTCAAGCTCGTCCGCCAGGGATTCGAGCGCCGGCACGTCGCGCCCACACACCAGAGTCATAGCGCCGGCGGCGGCACAGGCTGCGGCCACCGCGCGGCCGAGCCCGCGGCTCGCGCCGGTGATCATAATCACACGACCGGCAAGCTCCTCGCTGTCGCTGTCACTCATGAGTCAGCGTCGGAGGCAATCAAGGTCCGATGGTCAACCACAGGTGCGTTGTCCAGCAACATAAAAATAAATCACAGAGGCGCTGAGGACAAAGAATTATCGTATTGATGTTTTTGGCACATCGGCGGAATTTGTGGGCGTTCCCGGACGGTTATCACTCTCGCTAAGACGCAAAAATCGCAAAGTGATAAGTGATTTTTATCAAAATCACCAGCTGCTTTCTCGGTGCCCTTGCGAGAGAAATATTGACTTCGCTGGATGGGCACTAACTAAAGTCTCCGGCACGCAGGATGGTGTCGCGTAGGTAGTTCGCGTCGTCGCTTTGGGGATGGTCCAAGGTGTAGTGTAATCCGCGGCTTTCACGCCGCTTTAAAGCACAGCGAATGATCAGCTCGGCCACCTGCACGAGGTTGCGTAACTCAATGAGGTCTCCGGTGACGCGGAAATTGCCGTAAAACTCGCTGATTTCCGAGTGCAAAAGATCCACCCGGCGCCGCGCTCGCTGCAGTCGCTTGCCCGTGCGCACGATGCCGACGTAGTCCCACATGAGCCTCCGGAGTTCATCCCAGTTATGAGCTACGACGACCTCTTCATCGGCGTCGGTTACCTGGCTTTCATCCCAGTCGGGGATCTGATCAACGAGTTCTTGTTCACCGATGCTCGAAATGATCGCCTTCGCGGCCGACTCGGCGATGACCAGGCACTCGAGCAGGGAGTTGCTGGCCATACGATTGGCACCGTGAAAACCCGTACACGCGACCTCTCCGATCGCGTAAAGCCCGGGCAGCGAGGTTCGGCCCTTGATGTCGGTGACGACGCCACCGCATAAATAGTGCGCGGCCGGTACCACAGGAATCGGTTCGCGCGTGATGTCAATGCCGTAGCCATTACACTGTTCGTAAACGTTGGGGAAGTATTCGATGATGAAATCACGGGGCTTATGCGAGATGTCCAGGTACACATTGTCGAGGCCCAGACGCTTCATTTCATGGTCGATCGCGCGTGCGACTATATCGCGCGGCGCCAGTTCGGCGCGTTCGTCGAACTTCAGCATGAACCGCTCGCCGGTGTCGAGCATCAAGCGGCCGCCTTCACCGCGCAGCGCTTCGGTCAGTAGAAAAGTCTTTGCCTGAGGGTGATAAAGACAGGTTGGATGAAACTGGACGAACTCCATGTTCGCTATTACGCATCCCGCTCGCCAAGCCATACCAATGCCGTCGCCGGTGGCGACGTCCGGGTTGCTCGTATAAAGGTAGACTTTTCCAGCTCCGCCCGAGGCGAGCACGGAGCACCGTGCGGCGATCGTTCGGATCTGTTGACGATCGAGATCGAGCACATAGGCGCCGGCGCAGCGATCGGGGATGCGGCCAAGCTTGCCCGAGCTGATCAGATCGATCGCCATATGCCGCTCGAGCAAGGTGATGTTCGCGTTTTCCGCAACCCGCTCGACCAGGGTCTTCTCGATCACACGCCCGGTAGCATCAGCAGCATGGACCACGCGGCGATGGCTGTGCCCGCCTTCGCGCATGAGGTGGAATTCCTCTGCGCCGGAGCGCGACACGCGCGTCGAAAAGGGCACGCCCTGGGCAATCAACCATTCGATGCGCTCCCGGCCGTGGCGGACGATGAATTCAACGGTGTTTCTCTGGCACAGCCCTGCACCGGCGGCGAGCGTGTCTTGTATGTGTGAATCGACGGAATCCACGTGATCCATGACCGCCGAGATCCCGCCCTGCGCATAATAAGTAGCGCTTTCGCTGGCGCTTCCCTTGCTCAGCACGACCACCCGTAGGCGCTCGGCCAAAGCGAGGGCGAGACTAAGCCCCGCCGCTCCGCTGCCGATGATCAGGGCGTCGTAGGCGTCCGATTCACTCATGAGTGGAGCATCCTGTCGATGGACTTACCCGTTTAGCGAGGACACGTCCGCACGCTTGAGCCCCTTTTGATTTAGGGCCGGGCGAACGCGGTTATCGCCCGCCGGGAGCGTCTCGATCAATCGAAGAGATCGTTCGATATACCGGATAACGGGAGACCTTCGAAGCGTCAATATCCATTATCCGGACTTGCTATAATCCGCAGAAAGATCGAGTGTCCCGCCCGGTTCCGAACTTAATCGCCGTCTTGTGGTCTACGCCTTTAAGAAATTGCCCCGCGCCGTTGCCATGATACAGGGATAGAACCCCGATGGGCGACAGCAATACTGACAATGAGCTCGTTCAGCGAGTACAGAAAGGTGATAAATCTGCGTTTGACCTGCTGGTTCTCAAATATCAACATCGCATAGTGAAACTCGTATCCCAGTACGTTCGAGAACCCGCCGACGCGCTGGACGTGACACAGGAAGCATTTTTCAAGGCTTATCGTGCGCTGCCAAAATTCAGAGGTGACAGCGCGTTCTATACCTGGCTTTACCGTATCGCCATCAACACGGCAAAGAATCAGCTGGTATACATGTCGCGACGTCCGATGGAAGTTGATCTCGAAAACGAGAATGGCGAGCGAATCGAGCTGCAGGAAATGCAAAAAACGATAGACACGCCGGAGCGGCTTTTACTGACGAACGAGATCAGAGAAACAATCATCGACGCTATCGATAAACTGCCCGTTGATTTAAGGGCGGCGATTACGCTCCGTGAAGTCGAGGGCATGAGCTACGTAGAGATCGCCGCGGCCATGGATTGTCCCATCGGGACGATCCGCTCACGGATATTCAGGGCGCGTGAAGCGATAGAGCTGCGCTTGAAACCACTGCTTGAGCATTGAATTAGGTATTGTGATAGTGATTAAGGAAAAAATCTCAGTATTAGTGGACGGAGAGTTTGCGGACGACGAAATCGGCGAGGTCATCGACACACTGATACGCGACTCCGAACTTCAGTATACCTGGAGCCGTTATCATTTGATCGGAGAAGCGCTGCGCGCTGATGCCTTACCGAGTCAGGCGGCGGCAGCGTCCACCATCAACCAAGGCCGCGACACCGTCGTGCCTCTCGCTGACAAACGTCGCTCTTATACCCCTCTCGCGGGACTCGCTATCGCCGCCTCGGTCGCCGCTCTGGCAATCACGCTGGCGTTGCGGCCGTCTCAGCAACCGACCGCGCCCGAATTCCAGGTTGCCACAACGATGATGACCCAGCCCCTGACTCCTGATCCCGTTGACTCGATACGTTCTGAAAGCAGTCAGGCTGTCGTCGCCGTTGGTGCGTTCGACCAGCGCCTGAACGGATATCTAGTCAACTTCAACGAGCAGCGGACACGGCTCGGTGTTCCGGCCGTTCACCCCTATGTTCGTATCGTTGGATTCGAAGCGGAGTAGGGCGGCGATTATTGCGGTGCGCGCGCTGATCGCGTATTTGGCCTTTGCCGCGCCGTTGTCGTTGGCTGCCGACGACGCGGCACGCGCCCT
The DNA here is from genome assembly GCA_036339995.1 of Pseudomonadota bacterium. Taxonomy (GTDB): domain Bacteria; phylum Pseudomonadota; class Gammaproteobacteria; genus JAYYZW01. The sequence continues at coordinate 16,380 of JAYYZW010000095.1, forward strand.
TCTGCAATCCATGCACGACGCGACCCGGCGGCTCAATTACGAAGGCGTGTTCATCTATCAGCGCGGGGCCCAGATCGATAGCATGCGTCTCGTACACAAGTACGACGGCGAAGGCGAAAAGGAACGCTTGATATCCCTTTCGGGGCCGGCACGCGAAGTCATACGCGACGGCACGCTCGTCACCTGCCTATTTGCCGACGACCAGGAAGCGATGGTCGAAAAGAACCCGCCGCGTGATCTCATTGGTATCGGATTCTCGGCACCCGTGGAGAGCCTGATTTCGAGCTATCGCTTCAGCATTGACGGCGAGGGTCGGATTGCGGGACACAATGCGACCGTGGTGGGCATCAGCCCGTCCGCAGAAGACCGCTACGGCTACCGGCTGTGGATCGACCACGACTCCAAGCTGCTGTTGAAATCAGTCATTCTCGGACGTGGCGGGCGCACCCTGGAACAAGTCCAATTCACCCAGATCAGCATCCTCGACGACATATCCCTGGATCGGTTGCGCCCGGAAATCGGCGGCGACGGATTCACCTGGCGAACGGACACCGACAGTGCTGCGATCGGTGCGGCGGCAACCGGCGATTCGTCCTGGCAGGTACACTGGCTGCCCTCGGGATTCGAGTTGAAGGAAAGCAAGATCCAAAGCATGGCGACGAGTTACATGCCGGTGAGTCACCTGGTTTATTCGGACGGCCTCGCTATGGTTTCCGTGTTCGTCGAAAAACTCATGGATGGCGAACAGGCGCTGCAGGGGTATTCTTCGCGCGGCGCGGTTAATGCTTTCAGCCGCGTGGCCGACGATCACCAGATTACCGTGGTCGGCGAAGTTCCCCTGCCCACGGTCCGACAGATTGCAGCGTCGGTCGCGAAAGTCGACAATTGACGGAGATATGATGAAACGATTCAAAGATCTTGCGATTCTATTGGTGTTGGTCACCTGGGGTGCGACAGCGGGCGCGATAGTCAATGGCGGGCAACTGCCCGATTTCACTGATCTCGCAAGCAAGAACAGCCCCGCCGTGGTGAATATCAGCACCACGATCAAGGCGCCCAAGCTCGGCGCCCACGGCGACCGCCTGCCGCCCGGCCTGGCCCCGAATATTCCAGAGGACGGCCCGCTGTCCGAATTCTTCCGCCGCTTCTTCGGCGATGGAGGTCCCGGTGGTGCTCCCGGGGATCGCGATCCGCGCTCTTCGCTGGGGTCCGGTTTCATCATCTCCAAGGATGGCTATGTCATCACCAACTACCACGTCGTGCGCGAAGCCGTCGAGGTCATCGTGCGCATGTCCGATCGCAGCGAGCACGCGGCGCGCATTATCGGCTCCGATCCACGCAGCGATATCGCGGTACTGAAGATAGACACGGAGAACGAATTACCTAGCGTAACACTGGCCAATTCCGACGAACTCAAGGTCGGCGAATGGGTGTTGGCTATAGGGTCACCGTTCGGGTTTGATTATTCAGTTACCGCGGGCATCGTCAGTGCCAAGGGGCGCAGTCTCCCGAACGAGAACTACGTGCCGTTCATCCAGACGGACGTCGCGATAAATCCAGGTAATTCGGGCGGTCCGCTGTTCAATCTCGATGGCGAAGTCGTCGGCGTCAATTCACAGATCTATAGTAGAACCGGTGGGTTCATGGGCGTGTCCTTCGCCATTCCAATCCACGTCGTTCTCAATGTCTATGAGCAAATCCGGGAAAAGGGCAGCGTCACTCGCGGATGGCTCGGGGTTTTGATTCAGGACGTCACCCAAGAATTGGCGGAATCCTTCGACATGGAGAAGCCCCAGGGCGCGCTGGTGTCGAGGGTACTTGATGACAGCCCGGCGGAAAAAGCGGGCCTCGAGACAGGCGACGTCATCGTCAGCTTCAACAACGACCAGATCGAGCGCTCGTCGGATCTGCCCCCCATGGTTGGGACGATCAACGTAGGGGATAAAATTTCGCTCGACGTCATACGTAGCGGGAAAAAGCACCAACTGACTGTGGAAATCGGGGCGTTGCCGGAAGATGACCCGGTGATCGCGCAGGGTAGTCCGTCGCGCCCGGAATCGAAAGTCGATGAGAAACTCAAGATTAGCGTGTCTGATTTGACCAAACGTCAGCGCGAGCAATATCAGGTAAATGAAGGCGGCGTGCTGGTCGACGATATCGACAAAGGTCCGGCTTACGAAGCGGGCTTGCGGGTCGGCGACGTCATTCTTCAGATCAATAACGAAAAGGTCACAGGACGGAAGAATTTCGGGGTGCTTGCCGACACGCTCGGCTCGGGTAAAACGATCCCGATACTGATCCAGCGCCAGGGCGGTCCCTTGTTTCTGGCAATGAAGGTTCCTGCCAAGGATGGATGACGACGCTTCCGCACCGACCCACGGTGCGATAGCGTGCACGCTTCTGACCCGGCGCGAATGTCCGCTATGTGATGAATTTCGCGCGAAACTCGAGCGCTGGGACGATGGGCGCAACTGCCATGTCTTGACCGTCGTCGATATCGACACCGATCCCGACCTCAGCCGGCGCTTCGGCCTGCGCGTACCGGTCCTGTTGCATGGCGACGCCGAACTCTGCGCGGGCCGATTCGACCCGGCGCAGCTGAGCGCATTGCTACCCTCAAAGTGACAACACGCCACCCCGCGTTAGGCTAGAATCTTGCTTTTTGCGCGGCCCTACGGCGCCCGTCCCGATATTCACTCTAATGCAGAAACTGCCGGCCGAGAATATACGAAACTTTTCTATCATCGCGCATATCGATCATGGAAAGTCGACTTTAGCTGATCGATTCATCCAGATCTGCGGCGGGCTGGACGAGCGGGAAATGGCGGCGCAGGTGCTCGATTCGATGGACATCGAGCGTGAACGCGGGATTACCATAAAAGCGCAAAGTGTCTCGCTCGAGTATGTGTCCGATAGTGGCGAGGCCTACTTACTGAACTTTATCGACACGCCCGGGCACGTCGATTTCAGCTACGAAGTCTCGCGTTCGCTGGCTGCCTGTGAGGGGGCCTTACTGGTAATCGACGCGGCCCAAGGCGTGGAGGCGCAGTCGGTCGCGAATTGCAATACCGCCGTCGACCACGGCCTCGAAGTGATACCGGTGCTGAACAAAATCGATCTGCCCGCCTCCGAACCAGATCGCGTTAGCAGGGAAATCGAGGACATCATCGGGATCGACGCCTGCGACGCGATTCGCGTGAGCGCGAAGACTGGTGAAGGCGTTCGACAACTGCTGGAGCAGCTCGTGACGCGTGTTCCTCCGCCAACCGGTTCTCCTGATGCGCCGCTCAAGGCCTTGATCATCGATTCGTGGTTCGACAACTACCTGGGTGTTGTTTCGCTGGTGCGGGTCATTGACGGCGAAATCCGTACGCGTAATCGGATCCGGATGATGTCAACAGGCCGCGACTGGAGCGTCGACGAAATTGGAATCTTCACACCCAAGCGAGTCAAAAAAAGCTTGGTAAGGAGTGGCGAGGTCTGTTATCTCGTGGCCGGCATCAAAGACATCGACGGTGCCCCGGTCGGCGATACGATAACCGATGCCTCAATGCCCGCGCCCACGCCGTTGCCGGGATTCAAGCAATCCAAGCCTAACGTCTTCGCCGGTCTTTACCCGGTTGACTCCGGCGACTACGGTGCTTTTCGCGAGGCCCTCGCCAAGCTGCGTCTTAACGACGCCGCCCTGCATTACGAACCGGAAACCAGTGAAGCACTCGGCTTCGGTTTTCGCTGCGGCTTTCTTGGCATGCTGCACATGGAAATCATCCAGGAACGCATTGAACGGGAATACGGCCTGAATCTTATTACCACAGCGCCGAGCGTCGTCTACGAAGTCATCCTGAATCATGGCGAGATTCTGTACATTGATAATCCTGCCCGTCTCCCGGAGCCGGCCCTGATCAAAGAAATCAAGGAACCTGTGCTTCAGATCGATATCCTCGTGCCGCAACAACATCTCGGAAACGTCATTAATCTCTGCGTCGAAAAGCGCGGCGCGCAAACCAGGCTCGACTTTCTCGGTGGCCAGGTCGCCGTGAGCTACTATCTGCCGATGGCCGAGATGGTCACTGATTTTTTCGACCGTTTAAAATCGGTAACACGTGGCTACGCGTCAATGGACTACAATTTTGCACATTACCAGGACGCGGACATGGTCAAGCTTGACCTGATGATAAATGGCGAAAAGGTGGACGCACTTTCGAGCATCATTCACCGCGAGCAGGCCCAGCGACGCGGCCGCGAACTGGCCCGAACAATGAAAGAATTAATTCCTCGCCAGATGTTCGATATCGCGATTCAGGCCTCTCAGGGCTCGAAGATCATCGCGCGCGAGACAGTCAAGGCATTGCGCAAAAACGTGACAGCGAAGTGTTACGGTGGGGACGTGACGCGCAAGCGCAAACTGCTCGAAAAGCAGAAGGCGGGCAAAAAACGCATGAAGCAATTCGGCTCCGTCGACATTCCACAGGAAGCGTTCATGGCCGTCCTCAAGCTTGGTAAGACAACGTGATTTGGGATTTCGCCGCCCTGTTGAGCCTGCTGGTCCTGATCAGCGGGATCATTTGGGCGATAGACAGCCTGTTCTTTGCGAAGCGTCGCCGTGGGCGCAGGGGCGAACCGCCCGAAAATTCGACTGAAGAACAACTGGCAGAGCACTACCGCGTGCCGGTAATCGTCGACTATGCGCGGTCCTTTTTCCCGATATTCCTGATCGTGCTGCTGCTGCGTTCGTTCCTGGTCGAACCGTTTCGTATCCCGTCTGGCTCAATGGTTCCAACCCTGCTCGTCGGAGACTTTATCCTGGTCAATAAGTTCGTCTACGGTATCCGAATACCGGTCCTCAACGTTAAGCTCATCGAGTTGAATTCGCCCCAACGCGGCGACGTCGTGGTATTCCGCTTTCCTGTGGATCCCTCGACTCCGTTCATTAAACGGGTCGTTGGTCTTCCAGGTGACAAGGTCCGTTATCACGAAAAGGCCTTGTTTATTAATGGAAAGGAGGTCTCTCATATTCCAGAAGGTACTTACGTTGGTGTACGATCGGCGGTGAAACACACGGGATCACGGCTATTCAGGGAAGCGCTCGGAGATACCAGGCACCAGATCATCGAGCGGCCCCGCGCGCACTCGATGAACGGAGAGTATAAGGTGCCACCCGGGCACTACTTCGTTCTAGGCGATAATAGGGATAATAGCCGCGACTCACGGTTCTGGGGCTACGTCCCTGACGAAAACCTGGTTGGACGCGCCTTTTACATTTGGATGAATTGGGATAAGGGTCCGGTTCTGAACCGCATCGGCACCATTATCCGGTGACAGGCGAAGGGGAAAGCGATGAACCTGAGGAGAAATCAGCAAGGAATCAGCCTGAGCGGATTAATTATGGCGTGCATATTAGTCGGCACCTTGGCCTTCCTATTCATGAAAATGTTTCCCATATACAACGAAAAGATGAAGGTCGACCAGGCCATGGACGGGCTGTCGAACAATCCGGATGGCGCACGAATGACCAAGCGCGCGATGGTCAAGATGATCATGAGACAGTTTGACGTCAATGACATCGACAGCTTTGACACACCGAGACTGACCAAAACACTGCAAGTCGGCAGGAAAAAGGGTTCGAAAGCCAAGGTCATTACGCTTGCCTATGAAATTCGCGGTCCGCTATTTTCCAATCTCGATATCGTTATGAATTACAACAAGGTCATCGAATTCGCCCCCCCGAAAACGGATTAGCGTCGAAGGTCCTTGCAGATCCCTTTGGATTACGAATTCAACGACGACAGTTTACGCGTCAGGGCGCTCACCCATCGCAGCGCCGGGTCGGATAACAACGAACGCCTCGAATTTCTCGGCGACGCATTGCTTGGCCTGATCACAGCTCAATATCTGTTCGAACATTTTCCCGCCGCTGACGAAGGGGAACTCACCAGGACACGCGCGTCTCTCGTCAACCGCGATACGCTCGCAGAGATCGCGCGCACGCTCGACCTTGGTAATATCCTGGTACTCGGCGAAGGCGAACAGAAAAGCGGCGGCTGGCGCCGGGATTCGATATTGGCGAACTCGCTCGAAGCACTGCTCGGGGCAATTTATCTCGACGGTGGCATGGACGCTTGTCGGCAGACCGTGGAAACCTGGTTTGCCGACAAACTCGCGACCGTCGATCCCGAGAGCGCGGTCAAAGACGCCAAGACCGCATTGCAGGAATTGCTACAGAGCAGGCGCCTCGAACTTCCGCGTTACGAGACGACGGGAGTTTCCGGCCCGTCTCACGATCAGACATTCACGGTCGCCTGCCACACCGACGCGTTGCCCGAACCCGTCGTGGCCATCGGAAGAAGCCGCAGAAAGGCTGAACAGGCAGCCGCCTACGCGACGCTGCGCAAACTCGATCCTTGAGACAGCTAAGATGACCCAGCGTTGCGCATTCGTTGCGATCGTCGGCCGGCCCAACGTGGGGAAATCAACACTGCTGAATCGCATTCTCGGCCAAAAGATCAGCATTACCTCGCGCAAACCGCAAACTACCCGTTATCAAATACTCGGTATTGACACCGTCGACGAAACCCAACTCATATTTGTCGACACGCCGGGTTGGCAGCGGCGGCCCAGGTTCGAGATCAACCGTCTGATGAACCGCCAGGTCCGACAGGCGCTGTTCGACGTGGACTGTGCCGTACAGGTCATCGACGCACGCGGTTGGCACGCCGACGACGATTCGGTTTACACCATGCTGAAGCAAGCCCAAGTGCCGGCGTTGCTCGCCATGAACAAGCATGATCTGGTTAAGTCGAAATCGGACCTCTTGCCTCAGATAGCGGCTTTGTCGAACAGCACGCCGTTCGAAGCATTTGTACCGGTGTGCGCAAAGAACGGGAAGGGCGTGGAAGATCTGCGCCGCGTCATCGTGGAGATTGCACCGAATCGCGAGCATGTCTTTCCCGCCAGCCAGCTCACTGATCGCTCCGAACGGTTCATGGCAGGTGAAATTATCCGCGAAAAAAGCATGCGCTACCTTGGTGACGAATTACCCTACCGGACGACGGTGATCATCGATGAATTTCGCGAGGTCGATGAGATCACGCACATTCACGCGACCGTGTGGGTTGACCGTGACAGCCAGAAATCCATTGTCATAGGAAAAAACGGCGCGTTATTGAAGCGTATTTCGACTGATGCTCGGCGCGAGTTGGAGCGACTGCTGGGGAAAAGGGTCTACCTCAAAATTTGGGTAAAAACCAAGCGCGGCTGGATTGACAATCCGGAAGCGCTGCAATTGATCGGTTTGACGGATTGACGCCAGGATAATAGGTGCACTTATTTTCTGCCCCGCTTAATTTTGAGTTTTGAGATAGTTTCCAATCTTGGACATCGCATATGTTTTACACCGGCGTCGCTATCGCGAATCGAGCCTGATCGTCGAATTTCTTACATTCGACCGCGGCCGCGTCAGTGCCGTTGCGCGCGGTGCCTTGCGCACGAAATCTCGCCTCGGTGCAAGTTTGCAGCCGCTGGTCCCCATCAAGGTCGCGTTCAGCGGTCGCTCGGAATTGCTGACGCTCAAAACGGCAGAGGCGGGCGCCGCGGCTCCGTTGCTGGATGGCCCGTGTACGTATTCGCTGTTCTACATGAACGAATTGGTCCTTCGCTTGACCGCGCCGCACGACAAAAACGTCGAGTTATTCGAAGTCTATCGAGCGGCTACGGAGAGCCTGGCCAGAAACGAGGCGTTGGAACCGCTGTTGCGGCGTTTCGAGAAGCGACTGCTCGATGCGATCGGTCTCGGACTCACTTTGGAAACAGAGGCCGATTCGGGAGCGCCCGTCGAGAACAAGCTCGAATATCGATACGTGCCCGAGCAGGGGCTGATGCGCAACACCAGCGAGCGTGCGGGGCCGCGCGTTCATGGTGATACCTTGCGGGCCCTGGCGCAGGACGCCGAGCTCTCCGGCCGAGGTCTTCGCGAAGCAAAACAACTGATGAGATATGTGCTCAATCATCATCTTGAGGGCAGGAAGCTGTCGTCGAGAAAACTTTTCGAAGCGTACGCGAGCGGAAACTCGTAGAATTCACCGTTTTTGAAGATCCGGCGCGCCCGCGAAGCGGCGGCCGAATGCGAGCCATGGCACACGACGACATCAGACTCGGCGTCAACATCGACCACGCCGCAACCATCAGGCAGGCCAGGGGGACGGCCTACCCGGACATTGTCGAGGTAGCCGGTGAAGCCGAGGCAGGAGGGGCTGATGGCATTACCATTCATTTGCGCGAAGACCGGCGGCATATTCAGGACGCGGACGTTCGCATGCTCAAGCCGGCGCTCTTGACGCGCATGAACCTGGAAATGGCGGCGACCGCTGAAATGGTCGATATGGCCTGCGCGTTCGCGCCGGAGGCCTGCTGCATCGTACCGGAGAAGCGAAACGAACTCACGACAGAAGGAGGGCTAGATGCTGCCGCGAACTACGATCGGCTGGCGCCCGTGTGCGAAAAGCTCGCTGACGCCGGCATTGAGGTATCGCTCTTCATCGATCCCCAGTCGGCTCAGATCGAAAGCGCAATACGCCTGGGTGTGCCGGCAATCGAAATACACACCGGCCGTTATGCCGAGGCTTCGACAAACGACGCGAGAAGACGGGAATTGGACATCATCATTGAAGCGATCGCTGAGGCACGTACCGGCGGTTTGTGCGTAAATGCCGGGCACGGACTGCATTACGAGAACGTCGGGGCAATCGCCGCGATCGGTGAACTAAATGAGCTCAACATCGGACATTCCATCGTCTCTCGGGCCTTATTTATCGGACTACGCCAGGCGGTGGCGGAGATGAAGCAGCTCATGCGGCAAGCGCGTTCATGATCTTCGGGATCGGCATCGACATCGCCGAAATCCAGCGTTTTATCTCGGCCTACACTCAATTCGGCGATCGATTCCCGGGCCGAATCCTGAGCACCGAGGAAATGCTCGAATTCCCTCACGCACGCAATCCGGGGCGTTACCTTGCAATGCGGTTTGCGGCGAAAGAAGCCACGTCCAAAGCGCTGGGGACAGGATTCAAACATGGGGTCGCACCGCGGCAAATCCGCGTCGTACAGGCGCCCAGTGGGAAACCGGGTCTCGAAGTTACCGGGACTACTGCAGCGCTTTTCGCCGACCACGGCATCTGCTCGAGCCATTTGAGCCTGTCCGACGAAGGCGGGTTCGCCATCGCCTTCGTCGTATTGGAGAAGCCGTGATGCTCGAAAATCACCAGGAAATATATCGGCGCCGGACATTTGCCATTATTTCCCATCCGGAGGCCGGCAAAACGACTGTGACGGAAAAGCTTCTGTTTTTGAGCGGTGCCATCAACGTCGCCGGGACGATCAAGGCGCGCAAGAGTTCGAGGCACGCGACCTCAGATTGGATGGAGATTGAAAAGCAGCGAGGCATTTCGGTGACGTCCTCGGTCATGCAATTTGACTACCATGATTGTGTCGTAAATCTCCTGGACACACCGGGACACGATGACTTTTCCGAAGACACCTATCGCACTCTGACCGCCGTAGATTCGGCTTTGATGGTGATTGATGGGGCGCGAGGTGTGGAAGAGCGAACGATAAAGCTGCTAGAAGTCTGTCGTTCTCGCAATACACCCATCATCACCTTCATCAACAAGCTCGACCGGCATGCCCGCGAGCCGCTCGATCTGATCGACGAAATCGAAAACGTGTTAAAAATCCAATGCGCACCCGTAACCTGGCCGCTCGGTTCGGGGCAACACTTCGAAGGGATATATGACTTTCGAACGGAAAAAATAACGCCCTATTCACGCAGCGGAGATCGAGTGGAGCGTGACGCTACGGAGCGCATTAATATTGACGAAGAAACGGCCCCCGCCCGTTTCGGCGCGGCGTACGATACACTGATGGAGGAGATAGAACTCATTAAAGGTGCCGGCACGGGATTTGAGCGGGTTGATTACCTAAGCGGCGAATCGACTCCCGTTTTTTTCGGATCGGCGCTTCGGAATTTCGGCGTTCGCGCACTCCTCGATGCATTTACCGAGATCGCGCCGCTGCCGTTGCCGCGCACCACCAACGGCGCCGAGGTTCTGCCCACTGACGAGCAATTTTCGGGATTCGTATTCAAGATCCAGGCGAACATGGATCCAAAGCACCGTGACCGTATTGCATTTCTTCGTGTGTGTTCCGGTAAGTACGAAGAAGGGAAAAGGCTTTATAACGTACGGCTCCAGCGGCCCGTACAGATGGCCAACGCGATCCGATTCATGGCTCAGGGACGTGCCATAACAGACAGTGCCTGGGCGGGTGACATCATCGGCTTTCACAACCATGGCACGATTCAGATTGGAGATACATTTACGGAAGGGGAAAATTTTTCCTTCACCGGGATCCCGAGTTTTGCGCCCGAATTGTTCCGGCGCGTGCGTAGCGCCGATCCACTCAAGAGTAAGGCCTTAATCAAAGGCCTCACGCAACTATGCGAAGAGGGCGCAGCGCAGGTGTTCAATTATGTAGCGCGGAACGACATCGTGCTCGGCGCGGTCGGCGTACTGCAATTTGACGTCGTCTCGTGGCGGTTGAAGCACGAATACGGCGTCGACTGCATTTTCGAATCAGTACAGATTCAAACGGCGCGATGGTTCTCGTCCGAGCAGCGAGAAGAGATTGAGAAATTCACGGCGCAGGCGCAACGGAACATAGCGCGTGACGGCACCGGCCAGATGGCCTACCTGGCGCCGAGCCTGATCAACCTTCAGCTGACCGAAGAACGTTGGCCTGCCATCGAATTCCACGCCACTCGCGAAATGATCGGCTGAATTCTAGTACTCCAACAACCTGTTATTGATCAAGAAGCGCGTTCGGAATCGGTCTCCGTATCGGATACTGTGGATGCCACAGCGCCCGTCGGGACTTCCGCCACCGGCTCGTCACCACTAGCTGGGGCCGGCCTTCCGGAACCGTCCACCTCCACACGATCGGAGTCTTCGACAGCGAGCTTTTGCAGTTCTTCGCAGAATTTTTCTGGGTTACGATGCGAGGGCGACGTGACTACTGCAACGCGGTCCGGAATTTCCCTGGGATTGCGCAAGGTCGGATCCTCGTCGGAGGATTGGCCATCCACCTTCGTCGCCCCCTGTTCCACTGGCTGTGAATTTGCGGCGGAGGAATCCGCATCGACCGGTTCTGACGCCCGCTGCTCCAAATTCTCGTCCGTTGCTTCGCGTTCGGCAGCGACGGGCATCGGTTCGGCTACCTGGTTCTCTGCGACCGCCTGACGCTCTACTCGCATTGGCGGC
>JAYYZW010000096.1:0-47851 GCA_036339995.1 Pseudomonadota bacterium
TGACGAATTCCGGATCGAGCGCGTCGCCGAGGGGGGTTTCGGTTGAAAAGCCGATCTTCAAGCACCCCGGATCGGCCCCCATTTCTTCGGCGTATGGGCGTGCCGGCGGCGGCGCCACATAGGGATCGCCGACGGCCGGCCCATGCGTCGCATCCAGCAGAATGGCCGAATCGCGCACGCTTCGAGTCAACGCATGTTCAACGAAATAGCCGGCGAGAAGATCGCCGTAATGGGGCGCGAGCGTAGTACGTCCACGCGTCGGTTTGAGTCCGACCAGCCCGCAGCAGGAGGCCGGGATGCGAATTGATCCGCCGACGTCGTTGCCGTGCGCCATCGGTACGATACGGGCCGCCACCGCCGCGCCGGCACCGCCGCTGGAGCCGCCGGTCGTGCACGTCGGATCCCAGGGGTTGCACGCTGGGCCCAGGAATTTCGATTCCGTCGTCACGCCGATGGCCAGCTCGGGCAGGTTGGTCTTGCCGATGGTGATGAGGCCGGCCTGTCGGAAGCGCTTGTAGAGTTCGGAGTCGACGTCCGGGATATAGTTCTCGAGAAAGGAACTGCCCTCGGTGAACCGGACGCCCGCGACTTCGGCGCCGAAATCTTTCATCAGGAAAGGAACACCCGCGAACGGTCCGTCACCCAGGGGCGCACGCGCCTCCGCGCGCGCGCGATCGAACATCTCAGTAACCACGGCATTGAGCTTGCCGTTGACCTGCTCGCAGCGACGGATTGCGTCGTCGATGAGTTCGAGCGCGCTGACCTCTCTCTTGCGTACGAGTTCGGCTAGCGCCGTGGCGTCGAGATCCCACAAAGCTTGGTCTCTGTCGCTCATCTTATTCTCGCTTCCATGGGCCGGAACTGAAGAACTCCGGTTTAATCATGGGCTTGTCCATCGCTAATTCGGCACGACATGGAACAAGCGGCGTCCGTCCGGAGGCCCCTGACACATTATTAGCGTGTACACTTGGATTACAACACCTCCCGGCCATACCATTCAGGAAAGGAGGGCGCCATGACGACTTTCATGCATACCTTGAAACCGCTCGAGCTCCCGCGCGACGCTCGAATTCTTCAATCGCCCCGCGTTCGGGCGGACAAGGTGACCTCGGAATCCCCGGCCCTTGCCGTGATGACTGATCTGAGAAAAGTGCGCGTCATCACGATCAATCCGGAGACTCCGCTCAACGCGGCACTGATGGTCATGATCAATGCGAAAGTACGGCTGTTGATCGCCATCGATAGAGCGGGCGTGATCGTCGGCCTGGTATCGGCGCAGGACGTGATGGGTGAAAAGCCGCTGCGCGTGGCCAATGACAACCGCATACACCGCGACGCCGTCACCGTTCAGCAGATTATGACGCGTAGCAGTGACGTCCGTCCGCTCAATACAGGTGACGTTGAGCATGCCTCGGTCAGCAGCATCGTGATGCACCTGATCGAGTCGCACAAACAACACGCGCTCGTCGTTGAACGTGGCGGCGAGAGTGGCGCCTTCCATGCCTGCGGAATATTTTCCGCGACGCAGATCGGCCGCCAGTTGGGCGAAGACATCAACGTCAGCGACGGACTCGCGCAGAGCTTCTCCGAACTGGAGCGGCTCATCGCCTGAATCCCGGACGCCGCGCACGGCGCTATATCGATGCCTCCCTCACGACGCGATATCGACGAGAAAAAACTCGACCAGATCGTCGCGGAAGCCCAACGTAACCGAAACCAGCGCGATCAGGGGTACCGTGAGCAGGCGCTCAAGATGTACCCGTGGATCTGCGGGCGCTGTTCGCGTGAGTTCACGCGCGCGAACCTGCACGAGTTGACCGTCCATCACCGCGATCACGATCACGACAATAATCCGCCCGACGGCAGTAACTGGGAATTGCTGTGTCTGTACTGTCACGACAACGAACATGCGCGTTTGGTAGAACAACAAGCTGCAGTTGAATCGTCTCGAAAGGGCGACTCCGATGGCGCGACTCACCAGCCATTCTCGGGCCTGGATAAGCTCCTAACCGGGGACGAGTAACGAATAAGGGTTCAGTACCGTTGTAAGAATTAAGGGTACTGACGCCTATTCCCCCTGGAGGGTGCACCCCGGCTCAGTCGTAGAGGACCACGCAGCGCACCTCGATGCTCCATCGATCGGGGGCATCGGGTGGAGTCGCCGGATCCTCGAAAGCACTGTGGAAGCTGAAGGTGCAGGGCGACTTGCCGTCGCTGGCATCGCCTTCGGCCCCTTGCGACCGGGCCAGCTTGCCTGCGGAGTCCCACTGCTTGATCAATAGCGCCTCCTCGCCGGTCATATCCGGGTAGTAATACCACTGGTGTCGTGGTGAATGCTTGGCGAAGTAATTCTCGCCCACCCGATCCTGGTAGTGAATCTCGAATACCACCAGGTCTTCAGGTTGCACACTTTGTCCGTCGCACAGAGCAACCGGATGGGTGGCAACGGGTTCGTCGGCAATGTTACGCCATACGTTGATGATCGAATATCGGCCGCCGTCATCGAGCGCACGCTCGACCATCTCCGAACCAACGAGTGACTGCCCCTCGTCGAGAATCGAGCGTAGGGTATCGTTACCGCTGGGTGGCTTCGCGAGATCGCGCAGACGCTGCGGCGCGCTGAACAGTGTGTAATCCCCGTGCACGACATGGGCCGGACCCTGTACTTGCTGCCCGCCGGAAATCCGCCGCCGATTTTCCTTACCCGAAGCCGATCTTACGTTGTGATCAAAAGCGAAAGCGTGCGCAGCGGTCACCTCTTGCACTATTTCCGCACATTCGCCGTAGTACTCTCGCACGACCTGGTCTTGATCGAAAAAATCGATGCCGAGACTGCCGAGCGGCCGCGTGAGCCATTCGAATCCGTTAGTTTTGATCGTGCGGCGTTCTTCCGCCTTCAAGCGACGGGCGTTGTGAACGGTCATTTTTCGCTCTTCAAGTGACACTCCTTCGCTACCGCCATCGCTGCCGTCGGGGTCGCGCCGAGTGAGCACCTCACCGTTTCGATAAAGCGAAGGCCGCACGGAGGCGTCCAGATAATTGAAACAACCTGAATTACTCGCGTCATCCAGCGATTGCGCAGATGTACTATTCATTTATGCATTCATTCAGTTCCCAGGCTGAATCATATCGCTGTCGCCGGCTTTGAGCAGCAACGTAGACAGGGCTTCGGTCTCCGCCCGTATTTGTGTGCCCCTCTCTCTCAGTGGAGTACGAACAAATCTCATCGGATCTTCTAGAGCTTTACAAGGAGAGATCTTGAGGTAAACAGTCGTCAGTTTACCAAATGACTCCATCATGTAGCTAAAACGCATTTCGGACTCACACGCGCAATATGAGTAGAATGCCCGCACTGCGTACCACCCGATGCCGGTGACCACGCCCCCTGAAGATCTGCGTTTCGATCCCGATAAAGCTTCACCCCATTGCTGGATAAAGACCGGTTCCATCGTATCCTGGGGCTTGCGCTGCCGCTCATCGGCGGCATGATTTCCCAGAACATTCTGAATCTGGTCGACACGGCCATGGTGAGCCGTCTTGACGACAGCAACGCGGCGCTTGCGGCGGTCGGCTACGGCGGGTTCATGCTGTTCATGGCGCAGGCCGTCATTCTCGGGCTTTCGACGGGCGTGCAGGCGTCCGCTTCGCGCCGCAAGGGGCAGGGTCGGCTGGCCGAAACGGCTTTGTTTCTGAACGTCGCGCTCCTTATCGTAATATTGATCGCGCCACTGCTGTCCGCATTGCTGATCGGCGCGGTGCCACGCTTCTATTCCTTGGTAAATAATGACCCGGACGTGCTCGCGCTCGGGATTCCGTATCTTCAGATCCGGGCGATGGGAATCGTGTTCGTTGCCATGAACTTTGCGTTTCGCGGGTACTGGAACGCCGTCGATATGACGCGCCTTTACATGACGACCCTGGTCTCGATGCACGCGCTCAATATATTGTTGAATTACATTCTGATCTTCGGGCATTTCGGTGCACCTGCCCTCGGCGTGCGCGGTGCCGCGATCGCCTCGGTAATGGCCTTCGGTTTCGGTACAACGCTGTATTTCGTCTTCGGCCTGCGCTACGCCCGCAATAATGGGTTCCTGCGCGGCCTGCCGCCCGGCAGTGACATTGGCGCCATGATCCGCATCGCTTTACCCGCGGGTATTCAGCAGATGTTTTTCGCCGCCGGTTTTCTCGTCCTGTTCTGGATCATCGGCCAGGTCGGCACAGCCGAAGTCGCCGCTGCCAGCGTGTTGATCAACGTCATGCTGATCGCCTTGCTTCCGGGCATGGGGCTAGGCCTTTCGGCCGCGACCCTGGTGGGCCAAGCGCTCGGCCGCGGGATGGTGGACGATGCCGCGCAATGGGGCTGGGACGTGGTCAAGGTGGCGATGGTCGGGATGGGCCTGCTCGGCCTGCCCATGGTGCTGTTCCCCGAACAGGTGATCGCGTCCATCTACCGGCTGGAGCCGGAAACGCTGGCGCTTTTGCTGTGGCCGGTACGGCTGGTCGGTATGAGCACAATTTTCGAAGCCGTCGCGATGGTGCTGCAGAATTCGCTACTCGGTGCGGGCTATGCGCGACGGGTGATGGTCGTAGCGGTCGCCAACCAGTGGTTGTTGTTCCTGCCGCTCGCCTACCTGATCGGACCCGTACTCGGTTACGGGCTCACGGCAATCTGGTTGCTGAATGTCTTTTACCGCGCGCTTCAGGCCGCCGTGTTCACCGGCTTCTGGCTGCGCCGCAACTGGGCCGGAGTTCACATCTAATCCGCGTGCGGCATCAGGCCGAAATCGAATTCGAGCCGCGTAAAGGGCGCCTCGATGCCGAATTGTTTGGCAAGCGCGCCGTCATCGCAGGGTTCGAATTGGCCGACCAGCGATGCCTTGGTCGCGAACACCGCGTCGGAATCGAGATAATCATCGCCGTTGACGAAAACGTGGGTCGTCAACGGCTGGTAGCCTTCCGCTGCAACGATGAAATGAATGTGGGCCGGGCGAAAAGCGTGTCGTCCGGCGGCGTCGAGCATCTTGCCGACCGGCCCGTCCGTCGGGATGGAATACGAAACGGGCTTCTCCGTCACCACCGCATAGGCGCCCGTTTCGTTCGTCTTGAAACGCCCGCGCAGATTCCATTGAGGGGCATCGGGATCCTGCACGTCGTAGAGCGCGTTGGCTGCGGTTTGCCACACGTCGACCGTAGCACCGGCCACGGCCTTACCCTTCTCATCGGTCACCCGGCCGGTCACCAGGCAGGTTTCCGCCCGGTCGAGGCGCCGTCGCCGTATGTCGCCGCCGTCCGGCATGTCGGGCGCGCCCTCGACGTAGAAGGGACCGAGTACAGTGGACTCCGTACCCGCCCCGCCCTTGGGATGATTGATCGTGTCCACCAGCATTGAAACGCCCACGGTGTCGGAAAGCAGAATGAACTCCTGACGCTTGTCATCGCATTGCTTGCCCGTCGCCGTCAGAAACTGGATCGCTTCGAACCACTCGGCCTCGGTCAGTTCGACATCCCTAACGAAAGCGTGCAGGTGGTTGATGAGTGACCCGAAAACTTCCTTGATGCGCGGTGACGTCGCGTTCGCTGTATAGGCTTTGATGACTTCTTCGGTCAGGTTGTCGGCGGTAAAATCTTTCACGTTATTATCTCCGTGTTTTTCGGAGTGGTGAGGCACGGTCTTGCGGATCCGATCGTATGGAGCACAGTATACTCATTTCGCCCAAGCGCTTCGTTCGCGGGCGACGTCGACGAACGCTTCCGTACCCACGGAATGAAATTACTGACGCCGAATCGTCAATAGGTTAGTGTTCGCCCGCTTGCGGGCGAGTCCCGCCTCTGAACCGCACCGAACCCAATGAGCCGAGTATTGAAACTGCTTCCAGGCCTGACCGCCGCGATCATATTGTTTGCGGCTGCCGGGATCGTTCACGCTACGGAGCCGCCCCCGCCCGGCACGGTACTCGATGCGGGCAACGTCTCTGAATACGCGAGTTATCTCGACGAAACCCTGATCGACCTGATCGGAGAAGGGTATTTCACCATTGAGGTTACGACGAGCGAATCATTTCCAGTGCATCCCGCTTATGCGGCGGCGACGAATCAATATGCGGGCCAAACCCGGCTCGGGGATCGCCCAGGCAAGCTCCACGATTACATTGCAGGGCGTCCCTTCCCGGATCCCCCATCGACCGATGACCCCCGCGCTGGCGATAAGCTCGCATGGAATATGCGCTACGCCTTTGCCGGAGACGGCGGCCGCATCAAGCCTTTTTACTGGCAATATCGCAATATGCGCACCGGCAAGGTCGAGCGTGAACTGTCCTTCGCGGCCGCCAGTTTGCGTTTCAAGCACCGCACCATCTCGCCGCCATTGCCTGACCTGCCGCGCAATCCATCGGGGATTTTCAACGCCTTGTATCTTCACGTGCTGGCCCCGCCCGACATTCGCCATACGCAAGTGCTAATTCATCGGCTCGAAGACGACACGCGCCAGGAAGAAGGCTGGCTGTATCTGTCGGCGCAGCGACGGGTGCGACGCCTGCCGACTGGGCAGAATACCGATGCCTTTCTCGGCAGCGACATCATGATCGAGGATTTTCTCGGTTACAACGGGCGCATCATGGATATGGAATGGCGCTACATCGAGACCCGCCAAGTGCTATTACCGTTCTTCCGGCACAATGAGCTTAAACTCGGCGAGCGCGAAGGCGGTACCGACGGTTTTCGCTTCGTCGCTTATGGTGGTACTGGCGGCTGTTTCCCAGCGATTAAATGGCAGTTTCGAACCGCTTATGTCGTCGAAGCAATACCAAATTGGTCCCAGCACCCGCTGTCGAAAAGACTTTACTATGTCGATGCAGAGACGTTTTTCCCGGCCTACGGTCGACTTTACGATAACCGGGGCGAGTTATGGAAGTTCGCTATCGCCGCTTATTCGCATCCCGATCATCATCTGCCCGTCAACAAAGGTAGTTACGTGCCAATATTCGATGCAGTAACGATGATCGATTTACAAGCGCAGCATTGCACAACCCTGCAGCCACGCTCCGAAGTCACCACGGAAGGACTCAAGGCTTCGGGTTTCGTGGTTCAGGCGCTGCGGAAGAGGGGGCGTTGAAGGTGCACTTATTCGTCCGGTTGCTTGAGGCCTAGCAGTTCCCACTTAGCGCCATTGCGAGCGTATCCCATCAATACCGTACCGCAATCCTGCATGATCTGATCCGACAGCAGAACGTGCTGCAAGCCGGCGTGGAGGTCGCGGTAGCATCGCTGCAGGGGGCTAGACCGCAGCGCCACGCCGCCGCCGCCGTGGTAGGCAAAGGTGCAGATCTCCGACATCACTTCGTGAGCGTAGCGAAACCCGAGTTTCAGTAAGGCGATCTGCTCCAGGCTCGCCGGTTCTTCGCGCTCCAGGGTTTCGTCGATATCGTTCCAGGCCGAATAGATCAGCGCCCTGACCGACCGATATTTGGCCTCCGCTCGGGCGTATTTCTCCCTGAAGCTCGGCGAATCGGCGAGAATACCGAACGGTCCGGCCTTGGCTTTCGCGATCGTGGCCAGTTCGTCCAAAGCGTGGCGGCCGACGCCGAGCGCGAACGACGTGTGGCCCCAGGCGGTGAATCCGACGATGCCGAGCGAATACTTCGGCCCGCCTCGCTCGACGATATTCTTGCTGTAAACATAGGTGCGATAGTCGGGGACGAAAATCTCATCAGCGATCGAGTAGTCGAAGCTTCCCGTACCGCGCAAGCCCAAGACGTCCCAGTTGTCCTTGAGGTCGATGTCTTCTTTCGGTACGTAGGCGATCAACACCACCGGATCGCCATCCTCGCTCATTACAGCTTGTCCCTCGTCCATGAGTACGCAGCCGCTATGGATCCAATTGGCATGATAGATGCCGCTGCCGTAGCTCCAGTCGCCGCGGATCATGTAACCGCCGTCGACTGTGCGTGCGCAGCCGCGCGGAATACCCTGCCCGGCTATACTGGTATCGATCCCGCGTTCGAACACCTCGGCGCAGCCAGGATCTCTTATGAGTGCACCGCAGCCACCATTCTGAACGCCCGCGACCATCAGGCACCAACCGGTCGAGCCATCGATGCGCGATACGCTCTCGGCGACCGCCATCGCCTCCGACCAGGACAGTTCCGACCCGCTGAGCGCCGCGGGGGTTAGCAGGTGCCACAGCCCTTCGGCCTGAAACGCATCGAACAGCGTGTCGCTCAAGTGCCGCATCCGTTCGGCCTCATCCGCCTCGCGCCGCACCAGGTCTTCGAGGCTTGTGACGCTACGCATCAATTCGTCGTAGCCCGGCGCCGTTGCCGCGGGAGCGGTCGGTATCGTCATGTCTCCTGTTCGATTCATCTATGGCGATAGGGGAACGGTGCAGCTAACTCGAGAATGCGTAAAACAAGATGCGTGCGTGCACGAAATAGGTAAACTGTCGCCTTACTTCGGAGCACCGCCCGATGCCCGCGTTTCCAAAGCTCAGCTTCAGCCACCTGGGGATCTTCGTGTTCGACCTGGAACGCATGAAACGATTTTATACCCAGATGCTCGGCTTTGTGGCAAGTGACCACGGCATCGTCTACGATTCACAGAAAATCGCCTTTCTGAGCCGCGATCCCCGTGAACATCATCAACTGGTGCTAGTCGAGGGTCGCACTGCCGGTCCTGACGATGCGCTACTCAACCAGATATCCATGCGCGTCGACTCCCTGGCCGACCTGCGCCGCGTTTACGCCCTGACCCTGCGACATGCCGAGGTGTCCGACGTACACCCGATCAACCACGTGGTGTCGTTTTCTGTCTATTTTCGGGATCCCGAAGGCAATCGCATCGAGATCTTCTGCGATTCGCCGTGGTACGTGGATCAGCCGCACATCGAACCGCTCGATTTCGATCTTAGCGACGATCAGATCCTCGCCGACACGGAATCCCGCTACCGCAGCGACCCGACTTTCCAGCCAATTGACGACTGGCGCCGCGAGTTCATGGACCGGATGGAGGAAGCGGATAGAGAACGGGATTAATTCCGGTAATCGACTCTATAATTAGCTTGTACATCACGACTAACAGAAGGTGCCCCCCATGAGTGATGATCACGGACACATGATGCTGGTCGGCAGCGTTGCCCGACCCGAGGACGGCTGGAACGTCGAGGACGTAATGCGGAATGCGGCGAACGCAATCGGCGAGCACGCGTCGATGTTGCCGGACGGCGAGATCGGTGATCGTTATTACTGGATCAATTACGTCGCGCGGCGTACTTACGCCGAACACCCCGACATGAAAACGCTTTCACATCACACGATCGACGACTGGAAGCCAAAAGGCTACGACGACCACTGGCTTTTCACCATCGCGGACGGCGTTAAAGAGATCGCGTTCGATAAGATCGGCTATGCCGATGAAGCGAAGAAGTCCTACGCGATCTTCAAGCGACTGCGCGACGAGGGCGTGATTGGACAGGGCGTGCGTTTCATGGTCGCCATCCCGCTGATCGAAAGCGCCACCCGGCCGTTCATCGACACGACCGAGCATTTCGAGATGCTGTGGCGCGCCTATGGAAACGCGATCAGGCGCGAGGTAAAGGACATATGCGACTCGATTCCACATGAAGACCTGGCCATCCAGTGGGATATCTGCGTGGAGGTCGCCGCGCTCGAGGGCCTCGAAGGGTTTACCTCAGATTTGAGCTACCTCGAGTCCGATCCGATGAAGCGCTACTGCGATGCATTGAAGTGGGTGTGTGAGCCGATCCCCGAGGGCCCGTGGTTGGGATTACATATCTGCTACGGTTCGCTAAGTCATGAAAAAGGGCAGGGTTCCGATAGCGGCCATTTTCACGAGATCACCGATCTCAACGTATCCGTCGACATGGCCAACGAAGGTGTGCAGGCCTGCGGGCGATCGGTGCAGTTCATCCAGGTATCGGTGCAGTTTTCGAACGGTTTCGACGAGGCCTACTACAAACCTCTGGAGCGCCTTGACGTAGGGGATGCGCACACCTACCTCGGGCTCATCCACCTGCAGGATGGCGTCGACGGCGCGCTCAAACGCATGGCGATCGCAGGAAAATACCTATCTGATTTCGGCATTTCCACGCAATGCGGTTGGGGACGGCGGCCGCTGACACAAAAAATCGAGGACTTGTTACAACTGCACGCGGATATCGCCAAGGCCTATCAATGGCCCAGCCCACCACACTGACGGCGGTACTGCGTTCCACTATTTACACAAAAGCACAAAAAAAGGACGCCCATCGGCGCCCTTTTTCGTTACGCAAGCTGAGATCGTGTCATTGACCACTCTTTCGCAGGTTCTGCACCGTGAACATCTGCGGGGGATTGTCCTTCGAGTCTAATATCCCCTTGAATTGCAGGGACGTGCAGTGCCTGGCCTGAACGTCAACCAGATGCGCGCAGTCGTCAATGGAAACGCCGACGCCCTTGTTGATGGGCAAGTGATGATCCGAGTGCGCCTGGCAGATGATCTGCTGTTTCCACGGCTCGCCCTTCCGGTCTAAAAAAGAGAGTGCCGGCATCGTATAGGTCTGTGCATCGATGTACATCCTGCGCTCCATCAAGGGATGGTTCGGATCTTTGGGCGTGCCGATCAAGGTGTAGGTCTTGCGCAGTTGATACGTGACTTTGGGGAAGCAGCCGCCCTCGCCCTCATATTTGATGAAGCGATAGCCGTCGGTTCCCGGAGGGATGTCGGCCTCAAGGTCCTGCTCGTTGTGGTTGTAGAACGGCGTCATCATGTTCGAGACACCAGCGTATTCCCAGTTGTAGTCCGACACGCGGCCGTTATAGCCTTCGAAGTCTTCGATCATGATGTCGGTACCGAGGAAGGAATCCGTCGTCTGCCCCGTAGCGAGACGCCTTACACGCCGCTGGAACCCGAGGTAGAGCCACGCGTCGTCGCGCTTGAGGTCGTTCTTGTAGCGGTGGATCAGAAGCTGCGTGTCCTTGATGTCGAAGGGTTCGAGGACGCGCGCGTAGATCGAGCGAAAGAGCTTCGACGGATTGTTTTTAAACTCCGGCGTCGGGTCCTGGTTGACGCGGTGCATCCAGTTCAGGAAATGAAAATCGAACTTGATCACGCGCTCGATCTTGCCGGTATCCATGTTCTTGAACGACCACCAGAAGGGACCGATGGTCCCGTTGTCACCCCAGTTGTAGCCGTACTGGTAATTCCAGGCCATCTTGAGTCCGGCGCGGGGGTCGTTCAGGTCGGGTTCTTTTGGAAAAGCCCGGCCGGCCACGAAATTTTCGACGAGGCCGTCGGCATTCAATGTCGGTGGGCTCTTGACCGCGTTCATCGTCGCCTTGAAGTAGTTCGGATGAAGGTCGAACGAGGTCGTCAGTCCCGATCGGATGATCATCCAGCCGGCCTTGATGTTGTCGTAGTGATGCGGAACGAGGATTTCCTTGAACTGATCCGCATTGCTCTGATCGATAACCGTCGTGCCGGGTTCATAGCCGGGGAAGGTCGGCACGCTGTCGCGATATGGGGTGAACGTGTCCAACACCTCCTGTTCCGTGTACTCGAACTCCGCGGGCGCGTTGAACGAAACCGCGAGTAGCGTGATCCCGATCGTGTTCAGTAGGTGGGCCTTTTTCATAAGTCTTCTCTCTTTAAAATCTTTCAATAGCGTGGACCGCCGTCGTCCGAAGGTTTTGTCTTTTTATTATAGGTCTGTCTGTGGTCCTTACCAGTTCATCCTAGAAGCGGTAGCGCAGCAGGAGCTGCAGCTCATCTTCGTGCTGCGCCATACCAATCGGACCCGAGCGGAAACGGCCGAGCGGCTCGAAGCCGACCCTGGAGCCGATGCTCGCATTTGCACCAACCCCGGGGGCACAGGGCGCTCCCGCAGCCGCGGCACCGGCAGCGTTCTGCACGGTACAGGTAAAAGGCGCAAAGCCGTTCGCCGTACGACCGTCATCAACGACATTACGTCCCCGACCGAATTTGAGATTGGCCGCGACCGTCAATCGCCAGTTGTTGTCGATGAGCCAGTCGATCCCCGGAGAGACGACGTAAGCCTGGGCTCGCATGTCATAGGCCTGGATCAAGCGCGGCTGCAGGCGGTCGTTCATGTAGAAGCCCTGGAACAGGAAGGTCCCGATGAAATTGTATTCCCAATCCATGAAACCGATGCGGGCGCCGCTGATCGGGCTCTCGAAGTATTCGTGATTGAGTAGGTGCTGACCGAAAACCTGCGCCGACAGCAGAAACGTACGGTTCGGGTTCAGGAAACGGATATACGTGGGGCGGTCCCAACCGACGACCCAGCGAATGACGTTGGACTGCGAGAACAGGCGCGGCTTCGAAGTATCCGCGAATTCCTCGCCATTAGTGAACGCCAACTCCACGCGGATGGCCGATTTGATCGGATCGATGTAGAAATCCGCCGACGTGCCGATCAGCCAGACACGCGGGAAGTGGATGTCGAATGCGGGCACAAAAGGCCGTGGCCTCAAAGTCCCGGGAACGTCGGTCGGATCGAACGGACTGAATCCCAACGGACATGCCGCAAACGCGGGTCCTGCAGGACACGCACCCGCCGCAATGGTATTCCCGACGAACGGATTTTGTGACGGGATCCCCGCTCGCAACGACGGCAATTGCGAGTAGAACGTCAATGCGTTGAGTGAAAAGCCGACACTCTTGAACACACCTTCCACACGCATTCCGAACTGATCACGACCGCTACGGTCATGTATCGCGCGGATGCCGAGAGTATTTGTCGGAAAGTCAGTCGCGAGGTTGCCGAAGTCGCCTATTACACCGCCACGCCCAAGGGGATCGGCCGCGGGAATGTCGCTCGCGAAGTTATTGACAGTACAGCCTACATCCCAACAGGTCTTGAGCGCACGAAACGCATCACCTGCCAATAGAATGTTATAAGGTTGACCGCCCTGTCCGAGGTTGTGCGGTGTATGTTTCTCGAAATTCCAGATGAACTGGACATTGAGATCATCGAAGATCTGGGTCGCGCCAAGGCGCCATTCAGCGGAGAAAATGGCGAGCGGTATACGGCTGTCCTCAAACTCCTCGTAGATGTTCTGAACGGCGAAATCGATCGGGTTAATCAGGTCTAATACGCGGAACAAGTCGGTACGGCCCCACACCACCTGTTGACGGCCGATGCGGAAGTTGATCTCATCGCCGTTGTTCAGCGGCAAGGTGGCGTCAATGTAAATCTCGCGCAGCCAGCGATGGTCGTCGCGAAAATCGGGCATGCGCAGACCGTCTTCACCCGCATCCATGTAACCGTCGATACAACCACGTGAATCAACGTTACACGGTCGCACGGGCGTGAAAAATTCGAGGCCTCCCCCGAACCGATTGCCGTTGTTCGTATTGCCGAGCTCTCCGCCGACTCTCTTCAAACCGGCGTTCGGATTCGCAGCCAGATTAAAACCGAATGCGCCACCGCCCGGCAGGGTGGGGTTTCCAGCCGTGACCGGTGAGGCGCCCCAAGCGGTTCCTGGAAGGATGCCCTCAAAGGCAGAACTGCGGATATCCGTTTGGGGGCTTCCCGCCGTGTCGCCGAAATCATCGGCGTTGAAATCATAAACGCCGTCAAAGGTCGCGCGGAGCGTTCCGTTCAGTGAAACTTCCCTAAACGGACCAATGTTATTGAATTGCTTGCTGTACTCGAGTTGTCCGCGAAAGCGTTGCTTGGACAGCCCGTAGTCGGCACGCTGGTGCGTGCTGCTATCGAGGAAACCATTGAGTTCCAGGGTTTGATCGGCGTTGGTCCAGGCGTAGGCGCTGCCGCTCACAGCGAAGGCCAACCCCAGACCCGTCATCCACCGGCCGGTTGCCGCCCTGAATTGACTCGAAACGTTTTGCCCTTTCATATTTCCCCCCATACTAGTACGGCACGGTGCCGCTCATGTCGGCTCGGCGACCTATTCTAGCGCCCTTTTGTAGTTTGCGACCGTTTTATTCAAAGCGAAACGTGCAGGAAAATCAACGGTTTTCATACAAAAACCCAACGGCGCGTTGATATTCCACACCAATCTCTTCGATATCCGGGTCATTACAGTAAATGCATCCACTCAATCTTAGTGTTACTAGGTTGCGATTTCATCCCCGTCCGTCGAGCTTTTCCCGCGTTCCCAGCGTTCCTCGGCCGCCTGCATGATAAAACGCGGCTTGAAGATATTGACCCAGGCCGGCACCAGGAACATTGCGGCGGCGGCGTTTAACACCAGCATGATGAACAAGAGCTTCGCAGCGTCTGCCTGGAAGCGTAGGTCGGATACGAATATCCACATGATGATGCCGCCGACGAGCGTCGTCGCGGTGATCGCAATGGCCATGCCGGTAGTGCTCACCGAACGCGTAATCGCCTGCTGCAACGAGTCCGCTAGGTGTATCTCTTCCTTAATGCGGTCCATCATATAGATCGCGTAATCGACGCCCAAGCCGATGCCGACCGCGATCATGGGGACGGTATTGACGTTGAGCCCCAGGCCCAGAATCCCCATGCAGGCGTAGGAGAGCGTAGTCGCGAACGTCATCGCCGCCAGGATCATGACGCCCGCGTGAAGCGACGAATAGAACCAGAGCGTGAAGATTAGGATCAATATCAGCACGGCGGGCACGACGATGAGGTTGGTCTCGTAGGCTTCCTCGTCGATCGCCGCAGTCACACCGACTGGTCCGCCCGCGAGTTCGATGCTCAGACCCTCGATCTGGTTGCCGGTCTCCTCAATCCACGCCTTGGCCATGTGGATGGCGCGCCGGATGGTCTCACCGGTGTGATCCTTGTAATAGAAGACGATGTTCGCGACACGGTCGTCGGTATCCTGGAATTCGATCAGCGCACCCGAGATCGGCGACGACATCATGTACATGAACATGAGACCGCCGATCTCGTTGTTGAGCGCCGGCACCACCGCCCAGCGTGGATCGTCGTTGCGCGTCATACGGTTGACCTGTCTCACTAGGTCCGGCACGCCCTTGGTTCCGCCGAGCGTGTAGTCGTACATCATATGTGCCTGGAAATCGGCCAGCGCATGCAAAACTTCCGGCCGCTTGATGCCGTTCTTCTCGCTGGTTTTCGCAATGATGAAGAGTTCTTCGGATCCCGGAAAACGCTCGTTGATCACTTTCGACGAAATATTGAAATCATGATCGTGGAACAACAGCGGCGAACCGGGTTCGGGCTCACCGATTTGGACCCAAGAGGCGAAATAGATGGAGCCGATCGCTATGAATAGGCAGAACCAGAGCACCGCGAGCGACCGCGTCCGCGTCCCGGTCACTTGTGCCAGCTTCGGAAAGATCTTTCGCATCACGCCGTGCTTGAGTTCAACGTTCTTCGGCTGCGGCAATACGGACAGCAACATCGGCACGACCACCAAAACCGTCACCACCATGCATATGGCCCAGAACGAAGCATAAACGGCCATTTTGTCGTTGATCGGCACCGAACCCAGCCCAATCAGCGCAAGCGCGCAGGCGTCGGCGACGATGGCGAGCCCGCCCGGCCTGAACAGTGCATTGAAAGTATTGCGCGCCGCCTCGTCCCTATTGCCGGTGCGTGCCAGCTCGAAATAATAACGCTCGACTTTCTGAATGCCGTGCGACATCGAGCGCGCCGAAATGAGGAAAGGTACGACCAGCATGAGGGGGTCGAGGTTGTAGCCGAACAGCCCCATGAAGCCGACGCCCCAGATACTGGTGACGATCATGCCGATCAGCGGCAGCAACACCCCGTAGAGCCGCCGCGAATACACCACCAGTATCAACAGTACGATTAGTATCGTATACAGAAAGATCTGAAGGATCTGCGGCGAGTAGGAATCGACCCACCCCGCCAGCACCGGATGCCCATTGGCATAGATGCGGACACCCGGCGCGGATTCTTCGTCGCGGATCTGCTGTAGTTCTTTAAATACCTTCCCATAGTCGAGCTGTCCTTCGTGCAACGTCCCCTTGATCAGGGCGGATTTGAGGTCCGGCGATACCAGCAACCCGAACACCCGCGTGCTCGACACTACGTCGCGCTTGATCTTTTCCAAATCCTCCTGCGTATACGGTTCGTGATGCGGATCGTAATAAGGCACCGACTTGATCGTGCCGTCCGGCGTCAGCCATATTTTGCGCGTGTTCCGGTGCGTCAGGCTGGTGACGAGGTTGTGATTGATGTTGGAAACCCTGTCGAGTTTCTGCGTGATGCGATAGATGCGATCGAGAGTGTCGCCGTTGAAAATCGTGCCCTCGTCGACTTCGACCGCGATGATGATGATGTTCGCGCCGCCGAAAGTATCGCGGATGCTGTTGTGCAGCTTGATATAAGGATGATTCTGCGGGAGCAGATCGGCGAAATCAGACAGCATCCGTACTGCGGGGATCTGCGTTGCGAAGCCAATGGTGACGACGAGGATGAGAAACAAGACCCTCTTGCGATTGTCGAACAGCAGCTGACCGAAGGCGGGGAAAATCTGGCTGGTGTCCATCGTGCTTCCCTTTAGGCCCCACCGGTATCGATCACGTAGAGCGACCCGCCCACGCCACCGATCAACACTTGCCCGTCACCCAGCGCCGCGATGGCGCGGATGTAGAGCCTGACCGGCTTGCCGTGATCAAATGCGTGCCAGGTGCCGTCGCGATACGACAGCATGGCGCCCTCACCCCCGATGACATAAAGGCGCCCGCCGACGGATTCGATACCGTAGAGCGACACAGCTGTGCCGGTCGGCTGCTTCGTCCATGTCTGCGCGCCGTCCGTCGTATGCCAGATCGAACCGCCAAGACCGATGCTCCAACCGGTGGACGGATCTGCGAAGTAGGCCTCCTGTGAATAGAATTCGCCGGGCATCGACGGCAGCCTCTCCCAGTTTTCACCCCCGTCGGTGGTCTTGAGCACGATGCCGAATTCACCCGTGATCAAGCCCTTGTCCGCGCCGAAAAACTGCACCGTGGTCAAGATTGTGTCTTCACCGAGCGCGGTTTCCGACCAGCTGCCGCCCGCATCGGAACTCGCCCAGATCGAGGTGTAACTGCCAACGACCCAGAGCCTGCCGTCCTGCGCACACGTGATCGACTGCGGTGTCTCCGGCGTATCAATCGCTTTTTCCGACCACGTCGCGCCCCGGTCCGTCGACAGATACACCTTCTGTTCGTAAGCCAGCGCCGCGAAACTGCCATCGGGGCAGACAGCAATGTCGATGAGCGCGGGCCAGCCCTCGAGTTCGAGGCGCGCCCAGCTTGCACCTTTATCCGACGACCGTAAGACCACACCCTGATTGCCGACCACGACGACGTGGTCGTCGATCCGTGCCGCCGCTTGATAGCGGTCGGTACGGTGAATCGGCTGCGCCCGCATCCGCTCGACGCCATCGAGCACGAGCGGCGCTTCGCAGCCTGCCAGGATAATCGCCGCGGCAACGATCACGCCTGGCGCGATGCTTCCAGCGCGCCTTCGTCTCAGATCCCACACGAATTCTTTACTCCCCTCATCAGTAATCTCTCATTATGTTCCGATCGATAGGTTAGTTCTTAGGCCACATGTTCCCAAATACCATCGCAATAAATCGGAGAACACGAAGTAAAACAGCCGAATTATATCCATCCAAAAAGAATTGTTCTCTCCAAGACGCAAAGAGCGCAAAGAGATAAGTTATTGTTATTAAAATTATGCTCACTGCTTTCTTGTCGTCTTTGCGCCTTTGCGAGAGAAAAATTGACGTTTTTTGATGACCGCTTAATAGGGCATGTAAACGGTGATTTTTTCTTCCCTCCGTGTTCCTTGCGTTCCACGTGGTTCTATTTCGTCGGCCCGCCCTCAGACGAACCGCATCGAAACGGACCCGAGCTCCTGGAATCGCACCGCAATGTTATCGCCCCGTTCAACCGCCAGCGCCGCGGTGATACCGCCCGTCATGACGAAAGACCCCGCGGGAATAGCCTCACCGCGGCGCGCGAGGTGATTGGCCAGCATAGCAACCGATGCCGCCGGATGCCCCAGGACCGCGGCCCCTGCTCCAACTTCGACTACAGCGCCGTTTTTCTCGACCACCAAGCCCAAGGTTCTCAAATCGAGCGCGCCGAGTGTCCGCGCCCGCCCGCCGGTGACGAATCCCGCCGCCGAGGTATTATCGGCGACCACGCTGATCAGATCGAAGCGAAAATTCTCGTAGCGGGAATCGAGGATTTCGACGGCCGGCATGACGAATTCCGTCGCGGCCAGCACCTGCGCCAGGTGACAGCCCGGACCCGCGAGTTCCGCGTTGGTTACGAAAGCGATTTCCGCTTCGATCCGCGGCGCGATGAAATGATCCCTTTCGATCTCACCGCCGTCGGGAAAAGCGCCTTCGTCGCACAGAAACCCGAACACCGGCTCGTCGACGTTCATTTGTTTCATCTTGGCCTGCGATGTCAGACCGGCCTTAAGCCCGGCAACTCTTAACCCAGCATTGATCTTGCTCTCCCGAATGGCGTTCTGGATCGCATAGGCATCGTCGAAGTCCAAATCCGGGAATTCGTCCGTAATCTTGGTGATCGGCGCCCGCTTGCGCTCGGCTTCCTCGAGCCGGTTCGCGAGCGCTGTGATCGTCGCGGAATCGAGCGTCACGGCGAAGCTTCCGAATTGCGTCGATGCGCTATATTGAGCGCGACGTCCTCGATCATGTCCTCCTGCCCGCCGACGGTTTTGCGTTCGCCGAGTTCGACCAGGATTTCACTCGAGGGGACGCCGTATTTTTCACCAGCGCGCTTCGCATGCAGCAGGAAAGAAGAGTAGACGCCCGCGTAACCCAAGATCAGAGAATCGCGGTCGACGCGGATGGGTTGATCCATCATCGGCGTCACGATGTCTTCCGCCACGTCCATCAGCTTGAACACGTCGATGCCGGTCTGAACACCCATGCGGTCGAGTACCGCGGCGAAGGTTTCGAGCGGCGTGTTGCCGGCACCCGCACCGAGCCCCGCGGCAGAGCCGTCGATCCGCACCGCGCCCGCTTCGATGGCCGCCAATGAATTCGCCACGCCCAGCGCCAGGTTGTGATGGCCGTGGAATCCGATTTCGGTATCGGCTTGCAGCCCCGCGCGCAAAGCACCGATGCGATCGGTGACGTCGTCGGGCAGCATGCAGCCGGCGGAGTCCGTGCAGTAAATGCAATTCGCGCCGTAGGACTCCATGAGCTTGCCCTGCGCCAGGAGATTCTCGGGAGATACCATGTGCGCCATCATCAGGAAACCTACGGTATCCAGACCGAGCTTCCGAGATGCAGCGATGTGCTGTTCGGCGACGTCGGCTTCGGTGCAATGCGTGGCGATGCGGATAGTGGACACACCGCAATCCCTGGCCATGTGCAGATGGTCGACGGCGCCGATCCCCGGAATGAGCAGCGCCGAGACGCCGGCCTGTTTCATCAGCGGCACGACGGCGTTGAGATAGTCTTCGTCGGTGTGCGCCGGGAAGCCGTAGTTGATCGACGCGCCGCCCAGCCCATCGCCGTGGGTCACTTCTATCAGGGGTACGCCGGCCTCGTCGAGCGCGGTTGCGACGATCTCCATCTGTTCGGTTGAAATTTGATGCCGCTTCGCATGCATGCCGTCGCGCAGGCACATGTCGTGAAGCTTGACGCTCTTTCCTTCGAGATCCATGTCGATGATCCCCTTAGGCGCTGACGGCCGACAAGCTCAGGGTGCCGTCCATGATTTCCTTGGCGAACATTTCACCGGTTCTGAGCGCGGCCGCGGTCATTATGTCCAGGTTGCCGGCATATTTGGGTAGGTAGTCGCCCAAGCCCTCGACCTCGAGGAAAATCGACACGCGCTTACCGTCGAACACCGGTCCGTTCTTGAGTCGGTAGCCGGGCACGTATTTCTGCACCTCGGCGATCATGGCGTGAACCGATTGCGTGATCGCTGGTTCATCCGGTGTGTCACTGGTCAGGCAGTGCACCGTATCGCGCATGATCAGCGGGGGCTCGGCTGGATTCAGGATGATGATGGCCTTGCCTTTCTCGGCGCCGCCGACTTGCTCGACGCCGCGTGCCGTCGTTTGAGTGAATTCGTCGATGTTCTTGCGCGTGCCGGGTCCGGCCGATTTGCTCGCCACGGTGGCGATGATCTCACCGTAGGCGACGGGCTGGATGCGCGATACCGCGGCAACCATGGGAATGGTGGCCTGGCCGCCGCAGCTGACCATGTTGACGTTCATCTCTTGTCTGCCGACGTGCTCCTTCAAGTTCACCGTCGGTACGCAATAAGGACCGATGGCAGCGGGCGTCAGGTCGATCATGAAAACGCCTCTCTCCGCCATCTTGCGCGCGTTCTCGGCATGGACGTAAGCCGAAGTCGCATCGAAGGCCATCTGGATACCGTCTCCCTCGAGGTGCGGCAGAAGTCCGTCGATGCCATCGTGGGTCGTTTTCAAACCGGCCGCCCTGGCTCTGGCCAGACCATCCGAGTCCGCGTCGATGCCCACCATCCACACCGGGTTGATCGATTCACTGCGCAGGGCCTTGATCATGAGATCGGTGCCGATGTTGCCCGATCCGATTAATGCTGCATTGACTGTCACCATACGTTTCTCGTTACCCTTTATGAGTTAGCTGCCATTTCAGTTGAACCTGACCGAACATTGGCCGATGCCACCGATCGCGAGGTGCATGTTGTCACCCGCCTTGACCGGCTGCAGCGGCACGAGCGAACCCGAGAGAATCACTTCCCCTGCCTCGAGTTCGATGCCGAATGACCCCAGTGTGTTCGCCAGCCACGTGACGGAGTTGACCGGCGAGCCCAACGCGGCGGCCCCGGCGCCGGTCGAAATGATCTCGCCGTTCAGCTCGACCACCATGCCGCAGGTACTCAAATCGACGTCCGTCGGCTTGACCATGCGGTCACCCATGACGACGACCCCACAGGAAGCGTTGTCCGAAATGGTGTCCTGGATCTTGATCTTCCAGTCGCGGATCCGTGAATCGACGATCTCGAAGCACGGCATGACGAAATCGGTCGCGGCGAGCACATCGGCATTGGTCACGCCCGGCCCCGCGAGACGATCCTTAAGAATGAAGGCGATCTCGCCTTCCGCCCGCGGTTGGATCATCTCGGTACTGGCGGGTACTTCAGCGCCGGTGGAAAACATCATGCGGTCCGTCAGAAATCCGAAGTCCGGCTGGTAGACCTCGAGCATGTCCATGACGGCCTTGCTGGTGACGCCGATCTTCTTGCCGATGACATGTTCTCCGGCAGCAGTCCGCCGCTCCAGCATGCGAAGCGAGATTTGATACGCGTCCTCGACCTGGATGCCGGGCGCCTGCTCGGTCAGCGGGTCGATGGTTTCGCGCGTGATCATGGCATCGTACAGGGCGTCGCCGAATTGTTCGATTTTCTTTTTATCCAAGATGGTGTCCGCCCTTCTAGATTTCATTCGCCCGCAGGTGGGCTCCTACGGTTGCCGGGGATCTACGGCATCAGCACCGTAGGAGCCCGCTTGCGGGCGAATCGATTCCCCTCCTACGCATACGTATTTACTCACAGTTTCATGCATACGTTACGCAGCTCGGTATAGAACTCGAGCGAATGTACGCCGCCCTCGCGGCCGATCCCGGAATGCTTGGAACCGCCGAACGACGTACGCAAATCACGCAGGAACCAGCAGTTCACCCAGGTGATGCCAACTTCGATCTGCTCCGCGATGCGATGCGCGCGGGGCCCGTTCTGCGTCCAGATGGTGGTGCATAGGCCATAATCGGTATCGTTTGCAAGCGCAAGGACTTCGTCTTCTTCGTCGAACGGCCGCAGGTGACAACAGGGTCCGAAGATCTCTTCAGTGACGATCGGCGAATCCTCGGGCAAGCCGGTCCAGAGTGTGGGTTCGATCCAGAAGCCCCCCGCAAGCTCGGCCGGCACGTCCGGGATGCCACCGCCCGTGACCACTTCGGCGCCAAGCGTGCGGGCGCGCTCATAATACGACAACACCTTGTCGCGCTGCTGGCTGCTGACCATGGGGCCGAGGCCGGTCGATGGATCGGACGGAATGCCGGTCTTGAATCCTTCGGCGCGCTCCTTGAGCGCTTCGACGAAGCGATCGAATATCGGGCGTTCCACGTAAACGCGCTCCGTACCAAGGCAGACCTGCCCGCAGTTGGCGAATATCGCGCGGGTGATGCCGTCCACCGCTTGATCGAAATCCGCATCGGCAAAGACGACCCCGGCGTTTTTGCCGCCGAGTTCAAAGGAGACGTCTCGAACACCGGCCGCGGCGTGCTGCATGATAGCGGTGCCGGTGACGGTCTCGCCGGTAAAAGTGATGGCATCGATACCCGGATGCTGCGTCAGAAACTCGCCACTCGAGCCGGCACCAAAGCCATTGATCACATTGTAGACGCCGGGCGGCACACCGACTTCGTTCATCACTTCACCCAACAGGGTCGCTGTCGCCGGCGTTTCCTCAGAGGGCTTGACCACGACGGTATTGCCGCAGGCAAGCGCTGGACCGACTTTCCAGGTCATGAGTAATAGCGGCAGGTTCCAGGGGCAGATCACGCCGATCACACCCTTGGGCACGCGCACCCCGTAATTCAGGGCGCCGGCGCCGTCTGGGGTTTCCATGCGAAAACACTCGGTCGGCACGTTGCGGACGATATCCGCGAACACTTTGAAGTTGGCCGCGCCGCGCGGGATATCGATGTGCCGCGCGAGTGAGTACGGCTTGCCGGTATCGCGACATTCGGCTTCGAGGAATTCGTCGAAACGTTGATTGATGCGATCGGCCAGTTTGAACAAGAGTTCGCTGCGCCCGGCGATCGACATGCGGCCCCAGTCTCCGTCTAGCGCATGTCTTGCCGCCTGAACCGCGCGGTCGACGTCGGCCGCGCTCGCTTCGTGAACCAGGGCAAACGGACGGCCCACGGTTGGATCGCAGGTCTCGAATGTCTTCGCCTCGCTCGATACGACGAACTCGCCGTCGATGAAATTCTTGAGTTCGGCCAGTTCAGTGGCGATGACTGCTTTCGTCCGTGTCGACATCGTCTATGTTCCCGTCGATCAGGCGGCGTGGCGTTTGACGCCCACGAGAATCGACTGGATTTTCGTCCACGCCGGCGCGCCGCGAACGGCTAAATCCTTCAATTTGTCCGCTGAAAAATCGGTAGCGACACCAACGCGGTAGGAAGCCCGTGCGCGGCAACGCTCGCACCAGTCGGCAACGTGCTCGCGATCGGCATACCATTCGTTCCAGCCAAACTGGAACAGTGTTTGGAAGTACGGCGCCATGGCCGCGTCGGCGAGGGAAAATTTGTCGCCGGCAAGCCACGCCTGCGACGACAGCAGGTCGTCCATGTCCGCGATCGTTTTCTCGTATACGCCGACCGCATCCGCTACATCCGGCGCTTCGTAACCGAGCTTCAGTAATCGCCGTTGGCGTTCGCGCCTGGGCTTCTCCACGACCCGGTCGACCATTTTCTGCTTCTCGTCTTCGCTCATTGTCTTGAGCTTGTCCGCCATCACCAGCGGCCACTGTAAGGCACCGCAGGAGGGATGCACCTTGTTGTCGATGTGTTTCATCCAGAAGCGCATGTTTGCGACCTGGTAAGGCTCGCTGGGCCGCAGATCGGGCTTAGGAAATTTATCCTCGAGATATTCGCAGATGATCGAGGATTCGATGACCGGGCGGCCGTCGTCAACCAGGGTAGGCACCACGCCGAGCGGATTCAGCTTGAGATATTCCGGTTCGAGGTTGGCCTTGCCCGGCAGGTCGACGTGGACTTTCTGCCACTCGAGGTTCTTTTCTGTCAGCACGATGCGGACTTTCTGTGCGCAGGGAGACATCGGATGGGTATAGAGTTTAAGAGCCATGATCGAGGTGTTCTCTCTTCTTATTGTCCGTTTATCACGCGACGGTTTAGACCGTGTGTGCGATCGGCGAGTCGCGCGATTATATCGATGGAAGCGTCCTTGATGAATCGATTCATCTTCAGCCCACGCGCGTGACAGACGGCCTCCACGGCCTTTTTCACACGTTCGTCGACGCGAGTTGCCAGTTGCGTCTGAGCCATTCGATATCTACCTTTTGTTAGATTTTAATAGTAAATGATAGCGTTGCCTTGCAACCCGGCGCAGTGGCGGGAATTGCCCGGTCATTGCTTAACGTCGGCCGGCGGCCTGTTTATTCACCGAGTTTCGCCTGGCCAAAAGCATGCTATGGCCTATATGAAACCCAACATTGCATCGCTGCGAGCAGCAAATATGCGGGGTCAAATGAAACTTTTCACCGCATCATTAATTAAAAAGTCTCATCTGACCCACCTATGAGTATCGGTTTCTTACGTCACGACGTTCAGGAAGTTCTCGTTCAGCTTTTGATCGTGGTAGAAGATGGCCTTGCCGATCTCTTCGGCATCCCAGGTGATCGGCTCCCGATCCGGGTACCAGGTGTAATCTCCGCAGAAGACCTCGTTCCGGTTGCCGGAGGGATCGAAGAAATAGACCGTCTGCCCGCGCGTAATGCCGTGCCGCGTGGGCCCGATGTCGATCGGGATTTGATGCATGCCCATGATGTCAGAAGCACGCAGGATTTCTTCCCAACTGTTGAGCAGGAACGACGCGTGATGAAATTTATTCGGTTCCGAGTGATCCACGAACGCGATATCGTGCGCCTTGTTCGAGCACGATAAAAAAGCGACGATCATTACGTCATCCGGCGTCACGATGCGCTCGGTCAGGTCGAAGCCCAGAACCGTCATAAACAGGTCCGCATTGTCCGGGACATTGGGACCATACAGCAGGCAGTGATCGTAGCGGTTGACCTGCATGCCCTTGAGACCTTCCGGCCAGGGATTCGGATTAAGGCGTCCGAGGCCGTTACCCAGGTAATCCTTTTCCGCGTACAACTCGATTTGGTGCCCGCTCGGGATCTCGAAGCGAACGCGATGGCCGCAGCCCTTGAGTTCGCCGGCTGCGATACGCTCGACGTCGCAACCATAGGCGCGTAGATCAGCCTCGAACCGATCCAGGTCGGCGGTGCTGTGCACCTTGAATCCCATGTAATCCATCCCGGGCGCATCAGCTTCGCGCAAAACGATCGAGAAACAGTCGTGTTCGTCCCAGGCCTTTAGATAGACGCGGCCCTGGTCATCTTCGTCCGTTTTGATCAAACCCATCCGCTCGACGTAATGCGTCAAGGCGGGTTCCAATTCCATCACCCGAATACTGCAGTGGCCAGGCCGCATAACTCCGTTGAATGACATCGTGTTTACCTCCTAAAGGGACGTCAAGTCTTCACACCTCACATTCGAGAAAGTGACGTGTGAAGACTTGATGCCATTATCCGGCGCAGCTCGCCGATCGGTTTGACGGTAAGGTCGCCTTCGGGAATCAGCTTGCAAGCGAGACATATTCCCCGGGCCAGGTCGGATTCGGTCACCTGCGCGCGGCTCATCTTGAGCGTGCGGAATTTCGCCTCGCCGACGACCTGGACGCGGCAGATTCCACAACCGCCGCCGCGGCATCCCACCGGGATCCCCCCGCAGCCCAAGCGCTCCATCGCCGCCAGGACG
This sequence comes from Pseudomonadota bacterium, assembly GCA_036339995.1. Lineage (GTDB taxonomy): Bacteria > Pseudomonadota > Gammaproteobacteria > JAYYZW01. The sequence continues at coordinate 25,533 of JAYYZW010000096.1, forward strand.
TTCTGGTCTTCCCTGCACGGGAAACGTTCGTCGGTCTCGGCAATGGTGATCTTAAACGGCATTTTCAAAACTTCTTGAATAGCGCACTGCGCCGCGCCGGTTCTTCGGCATCGGCGGCCGTGAAGAAATTCTCCATGAAGATGTGATCTTCGAACAAGCGGCCCCGCATCAGGATCGTGATGCAGGCATCGACCATCGGCGGGGGTCCGCAGAGGTAGGCCTTGTGACCCATAAAGCGGCCGTCGAAGCGTTTTTCGGCCAGCTCGTGAACGAAGCAGCGGGGGCCGGCCCAGGCGTCGTCGTCCGCAGGCTCCGAAAGCGCCGCAAAATATTTGAAATTCGGATGCCGCTCGGCAAGGTTTTTAAACAGATCGACATAGTAGAGTTCCACTATCGAGCGCGCTCCGTAAACCAGGACGATCTCCCGTTCGTCGCCGTTTTGCAGGAGGTCGAGAATCATCGATTTCGGACTCGACAGGCCCGAACCACCGGCCAGGAAAATCACCGGTTCCGACGCCGATTTGCGTACGTAAAACCTGCCGAGCGGCGCGGTGAACGGCAGCTGGTCGCCGGGTTTGAGCGCTTCGTGCAGGTAGGTCGTGCCTTTGCCCCCCTCGACGAAGCGCACGTTGAGTTCTATTTCCTTGCGAACCGAGGGCGCACTTGCGATCGAAAACGCGCGGGGCTGATCGAGACCGGGGATCTCGAGGTTGATGTACTGCCCCGCCTGGAACTCGATGCCATCACCGTCTAGCGCCAGCCAGATCCCTTTGATCGTTGGGGTCAGATTCTCTATGCGCGAAACCGTTGCGACGAAATCCTCTACGGGTAAGGACATTGCGTCCGGATCGTCGTCGACCTCGGCTTCGATCACGACGTCTGAATCCAGGGTAGCGCAACATGCCAGCGTCTTGCCCTCGTCACGCTCGATATCCATCAGCGCGAAAGCCGATGCATGATTGTGTGAGATTTCGCCTTCCAGAACATCGACTTTACACGTACCGCAAAGGCCATGATTACACGCATAGGGGAGATAAATGCCCGCACGCAGTGATGCGTCGAGTATGCTCTGTCGTTCACCGACGTTGATTGTCTCGCCTAAGGGTTCAATCGTGAGTTGGTAGCTCATTTAGGTTTTATTCGCCCGCAAGCGGGCTCCTACGGGTCATCTACTGGCATCGAGGGCGCGCCTTGCGGGCGAATCTAGATCGTCGTTTCATGGTCAATTTCCGACCCCGTGCATGCCATTCAGCCCGGGCGAGGAGAACTGAATGTAGCCCATGTGCCCGATGCCGTTTTCCTCGAGGCTCTTGTCGAGATCCGGCTGCCAGGGTTGCTGATCGAATTTCCATTCACAAGCGTCGAAATCGAGTTTTGCCGTATCCGGATGGGACATGTAATCCGGCCGCAGCATCTGCTCGAGAAATTCGCGGAATTTCATGTCGAGCGGCGCGCGATAGGCCGACGGGCAGGCATACATTAAATGCCGTTCCCATTGAATGTAGAAATTAATGTCCCCGCCGTAGCGCTCTTCGCGGTTCTCGGATTTGAAGTCGTAGCTGTCGCCCAGGTGTTTGACCGTCACGATGATGTCCTCCCCTATTCAGGCCGCCGCATCCGACTGCGGCGCTTTCTGCTCCGAACGCCATGCATCCCAGTTCAGGTTGTCCGGTGAGCCGCGGTATTCGCCGGTGTCGACGTCCTTGACCAGGTGCAGCCACTCGGCGTATTCGAAGATGTTGGTCGCGCCCCCGGCCTCACCGCGGTAAACCTGTTGCGGCGGGATCAGCGCCTGGACGTATTTCTCCGGTTCGCGGTTGAAGATGTCGGCGCAGCCGTCCGAGCAGCAATGATGCTTGGTGCCCTTCGCTTCAACGATCCGGACGCTCTGCGTTTCGGGATCGTCAGGCTCGGTATAGAAAACCGGGATCTGGCAGACCTGGCAGACCATCGGCAGGCGATTGTTGAAGTACCGCTCGCCCTTCTCTTCGAGCTCGCGAAAATAGAGCAGGCGCGGCTTGTACATGGTGTCGAACAGCGATCCATATTTCTCACTCATCCAGTCAAGTTCTTCATCATCCGGCACCCAGGTGTGAAGACCGAGCGCATTGCCGAACTGATAGAGAGTAGCCCAGAGTTCGTGGGTCAAGCGGTCCTTTTCCTTGACAGCGACCTCGTGGTACTTCGGCAGGCGAATACCGTAGCGGCCGAGGTCGTGAAACAGTGCGACACCGTTTTCCTCCCAGTAGATCTCCCAGGCTTCCTTCCAGCACATGACTTTCTTCGGCAGCATGTAATCCATCATGGTGCCGACCAAGCCCAGCAGGCGGTAGCCGCGCCAGAACCACTTGTCCAGCCATGCCTGAACGATGGGGACGTTGTCCTCATGCTGCTCCAGCATGAACTTCACGACTTCCAGGCCCAGGGTCATGTGCCGCGACTCATCTGATTGCGCGGAGAAACCGAACGTTGTCGTCGCCATGTCGCCGTTATACGCGGCGCCCGACACGAAGGGCATGAAGAGAAGATTGGTCAGCACGTATTCGAAGGCAAACGCGATAGAGGTCACGAATTCAAACGGGCCGGCCGTCATGGCGTCCTCGAAAAAACTCTTCGGGATCGAAAGATACCAGGCGCGATCGCGCATGTGCGCGAAATTGTGGAAGCCGTTGAAGAACTTGTTGTAGTGGCTGAAGGCGTGCATCTGGGTCTGCGCGTGGCGCAGCTCGTCGATCGACTGCATCTGGCAGGCTACGCGCGTGCCGGCGCCCCGGAATGCACGCGCTGCGTGGGCAAAACCGCGGTGCGCCGCGTATTCCAGCGGAGTAATGCCCTGAATCCACAGCTTCACGGCGTTCATGTAGCGCGCGTCGGACAGGTTCATGTGACCGTTGTTCTGCTGGAACGCATCGAGAATGGCGTAGAGCTTGCGTTCTTTCTCGGACTGGTATTTCCAGTACGAATCCACGGTGAGCCGGAAGGGATCTTCCCACTTGTCCCAATCGATGATCTTGATGCCCTCGTAGGTGTCGTAAGGGAACACCTTATCCATCGGCTGATAAGTGGTCTCCCAGTCGAGTCCGCGCGTCATCAGCGCGTACTTTTCCTTCAATCCCATCCGTTTGTTTTTTGCCATTGCGGTTTCCCTAAATCAAAGTCATTCGGCGTTCAATTTCGCTTGCCTGACGCCCCGACGCATTCGAATCACAGGTTCCACATGAGGACGAACTCATCATCATCCTCGTCAATGTTGCCGCCGAGCGAGATCAGGTTGATTTGGATCTCCTGTAGATCGAATTCCCTTCCCGCTTTCGCTTCGACTGTCTCACGTTTGATAACGAGCCGTAAGGGACAATCGATCTTGACCATGCCCGGCGTTTCGTTGACGACGGCTAGGGGATTGTCCTCGACAATCGCCTCGATCACCGGCTGTGCCTCCGCATTGTTCTGCAGTGCTATGAACACCTTGTCAGCCATGTCGAGACTCCTAGACGGACAATCCGGCCTTGCCAGCCCGCGCCATCAGTTCGTCGACCAGGCCGTCGATCACCTCGGCGCCCTGACCGTTGAAGGCGAAATCGGCGAGCGGGTGCAAGGCGCCCTGGACGCGAGGCATCCAGGCGGCGACCCAGCCGTCGAGTAAACGCTTGTTCGCGTCGGATTCCCCCGCCGCGCGTTTCAATACAGCGTCGACCCATCGCGTCGATTCGGCGTACCAGTCGACCATGAATTCGGTCAGCATGGAGAACACGGCTCCGCCGTGCGCGAGCACCTCGCGATCGAAGCGGTTGAACACCAGTGGGTGGACGGTCCCGTCGATCAGAAAATTTTGCAGGAGAAAAAGTTCGAACCAATCCTTGGTGACCATGGACTCTTCGGCCAGGGCGCGCATGGGCTGCCATTTCCGATCCGACAACCAGGCAGTCTTGGCGATATCAAGCCCGGCCGGATCATAGTCGTCGATGACGAGACCGATGCGGGTGACGTACTGCGCGATGCCCAATTCATCCATGCTGTGCATTGAGCAGGCTGAGGTCACCGGAGCACCGAAGCCGTACGCGGCGATGTAGCTGTTGTTGGTATTGGCCGCCCAGGCGACGTGCCTGAGCGGAACTACAAAGGCCTTGATCTTTTCCTTCCACACGCTGTCGAAGCCGGTCAAAAGACCCCGGTTCTCAACGAAGTCGAAGTTCTTTTCCTGCGAATGCTGCTGTTTGCCGCGCTGAATGGTCCAGGTGCCGTAGTAGTACTGGCGCGGATCGACCAGGTCGTCAAAATCCTCCATGACCACCGCGGTACGTCTCGGATCGTAGAGATCGTGTGTGGGATCCCAGGTCGGACGATAGTGAAAATTGACCTTCGGTTGAAGCCCCCACACCGCCTCCTGGTAACGGGTCGGGTTCTTGTCGGGGCCGAGTTTATCGACCAGGTGATCGAAGGTACGGCGGATGGGTGCGACGTTTGCCGTTTTCAGATCAATGGACATCTCTCATTCCTCTTGTTCGTTGCCAAAACGCCATTTGTTTTCCTGCGCATCGACCGTGCGCGCTTCTTCCTCGTTCAAGTGCGCAACCTTGTGTTCGCGGCAGAATTCGGCGAACGCAGCGCGCGGCAGCATCATTTCGAGATAAAGCCAAGGGTCGCCGATGGAAAACTGGAATTCGACGTAACCCCGGCGATCGGCGTTCGTGACGCGCACGTAGCGGGTCGCGCGTTCGTTACCATCCGAGGCCGCGCCGAGTTTTTCGACATCTCTCAAGCTGCGTCCCCGATTTGAATCGCCATTCCACTAGCAACGCACATCTCGTGCCAGGATCGATTTGATGATATCGTAAAATCAAAGCCGCGATCCGTGTGGCGTAGGGATGGCAGAACGCCCGTTCCTGACGATAGTAATGACCAAATCATGAATCCCCGAGGCGTGACGAGTGCGAGCCCCGAGACAGGCTAAACTTGTATCCGATTTACAGCGCAAACGAACGGGGCCAGATGTCAGGACCACTTACCAGTTATCGCATCATCGATCTGAGTTCGATGATCTCGGGGCCGCTTGCAACGATGATCCTGGGCGACCAGGGCGCCGATGTGATCAAGGTCGAAAAACCGGCGGGCGGCGATTACGTACGCAAGGGCGCCAACCGGCGGGGCGACCTCGGCGCGGCCTTCCTCAATAACAACCGCAACAAACGCTCCATCGTGCTGAACTTGAAACACGCGCGAGGCGTGGAAATCCTCTTAAAGCTGGTCGCGGACGCGGACGTATTCATCCAGAATTTCAGACCCGGCGTGGCCGCGCGAATGGGCTTGGGGGAAGACGTCATCCGCGGCGCGAAACCGGATATCGTCTACGTGTCGATCGCGGGATTCGGATTCGAAGGTCCTTATGCCGAGCGTCCCGTCTACGATCCTCTTATTCAATCCTTGTCGGGCCTGGCCTCGGTGCAGGCCGGATCCGACCAAGAGAGGCCGCGGCTCGTACGCACTATCCTGCCAGACAAGATGACAGCCGTCATGGCGTCGCAGGCGATCACCGCCGCGCTGCTCGTACGCGAGCGCACCGGTCAGGGCCAGCACGTGCGGCTGTCCATGCTCGACGCCGTCGTCTCCTTCCTGTGGCATTCGGACATGGGCGCTCAGACCTTCGTCGGCGACGAACTGCCGCAGCAGGACGCCGCGAGCTTCATCGATTTGATTTACGAAACGGCGGACGGATATATCAGCGTTGCGGTCATGCAGGATCCCGAATGGCAGGCGTTGACCCGTGCGCTAGAACGCCCGGAATGGCTCGACGACCCGCGCTTCAAGACGCCGGCGCTCCGCGATCGCAACATTAACGATCGCCTCGCCATGATTCAGGAAACCTTGCGCGAGCGTCCGGCCGGCGAGTGGCTGGAACGGCTCGAGGCCGAAGGAGTTCCTTGCTCACCCGTCCTCACACGCAACGACATGATTGGACACCCCCAGATCGAAGCCAACGCGATCGTCGAGACCTACGAGCATCCACAAGCGGGCACCTTACGCCAGGCACGGCCCGCCGCGCGCTTCGAGGGCACCCCGAGCACAGCGCGTCGCGGCGCGCCCGCCCTCGGACAACACACCGAGGAAATACTCGGAGAAATCGGCGTTTCCTCCGAACAGATTGCAGAGCTGTTTAACGAAGGCGTCATCGGTGCCGACGGTACGAGGCCGAATTAAGTCGATGATCGATCTCTATTACTGGCCGACGCCGAATGGGTGGAAGATCTCCATCATGCTCGAAGAGTGCGGACTAAAGTACCGGATGATCCCGGTGAATATAGGCGCGGGCGATCAGTTCAAGCCCGAGTTCCTCGCCATCAGCCCGAACAACCGCATGCCGGCCATCGTCGATCAGGGAGTCGAGGGCGCGCCGGTAACGGTGTTCGAATCGGGCGCGATCCTCATCTACCTTGCCGAGAAAACCGGGCAGTTCATGCCGGGCGATGCGCAGGGCCGCAAGGCAATCCTCGAGTGGTTGTTCTGGCAAGTCGGCAACCTCGGTCCGATGGCCGGCCAGATCAGCCATTTCGTCAACTACGCGCCGCAAAACGGCAACGACTACGCCCGGGACCGCTATCGCAATGAATACAATCGTTGCCTGGGCGTCCTCGACCGACGATTGGAAGGGCGCGAATTCATCGCCGGCGAGTATTCCATAGCCGACATGGCGTCCTGGCCCTGGCTGATTCCGTATAAACGTTTCGGACAGGATCTGGCAGCCTTCCCCAACGTCAAGCGCTGGCATGAAACGATGAAGGCGAGGCCGGCTGCGTCGCGCGGCATCAACGTAGGTTCGGAATTTCGCCGTGCGGGCCCGCCCACCGATGAAGAGCGCGGGAATTTGTTCGGACAGACCGCGCAGTCGACCGCTCGGGCACGAGAGAGTTGAACCGCGCCACCGGCGCGCCCGTTCGCGAGGGGTAGCAGGCTGTGATCTCCGGGCGGGCTATGATTCTATTATCACCTCGATAACTTCTTATTACCGAAGAGAGACCTGTTGTGGCTGATACCGTTAAATACGTACTGGACGAACGCGATCTGCCATCGACCTGGTATAACATCGCAGCCGACCTGCCCGAGCCACCGACGCCGCCCTTGAACCCGGCGACCTGCGAACCGCTCGACCCCGAAGCACTCGAACCGCTGTTCCCGCGTGCCGTCATCGAACAGGAGATGAGCATGGAGCGCGAGATCCCGATCCCGGAACCGGTGCGGAATATCTACCGCCAGTGGCGTCCGAGCCCACTTTACCGCGCGCGGCGCTTGGAACGGGCGCTCGAGACACCCGCCCGCATCTATTACAAGTACGAGGGGGTGAGTCCTGCCGGAAGCCACAAACCGAACACGGCCATCGCGCAAGCCTTTTATTCAAAGGACGCAGGCGTCAAGCGTATCTCCACCGAAACGGGCGCGGGCCAGTGGGGCTCGGCGCTTGCGATTGCGGGCGCGATGTTCGGCCTCGAAATCGAGGTCTTCATGGTTAAGGTCAGTTTCAATCAGAAGCCGTATCGCCGCGCGTTCATGGAGAGCTACGGCGCGACCTGCATCGCGAGCCCGAGCGAGATGACGACGGCCGGGCGTTCCATACTCGCTGACGATCCGGAATGTCGAGGCAGTCTCGGCATCGCGATCAGCGAAGCGGTCGAACGCACCCTCGAACGCGACGATACCAAGTACGCGCTGGGCAGCGTACTCAACCACGTTCTGTTGCATCAGACCGTGGTCGGGCTCGAAGCCTTGAAACAATTCGACATGGCGGACGATTATCCCGACCTCATCATCGCCTGCACCGGGGGCGGCAGCAACTTCGGCGGCATCGTCTTTCCTTTCCTCGGGCGGCAGTTGCGCGGCGAAGAAGCGGTCGAGATCATCGCCGTGGAACCGGTGAACTGCCCGACCTTGACCAAGGGAAGATACGCCTACGACTTCGGTGATACTGCGCACCTGACGCCGCTGGTCAAAATGCACACCCTCGGCTCGAACTTCGTCCCGCCGGGCTTCCACGCCGGCGGCCTCCGCTATCACGGCATGGCGCCCCTGGTGAGTCAGTGCACCGATTTGGGTTACGTCACGCCGCGCGCCTACGATCAAAAAGCCTGTTTCGAGGCCGGGATCGAGTTCGCCCGCGCCGAGGGTATTCTTCCGGCGCCGGAAGCAAACCACGCGGTCGCGGCGGCCCTGGAAGAAGCCCGCAGATGCACGGAGGAAGGCCGCAGCCGCGCCATTCTGTTCAATCTTTGCGGTCACGGACACTTCGACATGCCGGCCTATATGGACTACTCCGCCGGCAAGCTGCACGACCAGCATTACAACGAGGAAGATCTCGGTATGGCCCTCGCCGGCCTGCCGGCGGTGCCGGCCTAGGAGGCTACGGCGCATTGGAGCCCTACAGGTCATAGGCTAGTTCTCAAGCCCCCGGTTCCCAAATACGGTCGCAAATGAACCACAGAGATCACAGAGAAGGGGAAAAAGATCGTTCACAGGTCACATAGTTAATGTATTGCTCTGCGGCCTCTGTGATCGCTACGGTTTATTTTTGTGTTTCTGGACCCGCACCGGCCTAGCCGGCTGTCGGACCAATCGGAGGTTCGCTCCATAAGAATGAACGGCGACGTATTACTGGTGGGAAGCATTCCCGGGTCTGACGCGGAGGATGCAATGCGTCTTTGCGCACAAGGGATCGGCGACCACCTGCCGTGCATTCCGGACGGGGAAACGGGTTTTCGAAAGATCTAGATCAACTTCCTTGCATCGCAAACCTACGACGGTAACCCGGCACTCGAAACCCTGAGCCGCCCGCATCCCGTTGATTCATCCGATCCGAACGAATGGCGCGCGCCGGGCGAAGACTGGGTGCCGCGCGGTTACGACGACCACTGGCAGTTCCGCATCAAAGACGGCTCGGATCTCCATTTTTCCGAGTTCGGTTATGCAAACGAAGCCAGGCGGTCGTATGCCAGCTTCACCAAGCTCAAAGCCGAAAGTCTACTGGGCCCCGAGGTCCGCTTCATGGCCGCGTTGCCGCTGGCGGAAAGCGCCACGCGACCGTTTACGGCCAGCGCGGACGATTTTCCCGCGATGATGGCGGCGTACGAGGACGCGGCCGCCCGGGAAAGTAAAAGCATGCTAAACGACATCCCGGCGGGTGAACTGGCCATCCAGTGGGACATCTGCATGGAGGTGCTGGCGATCGAGTGCGACGACGAGCACGAGGGTATCTTCCCCTGGCGCCCGGTGGCCAGGCCGATCGATCGATACCTCGAAGCCGTTACGCGCGCGGCCGGTTTCGTGCCGGAGGAGGTCGCGATGGGACTGCACCTATGCTACGGCGATCTCGGCCACCGGCACCTCATCGAACCGCCCGATCTATCGACCTGTGTGCGCATGGCGAATGCCGCGCATGCCGCCATCACGCGACCGATCGATTTCTACCACGTACCGGTGCCCAAGGACCGCGCCGACGATGCCTATTTCGAGCCGCTTAACGATTTGGAGATCGGAAACGGACGACTGTATATCGGACTGGTGCATCACACAGACGGCATTAAAGGATCGCTCGCACGCCTGGACGTCGCCAAGCGCCACGCGAAAAATTTCGGTGTTGCGACTGAATGCGGGTTCGGCAGGCGGCCGCGGGACACGATAGGGCACCTGCTCGAGATCCACCGGGCAGTGGCGGAGGCGCTTTAGCTAGACCGCCGAAGGAGCCGTCGCGGTTGTAGCAAAGCGCCGCCCAATCATCGCGGTGAGATCTTCCTGGACCATGATCAGGGCCGGCACCAGCAGCAGCACGACGAAGGTCGTCACCGCCAGCCCGAACACCAGGGTCAGGGCCATCGGGATCAGGAATTGGGCCTGCAGGCTCCTCTCGAACAAGATCGGGCTGAGTCCTCCGATCGTCGTCGCCGAGGTCAGCAGCACTGCTCGCAGGCGATCGCAGGCACCGTTGACGAGCGCGTCCGGCAACGATTCGACACGCAGTCGTTCGTCGATGGTCGTGACCAATACGATGGAATCGTTGATGACGATACCGGACAGTCCGAGAATGGCGAAAAAACTTAAGATCGTCAGGTCGAAACCCCACAGGCCATGGCCGATCACGGTGCCGACGAATCCAATCGGAATCACCGCCATGACCACCAGTGGACGCAGGTAGCTCGAGAAAACCCACGCGAGAATGATGTAGATGAAGGTGAGCCCGAGTACGGCACCGATGAACATGTCGGACGTCGTTTCACGTTGGTCTTCCGCGCGGCCCGCGAAGGAGTATTCGAGACCGTAACGTTCGGCGATATCGATCAACCCGTCGCGCTGCACTGCCTCTATGATCCGATCGGGCCGCGTGACAAGCATATCGACCTCGGCCTTGACGGAGACCTCGCGCTGCCCGTCTTCGCGCCGAATCCTGGCAAAGCCTATCGAGTCGCGAAATTCCACGACTTCTTTGAGGGCGACCTGTCTCCCCGAAGGGGAACGCAAGTAAAAGTGATCGAGTAAGGCGTTATCGACGACTTCCCGCGGGTACTGCACACGCACCCAGATTTCCTCGTCGCCGCGGGGGAAACGCTTTGCTATGGCGCCGTCGATGGCGTTGCGTACCTGCCGGGCGACGTCGACGGTCGTAAATCCCATCGCGCGGCCGCGCGCATTGACTTCCAGCACGACCTCCGGCTTGCTGTAAGGCAGATTGTCGTCGATGTCGTCCAAGCCCGCATAACGCGACAACAATTCGGCAAGATCACCCGCAGCCTGTTTTAAATCCTCGATCGATCCCCCCTTGAGGCGAATGTCCAAGTCGCCCCCGGGCGGACCGGTTCGCTGCCCGGTCAACGTCAGTGATTCGAGTCCCGCCGGTTTGACGACCACTTCGCGCCAGTTTTGCATGACCTCCGAGGCAGAGATGCTTCTCGCATCCGAGGAGACGAGTTCCACGATGATCCCCCCGATGGTGTCGGTATTACCGATCGAGGCCGCGGACGAACTCCCGCCCATGGTCGTTCCGATCTTCCCCAGCGACATGACGACGAGTTCTTTCGGATCCGCCACCAGGGCGCCGGCCGCGCGATACAGGGCGTCCTCGACTTCCAGAATCGCGCGCCGCGTATCGTCGCGCGAGGTACCGGCGACCATTTCAAGGTTCGCGTAGATCTTGTCGGGTTCGGGAGATGGGAAGAATTGATAACCGACGCGGCCGCCGACGACGACGGCGACGGCGATGATGAGCGCCGAGACGGCGATCGCAACGGTCGTATAGCGGTTGCGGATCGCATGCTCGGCGATACTGCGAAAGCGATGATCTCGAAATCGAGCGAACGCGGTATCGAAACGTTCGCGCAGGCGGCCGGTGGGACCCGCTGTCGACATCGGCTTCAAGGCATGGCTCAAGTGACCGGGCAACACGAAAAAGCATTCGAGCAGGCTCGCCAGCAGGACCGCGACGACGACGAAGGGAATCGCCGAGATGATCTGCCCCATGATGCCGGAGATCAGAAATAGCGGCATGAACGCAGCGATGGTAGTCAGGGTCGAGCTCGATACCGGTGCCGCCATGCGCCGCGCGCCTGCGATCGCTGCATCCATCGCCGGCATGCCCTCCCGGAATTTCTGCTCGGCGTGTTCGCCGACGACGATCGCGTCGTCGACGACGATGCCGATGGCCATGATCATGCCGAACATGCTGATCATGTTGATGGTCTGACCGCTCAACCACATGATCGCGATCGTCGCCAGCAATGATGCGGGGATCCCCACGGCAATCCATATCGCGACCCGCACGTTCAGGAACAAGAGCAGGACGGCGAGAACCAGGACCAGGCCTCCCAAGCCATTACCCACGAGCAGATCGATGCGTTGGCGAATCGATTTCGCGCGCACGTCGAATTCCTCCACCTTCAACTGGGGTGGTAGGCTGGCGCTGACTTCCTCGACGTAGTTTCTGACGGTTTCCGACACGGTCAGCGCGTCGGTGTTGATGGAGCGCCGGATTCGAAGCTCGATCGCGGAGTTGCCAAGCCGTATCGCCTTCTTACCCCCTTCTTCGAATGCTTCGGTTACGCGCGCGACGTCGCCGAGCAGGATCTTGCGGCCGTCCGCCAGTGACTTGATTTCGACCTCACGAATCTCACCGGCTTCGCGCATGAGTCCGAGGCTTCTGACCTGCCGTTCGCCGCCGGCGAGTTCACCGGAAGGCAGATCCTGCGATGTCTCCCGAATCCGCTCCGCGATGTCGCCGAGTTTGAGATCGAGTTTGCGCAGTACCTCGGGCCGGATTTCGACCCAGATTTCCTCATCGCGGGCACCATAGAAATCAATCCGATCGATACCGCGGCTCAGCAACTCGTTACGAATTCGCTTGGCGTATTGCTTCAGTGAATGCTCTGGGAAGGGCCCGGATAAAACCAGCCGCGAGACGGTTTCGTAACGCACGATGTGCCGAACTTCCGGCCGCTCCGAATCCTCCGGCAGAGTCCGTACCTGGCCAACCGCGGATTCGACGTCCGACAACCCTTCCTGCATGTCGTAACCCGGTTCGAATTCAATGGTAATGCTGGCAAGCCCCTCGTAGGACGACGAAATCACCTTTTTGACGCCGCTGAGAAAACGGACCTCGGGCTCGATGCCCTGCACGATGTTGGCGTCGACATCAGCCGCCGTGGCACCCGGCCAGCTGACCGTTACGGTTACCATGTCGATGCCGAAATCGGGGAAGAACTGGCGGTTGATCTGGGTCAGTGCGAACAAACCGCAGACGAACATCAGCGCCAGCAGCAGGTTGGCCGCCGTGCGGTGTTCCGCGAAAAGTGCTATCACGCCGCGGCTGTTAGCCCGCATATCTCACCAGCGTTCGTCGCGAGGCGGTTCAAGGGTGCGGCATGTCTGGCGTAACTCCGGGCGTCCTGCCCTTCGCCCTTCGGGCCAGCCTGACGGCTGTTCAAGTCCGCTCCCGGCGGACTTGTCGCGACCGAGGAACGCGCAGGCGTAGTTGACACAAATTCGTCGGGAACGAATTTGAACCGCCGAAGCCGGGCTCGAAGGGCGGATGCCAGGGATGGCATCCGTACTACGTCGAGCATTCCGACCGAGCGAACGCCAGTCAGGGCGCCATTGGGCCGGCGCAGCAGAAGGTTGGTGAGATATGCGGGCTAGCGATGCCAGGCAGGCGGCGTGGCGTGGACGAACGCGTTGCGCCGCTTCGCGGCGAAGCCCGGCGACCGTCCCCGATGCGGCAGTTCGAATCCATGGCGACCTGGATTGCGGAAAGCCCGGTCCGGCCCAAAGGGAAAGCCATAGGGGTAAATCGCGTAGCCGCGACGGTATGGCAGCGGTTCGTCTGCCTGCGTCTTCGCCAAGGCAGGTGACTTGAACTTGAGCCGCTCGTGTTCGAGGCGCAGGGCGTCGCTTTGCCGGCGCTCTTCACGCAGACGCTGCCACTGGTTGACGATCGAGTAGTAATCGTCCTTGGCGTCCACTCTGTCGGCGAGGAACTCCGCAATGACGATCTGCTCGCGATCGGCGACGGTGGCAGTGGGTGGCACATCCGAATAATGACGCACTCCTTCGATGTCGATCCAAGTATGAACGGTGATTGCTTCGGCCGTCGCAGCGAAAAAGAGCGCCACCGCAACGGCGTGGCCGGCCCACCGGACGTGGCCGCAATTTAGGCGCTTTGCTGAGAAAATCCGCCGGCTCATACGATCAAGTTTAGCGCGGTATACGCCCACTGCAAAAAAAAACGGGCCCACCAGGGCCCGCCACATCAGATCGTTCCGCCTCGTTCGGTCACTCAGGCGGCGATTTTCTCGGTTCCGCCAGGGGCTACTTCGGGCGCCCGAATTTTGAATTCGGCCAATTGAGGATGATCCATTTCCCTGCGGAATTTCTGCAGTGACCAGGGATACATGGCCGGATTGCCGAATTTGTCGATGTACCAACTCTGACAGCCAGTTACCCAAACGGTGCCCGTCATGGCGTGCTTGATCGCTTCGTTGTATTGCACCATGGCTTCCCGGCGCGGCTCGATTTCGTCTGCCTTGCCCTGGCGCCACAAATCAACCAACTGCATGATGAATTTCATCTGCAATTCGCTGATTAATATCAGTGAAAAATTACCGATCGGGCTGTTTGGCCCGACGAGCATGAAGAAGTTGGGAAAGCCAGGCATGGCGATCGAACGATGGGCCTGTGCGCCCTGCTCCCAGGCTTCATCAATGGTCAAACCCTTCTCTCCGATCATTTCCATCGGACGCATGAAGTTGTGCGCCTTGAATCCCGTAGCGAGGACAATTACGTCCAGTTCATGCAACTGCCCGTCGGCGGTACGTATGCCCTTTGGCTCGATGCGTTCAATGCCTTCGGTCACGAGCGCCGCATTCGGCTCCTGAATCGCTTCGTAGAACCCGTTGGCAAAAATCAGGCGTTTGCACGCCGCCTGATAGTCCGGCCGGAGTTTCTCGCGCAACTCGGGATCAGCGACCTTGGTTTCGAGGTGCCATCGACACACCCAGGCGATGAATTTGAGCAGCGGTTTGTTACCGATCACCGCTTTAGCAAAGAACCAGTCGAAGAAGAGCTTGATATAGAATCCGTGCAGCCAACTCGCCAGCCAGGGGTGCTTGCGCAGGCGTTCCTTGTGCTTTTCCGTGTAGACGCGATCGGGTGTCGGGTAAATCCACTGCGGCGTGCGCTGGAACATCGTCATTTTTGCGGCGATTTTCTGCACCTGCGGGAAGATCTGAATCGCCGTTGAGCCCGTTCCGATCAGGCCGACTTTCTTGCCGATCAAATCAACACTATCGTCCCACCGCGCCGTATGGAATATCGCGCCCTCGAAAGAATCCAACCCGTCGATATTCGGATAGTGCGGTTGATGCAGAACACCGCTCGCGCAGATCACGATATCGGCCGTCACCGCTTCGCCGTCCTTGGTCTCGAGTTGCCAGCGACCGTCGACGAACTCAGCCTTGACGAGTTCGGAATTGAACCGGATGTTCGAATATAGGTTGTACTTTTTCGCAACGCGTTCGAAGTATTCGAAGATCTCCGGCCCGCGCGGGTAGCGATGGCTGTATTCAGGATTCGGTTCGAAGGAATAGGTGTAGGCGTGCGCGGGCACGTCGCAGGTAAGGCCCGGATAACGGTTGTCGCGCCAGGTCCCGCCGACCTTGTCGGCTTTCTCGTAAATAGTGACGTCCGAAATACCGGCTTCATGCATCTTGATCGCGGCAAGCATCCCCGACATGCCGGCACCGACGACCACGACCTTAGGATTGCGCTTGATACTCGGAGGCAGCCCGGGTTGGATCTGAAGTTCAGCATTCATCGCAATGATCTCTCCCCTCAAGGACTTTCGATAATGCCACGATAATGGTCACGCGGTTGACATGGAAGCGTCGCCGGAGCCACTGTTATGGACATTTGGTGACAATACACGATTTTTGATGCCAAACACATAATGACCCGGGCCGCGATCGAGCAGTTGCTGATGCCCAGCACTTATTTCAACTACATGGCGCGGGCATTCGACGACCACGTGCGTCTGACCGCCGGAACACCGATGCTGTACGATGTCGCGCACGAACTCGGATTCCAGGACCCTACTAGTTTCGGTCGTTCGTTCAAACGCTGGTTCGGCATGACACCCGGAGCCTATCGCTCCGCACTAAACATCGAATGGCGGTGAAGATCGCTGCCATCGCAAAACTCCGGTTGTGCATGCGACGATCAACTATCTTGCTAAGCAACGATACGAAGGACCTCTAACAGATGAATCCCTATGTCGCCCTCACGCTCGCCATCTTCGCCGAAGTCGCGGCAACCAGTGCGCTCAAGGCGTCCGCGCAATTCACACAATTGTGGCCGAGCACGATCGTGGTGGTCGGCTACGGGATCTCTTTCTACCTGCTGACGATCGTACTCGAATCGCTCGCAATCGGCGTGACGTACGCGATCTGGTCGGCAGTGGGAATCATTCTCGTGACCCTCGCTGCTATTCCTCTATACCGGCAACTGCCCGACGGCGCCGCTCTCCTCGGCATAGGGCTGATCATTGCCGGTGTGCTTGTCATCCATCTCTTTTCTGAATCCGCGCGGATCTGAAACGCGGTCCTTCATTAACCGAGAATCAATGTGGAAGAGAGAGGTCATACACCGCGATCAATTCCACGCAAGATGCCACCCGTTCGTCCACGCGACGCAGCCAGTCTCGTCATCTATCGCAAGCGTCACACCCATCACGAGATATTGATGGGGCGCCGCGGCAGCGAGGCGCGATTCAAACCCGGCATCTACGTGTTTCCGGGCGGGTTGCTCGAACGTCAGGATTACGCTGCCCGGCCGGTACGTGAACTCGACCCCGATATTCCGCCTAGAATGGCGGTCGCCGGCTCGACGCGCAAAGCGAGTGCGCTGGCCATGGCAGCGGTACGAGAAGCGTTCGAGGAAGCGGGACTGCTGTTCGGCGTCGCGGGCGAAATCGGCGACGTCAAGCACGATACCTGGAACGAATTCCGGCGTCGCGCGGTCTCGCCCGATCTGCGAGAACTCGATTTTCTAGGGCGGGCCATTACGCCGGCTTTCCAGCCAATGCGCTTTCACGCGCGCTTCTTCTCCGTCCACGCTGACCATTTCGAAGGTGAACTCAAAGGCGACGGCGAACTCGAAGATCTGCAATGGATCCGCATCGGCGATACCGCCGCGTTCGAATTGATGATCGTGCAGGAAATGATCCTGGAAACGCTTGCCGAACGCCTTCGCGGCCGCGACGCTCCACCGCAACGATTGTTCTTCAACTGGGGTCGGCGGAACGTCGTTGACGCGTGAACGACGTGACCGTATCCGTTTTATTCAAGAGGAGCTTCAGTAAATAAACGGGGCTCTCCTTTTCACGCAGATGGCGCGCCGCCCTGGGATGCCAAGGACTTCAGGCGCGATCACGCCCACCAGAAATGCCGACCTTAAAGTGCTTCTGGAATTGAGGTCCAGGCGGCCGTTCTGGCCGAAGATTATGAGTGATCATCGTCGAACGAGGAATGCAGCCTCCTAGCGCTTCAGAGTTTCCTCGACGAAACGATAAACCACCAGACTGCCCGCCGCCCCCAAGGCGCCGACGCACAGCGCGGCGGCCTGGATCGAACCTAAGGTCACGGCCAGACTCACGGTCAAGGGTCCGGCCGCGCTACCGAGGTCGGTTAACAGGCGCCACAGCCCCAGAAACTCGCCGCGCCGCGCCGCCGGAGCGAGATCCGTCCCTAGCGTCATCACGATGCCGGTGGACAGTCCGTTGGCGACGCCCAGCACAATCGCCACGGCAAGCAGTGAGTAAAAATCATTTGCGAGACTCAATGCCGCCAGCGCCGCGGCAAATAGAATCGAACTCGGGACGGCGGTGGCACGGCGTCCGTGGCGATCCATAATCATTCCCGCGGGGTAGAACAGAGCGACGTCGATGATGGCCGAAACCGATACGACCAGGCCAATAACTGTCGTCTCCAACCCGAGTTCAGCGCCGAGCAGCGGGATGAGTACGGTGCGCGCGGCCCGCATCAACATGAAAGTGATCGAAGCGATTCCTGCCGTGGCGAATACACCCCGGTACTCGAAGGCCAGATCCGTAACCGCGCGCCAGCGCATTTTCTTCAGGTCCGGAGGATCGTCGATGGCCGTCATGGCAACACACAAGAACCCGAGTACGACAGTCGCAGCAAGACACATAAAGGTTGCTTCGAATCCGATGAACTCGGCGAGCGCCGCCCCGGCAAGCGGCCCAAGCAGTGCCGCGCCGCGCATACTGCCCGCGATCATCGAGATGACGCGGCCGCGTTCGCGCGGACTGCAGGCCGCGGTGATGTACGACATACGGCCAAGCAGGAACGTGCTGCTGCCCGCACCGTTGATGAATGCGAGCAGGTAAAACCATGACACCTCGTTAACCAGTGCATAGGTGAGGTAGGCGCTCCCTATTAGTATCATCGCGAATAACATCACGACGCGATCGCCGAAGCGCCCAGCCAGCATGCCTGCCGGGATGTCGGCCACCATCATGCCGACCCCGCGTAACCCCACGACCGCAGAGGCAGCCGCCACGCTGCCGCCAAGTTCGAGCACGTAGAGTGGCAAAAGAATGAGGACGGCCTGCGCCGGGACGCCCAGGAACACAGCCGGCAGATAAACCGGGAACAGGACGCCACGGTGAATCGAAGTCATGTTTCCAGGGAGATCTATGGGGACAAAAATGCGGGGGAAATTTAGCTATTTCTAGAACGCGAATAACAAGGCGTGTCTTTGCAAGAAATAGGCAATTTGTCCGCGTATTTCCCGGCGCTTCTTCGCGGCCACTAATCCGGCTTGTCCAAGAGCGACACGTGCATGCGGCCGCGCGTCAGGGAAAGGATGATCCCCAGGGTGCAGAGAATGGCCCCCAAGGTGAAGCAGATCGCAATGGCATTGCCGAGCGCCGGATAGACCGCCCGTGTAATGCGCACGGGCCCCAGCCACAAAGCGAACACCATCGCGACCGATCCCATGCTGGCCATCTGTCCGACCACGCGCATGACCGCCATCGCGGCGGTGGCGCGCCCGTAGTCACCCCGTCCCACCGCACCCATGATCGCGTTGGCATTAGGTGAGGTGAACAAGCTGAACCCCAACCCGGTGGTCAACAAGCAGCCCACGACTGTAGATATCGAACTCATTTCGTCGAGCAGCGCGAACGACGCGAGCCCAACCGCCGTCACCAGCATACCCAGCGATGCGATGATGCGTGGCTCCAAGCGATCGGATAACTTGCCGGCAGCGGGCGAAACCACCACCATCATCAGCGGCTGCGCCATGAGGACCAAACCCGTGGTTCCCGGCGCGATGCCCTTGAGGTACTGAAGGTAGAGACTGACAAGAACGACGTTGGCGAAGGTCGCCGTATACATGACCAGCGAGGCCAGGCAGGACATCGTGAAGACCCGGTTGGAATAGAACAACTCCACGTCAAAAATGGGATGCGGATGGCGATGTTCGTGGCGAAAGAAAAGCCAAATCCCCGCAATGCCCGCCGCGATCATCCCTATCGAGGAAAAGTTCGGTAGGGTCGATACGCCGATCATGAAGACGATGATGGCCACGCCGTACAAGACGGCTCCCAATGGATCGAAATCACCGCGTTCTTCAGCTTTCCATTCGACGGGTAAGCGCGTCATTCCAATGAACAGCACGATGACTGCCAGCGGAATGTGAATCAGGAAGGTCGCGCGCCAATTAGAAAATTCGATCAGCCACCCGCCGAGCACCGGCCCCAGCGCGAGGCCGAGATAAATTGTGGAAACGGTATACCCGATCGCCTGCCCGCGCTGCGCCGGCGGAAAAACCGAAGAGACGATGGCAACGTTAGTCGCATACAGCATGGCGGCACATATTCCCTGCAGCACGCGTCCGCCGATCAATTCATAGCCCGTCGAAGAACAAGCCGCCACGACTGATGTGACGATGACCCCGGCGGTACCGATCAGGTACAGGCGTTTTCGTCCGAACATATCCGCCAACCGTCCGAAGGCGAGGACGAATGCCGCGCTGGCCATGAGATAGGTCATCGGAATCCAACTCAAAACGACGGCGTCGATGTCGAGGTCGCGTGCGATGTCCGGTAAGGCCACGTTGACCGCGGAAAGCATCATGGCGGTGCTGATCGAGTTGAGCATGATCATGAAGATCGTCGCGCGGCGCACGGCGGGGTCTGCAGAGTGAGTTTCCACGGTCATTGGATCATGCGATCGACCCCGATCGAGTGGGATTCACCCGTGCGGATGCCGGGCGCGCGAGCTATCCCGCTTCTCGCGCGCGTAACTCGACGCGCCGGATCTTGCCACTGACGGTTTTCGGCAAGCTCTCGACGAACTCGATCTTCCGCGGATATTTATAGGGAGCCGTCACGTCCTTGACGTGATTCTTCAAGACCGTGACCAAATCGTCATTCGCCTCGAAGCCCGGCGCCAGAACGACGAAGGCCTTGACCACGGCGCCCCGTGTTTCGTCGGGGCTCGCGACCACCGCCGATTCGGCCACGGCCGGATGCTCGATCAGCGCACTTTCAACTTCGAACGGTCCGATGCGGTACCCCGCCGACAGAATGACGTCATCAGCGCGGCTGACAAACCAGAAATAGCCGTCATCGTCGATGTATCCGCGATCACCGGTGATATACCAATCGCCGATGAAGCACGCGTCGTACTTTGCGTCGTCCCCCCGGTATTCAATGAAAAGCCCCGGCGCCGGTCGCGGCTTGACGCGGATCGCGATGTCTCCTTCTTCATTTGCAGCGAGTGCCCGGCCGTCGTTGTCGACAATGCCGAGCTCGATCCCCGGACTCGGTTTGCCCATCGATCCAAAGCGAGGTTCGAGGCACAGGTAGTTGCCGCAGACCAGTACCGTCTCGGTCTGGCCATAACCGTCGCGAATGACGATATCGAAGGCCGTCTTCCAGGTCTCGATGACTTCCGGATTGAGCGGTTCGCCGGCCCCGACACAATGACGCAGTTTTGGAAATTCGTACGCGCTGAGATCCTGCAACACCAGCATGCGATAGATCGTCGGCGCACCGCACATCGTCGTGATCGGATACTTCGCGAGGAGTTTCAGCGTTCGCACCGGATCGAAGACCGGCGAATGATGCACGAATAGGGTCGCGCCCATGGTCCAGGGTCCGAAAAAGCTGCTGTAAGCGGCCTTGGCCCAGCCGGTGTCGCTGATGTTCCAGTGCAGATCGTCCGATCTCAAGTCCAGCCAGTATTTACCGGTAATGGTGTGTGCCAGGCCGTAGCCGTGGCAGTGGATCGTCATCTTGGGGTAGCCGGTGGTCCCCGAAGTGAAATAGCACAGGGCATCCTCGGACAAGGCCGTGTCGGCGGCTTCGAATTCGGCAGATGCGGCCTCTACCACCGCGTCGTAGTTCAACCAGGCGTCCCGTTCGCCACCGATCAGGAGTCTTGCCTTCATCGTTTCACATTGATCGGCGACTTCCTCGAGTTTATCCGCGTTGTCCACGTCGGTAATGAAACAGACCGCCTTCGCGGCGTTCATTCGGTAGGCGATGTCCTTGGGTGACAACTGGGTCGTCCCGGGTGAGCAGATGGCACCCATCCGCAGACAGGCCGTCAGGACCTCCCACCATTCGATGTTCCGCCCGAGCATCAGGACGACGGTATCACCGCGCTCGACACCAGCGGCCCTCAAAGCGTTGCACAATTGCCGCGAACGCGCACTCAGCCCGGCAAAGGTGAGTTCCTTCTCGTTGCCGTCGTCATCGACCCAGAAGATGGCGGGTTTGGAAGGCGTGGACTCGGCCCACTTGTCGATAATATCGCGTGCAAAATTGAAACGCTTCGGCGGATCCCAGTTGAATTCGGCTCGGGCTTCCTCGTAACTAGACATGTTTGAATTGGAAATCATGATCGACGTGTTCTCATTGATTGGTGATTCTTAATTAAAGTCGTTGCCCGAAAGCATATCGTATCTGTTCGCCCGCAAGCGGGCTCCTATACGGTTCGAAGCGTAGGAGCCAGCTTGCGGGCGAATAATGTGTTCCCCTACGCCGCTCAAAGCGCGCCATACGTTTCGGGGCGCCCCGTTAAAACCAGGATTCCACGGCAGCGAGACAAGTGTCGTCCGCGCTGGCCAGGAACGCGCAGCGCTCGGATACCCGCGACATCTCGTAGCGATAGAAATAGCGACAGGCTTGTAGTTTCCCGCGATAGAAAGCGACATCCGACCCCTCAGCCGAAGGTAGTGCACGGACCGCTACCACGGCCTGGCGGAGCCAGATCCACCCCAGAACGACGTGGCCGAAGGTGTCCAGATAGACGGTGGCGTTCGCCAGCGCCCGGTTCGTGTCCCCTTCCCCGTTGAGTGCGACCAGCGTCTCAGTCGTTTCGCGCAACGCCTGGATCGCGCCTGCGAAAGATTCACAATACTCGTTCAGATCGGGATACGCGGCGGCCTCCGCCGCCGTTTTTTCGTATTCTTCGTACAGGGTGGCAAACGCCGCGCCGCCCTGCATGGACACCATGCGCCCCAGGAGATCGAGACCCAGGATTCCGTGCGTGCCATCGTGAATGGGGTTGAGCCGGTTGTCCCGGTAGAACCGCTCCAGCGGAAACTCGCGGGTGTAGCCATAGCCCCCGAGAATCTGAATGGCGTGTTTGTTGGCCTCGAGACAGAACTCCGACGGCCATGACTTGGCCACCGGGGTCAGGATATCCAGCAGCAGTCCGACCCGCGTGCGCTCGCCTTCGTACTCGGCGGTACGCTGGATGTCGATG
>JAYYZW010000097.1:0-4373 GCA_036339995.1 Pseudomonadota bacterium
CCGTCGGGGGCTAGGTACCAGATTTGACAGCCGGACGCCCATGAAGTTGAATCGAGCTCCCCCTGTATTTTTTCGATAAAAGCCCGTTGTACGTCCGCGCGGACATCGACCGCATCGGCGACACCTGCGCGAAGTTTTTCGATGGCGTTCATGACGTAGTCGACCTGCGCCTCGATCATGAAGATGACTGAATTGTGTCCGAGCCCGGTGTTCGGACCGAGCAGGAGGAAATAATTCGGGAAACCGGCGACCGATATACCGAGGTAGGTTTCCGCGCCCGCCTGCCATTGCTCGGTAAGCTCCACGCCGCCACGTCCGTAGATCTTCATGGGCTGCAGGTACTCGGTGGTGACGAAACCCGTACCGAAGATGATTGCATCGACAGGACGTTCCTTGCCGTCGGCGGTGACGAGCCCGTTTTCGGTCGCCGCCTGAATGCCCTCGGTTACCAGCTCGACGTTATCCCGCTGCAGGGTCTGGTAGTAGTCGTCGGAGATATTGATGCGCTTGCACCCGATCTGAAAAGTCGGAGTCAGCTTTTCCCGCAGAACCGGGTCCTTGACCCGGGCATTGAGATTCAGATGCGCAAGCTTCTGCAGCAGCTTGTTGAAGAACGGGTAGCCGATGATGCCGAGGCCGTAATATTCGTTTCGCCAGTAAATATAATATCGATAAAGCCGCGGCCAGGCCGGGATCCATTTGAAAGCCCAGCGCTCGATCTTGGCATAAGCGCGATCGAAGCGCGGGACGATCCAGGTCGGTGTTCGCGTAAAGACATGCAGGCGCGAAACTTTAGGCGCGATCTCCGGTATGTACTGAATGCCGCTGCAGCCGTTGCCGATCGCGGCGATCGTTTTACCCTCGCAATCGAAGTCGTGATCCCATTGGGATGAGTGAAAGGTCTTGCCCTTGAAATCGATAAGCCCGGGAATATCGGGAACGAACGGCTTGTTGAGGGGCCCGGTGCCGCTGGCGATGACGTTTGCACTATAGGAATCACCGGTCTCCGCGGTCAAGGTCCACAATCCGCTGTCCTCGTCAAAGCGTGAATTGTTGATAGTTACTCCGTATTTGATGTGAGAACGGAGGCCGTACTTGTCGGCACAGCGGTGAAGGTAGCCCTGAATTTCCTCCCACGACGAATAGACGCGCGGCCAATCTTTTTTCAGATTGAAGGAGAAGGAATAAAGATGTGAGGGGACGTCGCACGCGGAACCGGGATAGGTGTTGTCTCGCCAGGTACCCCCGAGGTCGTTGGCGCGCTCATAGATCACGAAGTCGTCGATACCCGCCTGCTTGAGGCGGATCCCCATGCAGATGCCGGCAAAACCGGCGCCGATGATGGCGATCTTGAAAGGCGCGGATTTTTCTTGCATCGGCGAAGGGGAAGCGCTCATAGACCTCAACCTCGTAAAATCAGCTAAGCGCCCAAGGATAGTTGATCGGCGCTGTGCGGTTCAATCGACTCGCTAAGGAACTTCTGAATAAGTCATGGTGCGTGTGAAGGGCGGATGAAATCGTGCAGAGCAAGGCACGAATCGCAGGTAATAGCGGAGACTATTGACAAGATTCGTAACGCCGAACTGCACGATTTCATCCGCTAGGCACGTGTGCCATGACTTATTCAGAGGTTCCCTAAGCTGGTAACATCGTTGAATTCGGACGCCGTTCCGAATCGGCCGGTGGGCGAGAAACTGGCGTTCACGATGATGCCGACGAATCTTATCGTGCAATTAAGGCGCCGAGCGGATGCTTGAGCGCTGTCACGTGGTCGAGCGCCGACCTGAGGAGGAACCGAAACCGTGAACAAACGATGGATCAAATCCGTCTATGCCTGCGTGGCCTTGTGTATTGTCGAGCCGGTTGCGTCCGCACCCTGCGCTGATGACGAGGGTCCGCGCGGTGCGGTCGAGGCTTACATCACGGCGATGTCGCAATACCTCTTCAACGATGCCTGGGAGTTCGTCAGCGAGAACATGACCGATAGCCGCAGCCGTGACGAGTGGGTGGGCCTGCAAAACATGTTCTACAAGGGCGGCGAGGTCACGATCTTCGGGATGGACATTCGCCAGGCGCACGCGACTGACGACGATCCGGTATGTGAGAAGTGGGCGACTGTGCCCAATATTCTGAAATCGAGAGACAAGTTCAACAACCAGGGAACGACGGAGTTTGAGTACTACGTGACCGTCAAGGACGGTGATGTCTGGAAAGTCGATTCACAGGAGACACTGTTCACCGAAGAGGCGATCAGGGAGTGGTTTCCGGACGATGAAATCCCGGCGTTTCGCGACGCGTATTAACCCCTAAGGAACCTCTGCATAAGTCATGCGGTCGATCGCCTCGCGGTGATCGGGGAAATGCGGCAGCATACTCTCGCAGAATACGCGGGCGTCCTCCGGGTCGACAACCTGGAAATTGCGTTTCGGTTTTTTCGGCTTTCTCGGAAATCGGCCCATGCCCGAGAGTATGCAATACCACGATGTGGGACTGTAGACGAGACGGCTGCTCTGGCTGCGTAATTCGCCCAGTAGGTCGCCGCCTTTGTCCCAGACGTGGAGAATCGCGGCGACATCATCCGATACGTTGGTGTTTTCCCGATTGGCTGTCCAGTATTCCGTATCGTCGCGGGAATTCAGCTTGTAATGCATGAAGATGTAATTCTTAACGCCGTCGAAGATCAAGTTCACCTTTTCATTGAAGTCGGCGCGATAGCGATCGCTGAATCCGCCCTGTTCGAACCGCGTGATGAAGGTTTCGACGGTGTCCTGCACGACCATGAGGGCCGTCGCTTCCAGCGGTTCGACGAAGCCCTGCGACAATCCCACGGCGAGGCAGTTCTTGTGCCAGCTTTTATCGACGCGGCCGACCCGCATCTTGAGGTGGCGCGCCTCTGTCGCATCTTCGGTCAAGCCGAGGTGTTCACGGAGTTCGCGTTCGGCTGATTCTTCGTCGGTGAAATCCGATGAGTAGACGTAGCCGTTGCCGAAGCGGCTCGACAGCGGGATCTTCCAAACCCAGCCGTACTTGAGCGCAGTCGACAGGGTTTGCGAAGGCAGGCTGCCGTCATCGTCGAGCGGGGTCGGCATCGCGACCGCGCGATCGTTGAACAGAATGTCCTTATAGGAATTGAACGGAACTCCCAGTGTTCGGCAGATGAGCACGCTGGCGAATCCGGTGGAGTCGACAAAAAAATCGGCCTCGACGAGGCCGTGCTCCTCGGTCTGCAAGGTGGCGATATCACCGTTTTCGTGCTGGTTGACCGAGGTCACGGTGTCGATCAGGTGCGCGACCCCGAGCTTGAGCGCATGGTTCTTGAGAAATTCTCCGATGAGACTCGCTTCGAAGTGATAGGCATAGTCCGTCTGGTAATCGATACCCGCGTCCGGCAGGGGTGCGCGCTTGTTCTTGGACAGGTAGTTGGAGACGAAAAAAGCATCGGGATGGGCGTGCACGTCGAAATTGCGGCTGCGAATGGTTGAATTCTGGAAGAACGCCCTGATGGTCGGGTCGTCGCTGATGGAGAAGAACGGGTGATAGTAACTGCGATACCCCTTGCGTGTGGACCAGTGCGGAAAGCGAATGCCGCACTTGTAGGTGGCGTTGCAGACAGGCATCCACTCGGATTCCGCCACCCCGAGCTGGTCGAAAAAGCGGCGCATTTTGGGCGTCGAACCTTCACCCACGCCGATGATCCCGATGGCCTTGGATTCAAGCAGGGTGATTTCGATCCCGCGATTGCCCCATGCGTTTGCGAGCAGGGCGGCAGTCATCCACCCCGCAGTTCCGCCACCCAGGATCAATATCCGTTTGGGCGGTGCATTGTTCGGATCCATCGGTCGGGCTCTCCTGCAGAAATCATTTCAAGTATACGAATTCCAGGGCGTTTTGGTTCGCCCGCATGCGGGCTTGTACCGCGAAATTGACCATTGCGCGCCTGCCATCCATGGCGTTACCTCAACCGATTATTGGTACCTGCCATCCCTGGCGGAACTTATGTACCTTCGTTTTGCCCCAGCCCGGCTATCCGTGGCCGGGCGCTCGCCGGGAGAAAGCCATGTTAAATGGCTTTCTCGTTACTCCGGCGCGCCCGCTTGCGGGCGATTCCTTCAACAAAAAAAACCGCGGACCGGTTTCCCGATCCGCGGTTTCTAGTTTAACGTCAGAAGCGGGTTTTACGTTCCGAGTCGACGCATGGCCGAGGTGGTCATGTATTGAGACAAGAATTCCTCAGACTCCATCTTGTCATACTCGGAAGTCCAACCGCCCTTGCAGTGATGGGCCTGGTGGAAATAGGTGATGCGCTTCGACTGAATGTCGTTGCTGATCACCCAGTTCCACATCCAGTCCGGACGCCCGTCGGACGCCAGGAC
>JAYYZW010000098.1:0-21187 GCA_036339995.1 Pseudomonadota bacterium
CGGTCCGACGTACTTCACGCCAATCCGGACACCTGAGTCCGCGTTCGCGATCATTCGCCCGCAAGCGGGCTCCTACCTAGCATGATTTAGTCACCGTAGGAGACCGCTTGCGGGCGAATGTTTAACGTAAGAGCGAAAGCCGGGTCATTCCGGCGCTACCTCGCTCGTCGCGGCGCGGTGTTCGCTGATCGCCTTGTAGGTCAACAGGACGAGGCCGCCGATAATGAAGCTAATGCCGACGATGTCGCCCATCGCGAGAGGCTCGTTCAAATGAAACGAGGTCGCGGACACCGCGACCACGGGTATGAAAAGGATCATCATGCTGGCAACGCCCGCCGGCAGATAGTCCAGCACATAGACCCATAGTAGCCACCCGAAAGCTGTCGAAACGAGCGCGGTAAACCCGAGAGAGAGCAGGAAGCGATCCGTCCACACGATCGGCGCTTCTTCTGCGAATCCCGCGATCACCAGGAGAAAAGTAGCCCCGAAAGCCATTTGCCACGCGGTTAGCTGCAGTAAGTCCATCGGCGCCTTGCGTTGGATGCGTTTGATCATGACGGCGCTCGCCGCCCACAGGAAACCAGCCGTCACCGCGAGTACATTGCTGGTGAGGCTTCCGGCCCCCGACCAGGGCCGAAACACCGCCGTCAGCCCGGCCGCCGCGCAAGCCACCGCCACCCATTGCAGGCCACGGACGCGCTCGTTCAGGAACAACCATGCCAGCAGAAGCGTCCAGAACGGCATGCTGAAAACCAGGATCGACGTGCGGTTCGCCGCGCCTTCGGTGATCGCCCACTGCGAACACCCGACGAGCCCGGTGGTATTGACGAGACCCAGGGCGAGCAGTTCCGGGATCCGTTGCGGAACGAGTTGTCGGCCGGTCAACGGTAACGCCAACAGGAGGCAACCGGCGCCGATTGAGCAGCGCAATCCAGCGAAGCTGAACGGTCCCGCGTCAAGCGACCCGAGCTTGAGGAATACCCAGCTATAGCCCCAGAGGACGGACAGAGTGATGAGGGCGACGGCGATCGGCGCGCGTGCGGGCAGGGCAGGGCAGGGCAGGGCAGGGCTTTAGTTAGGTTGCAGGGACATCGAGCGCGCTCGATGGGAAGCGCGACTCTAACGCTTCCGTGCGGTTTTGTCAGCTAGCCTTCATTCGCCCTTGAACTGCGGATCCGATTTATTTAGATACGCTTGCGCCGCTACTTCCTGATCGGAAGTCGTCTGAGTCAACAGATTTTGATCTGCATCCATGTGCATGAGGGCGAGGTCGAGTGCGCCGGTGATCTGATTGACGCTGCGCTTGATCATCTGGGCGGCAACCGGGGATTTGTCGACGTAGGTTGCGGCGAATGCTTCCGTCCGTTCGAGCAGCCGCTCAGGCTCGGCGATTTCTTCCAACAGACCCCAGTCCAGCAAGGGTTCGGCGTGGACGCGTTCGCCGCCGATCACGAGGCGCTTGGCCCGCGTCGGCCCGACGAGATGAATGGTCAAGGGCAGGCTCTGCCACATGAGGTTGAGACCGAGATTGATCTCGGGGTACTGGATGAAGCAGTCCGATGCGCCGATGCGAAAATCCATCGCGGTGACGAGACACGCGCCGCCGCCCAGCGCGCCGCCGTTCCAGGCGCCGATCGTGATCTGATCGATACCCAGGATCGCGTGCAGGGCGCGCGCACCGATCCGAAAACGGCGGCGCTTCAGCACCATAGGCGGCTCAGCTTCAATGCCCCAGTCCGTGAGATCGGCGCCGGAGGAAAAATGCCTGCCGGCGCCAGTGAAGATAACGACTCGGGTATCGGCATCATCCCGGAAAGACAGCGCGCAGTCCTCGATTTCGGCCAGGTGGTCGTAATTCAAGGCATTCGCTCGCTCGGGACGGTTCAGGGTGACGAAGGCGATGTGCTCGCGCTTTTCGATTCGGAGATGGTGGTAGGTCATGGTGCGTTCAATATGTGGGTCCGACGTACGATTGCACGACGAAACGGCCCACAGTGCAAGCCGCCGGCCGATGGCTGCGGTGCGAAGGAAGCGAATCAAACCAACCGATCGGCCAGCTCAGTCATCGATTTCACCACGAGATCCGGTGTGTGCTCGGTCCGACCGAAGGGCCGATCGCGGCGATCGATGAAAGTTGCCTGCATGCCGGCGGCTTTCGCGCCGATGCAATCGAAGGCGTGATTGGCAACGTGCATCACCTGATCGGGCGCTACACCGAGTTTCTCGCAGGCTGTTTCGTAGCTACGGTGATGGGGCTTGAAGCAGCCGGCATCCTGGACGGAAATCGTGTGATCGAAAGGAAAGTCGATATAGGGTTTGGCCGCCTCCAGCATATCGCGATCGCCGTTGGAGAAGATCGCAAGCGGATAGCGCTCTGCCAGGCGCCCCAGTGCCGCAGGTACCTCCGGGAAGGGTCGCAATCGTTCGATGGCGGAAACTAGTGTTCGCACCTCTTTGTCACTGAATTCGATGCCTGCACGCTCCATCGTGTAGGCCACCGCGCGATGGCCGATCTCGCGGTAGGACGTATGACCGCGATCGCACAGGGAATCGATCATCGAGTTCTCGAAGTGCGTCCGCCGCCACCAGGTGACGAAGCGATTGGGATCACCGTCCCAAGATTTGCTCGTGAGAAACGGTGTCACGAACTCGACTAAGCCGTCCTGCATGTCGACGATGGTGCCGTATTGATCGAAGGTTAAGACCTGTATCTTTCGCACGTCGATCTACTCTCGGCTGTGAAGAGAGTTTGAAGAGCCAGCACTATACCAAGCGCCGCCGAAGTCCGAAGGAACTACGTAAAACAGTCATGAAAACGGTGCCGCCTTGACACTCGCAGATCGGCGGCGTAGTTTGGCGCCGGCGTTGGATTCCCAGGAGGACCTGCATGAAACTCGGCTACTTCATGATGCCGCTGCATCATATCGACCGCGACTACCATGAGACGCTCAACGAGGACATGGAGGCCATTATCTATGCCGACGAACTGGGCTACACCGAGGCCTGGGTGGGTGAGCATTACTCGAGTGCTGTCGAGCAGATCACCTCGCCCTTGATGTTTCACGCAAATCTCATCAGCCGCACGAAGCAGATTAAACTCGCGACGGGCGTGATCTGCCTGCCGCAGTATCATCCAGCGGTGACAGCTGGGCAGGCGGCAATGTTCGATCACCTGAGTGACGGCCGTTTCATCATGGGCGTCGGTCCTGGTGGGCTGCTGTCGGACTTCGAGCTCTTCGGCGTCATGGATGAGGACCGCATGGAAATGATGGAGGAAGCGCTCGATCAGATCCTGGAACTGTGGTCGACCAAGCCGCCGTACAAATTGCACGGCAAGCATTGGACCATCGAAATGAAAGACTGGACCCACCACGACATCAAACTCGGCTACGTTGCCAAACCGCTGCAACAACCGCACCCTCCCATCGCGATTTCCGCCATGAGTCCGGCCTCGGGTTCGCTCAAGTTCGCCGGTCGCCGCGGGTATATCCCCGTGACGGCTAATTTTATCGCAACGTGGTCCGCCAAGACCCACTGGCCCGCCTATTGCGACGGGGCAAATGAAGGCGGTCAAACACCTGATGCGGAAGCCTGGCACGTGGCGCGAAGTATCTTCGTCGCCGATACCGATGAGGAAGCGGCGGCGTTCGTCGCCGCCGGGGACAGCTCTTACACTTATTATTACGAGTACCTGTTCACGATCTTTGATCGCGCGGATTTCAAGGGTCCATTCGTCGCCAATCAGGACGACGACCCCGCCGAGTTGAGCGCGAACAAAGTACGCGATGCCTGCGTGATCCACGGCAGCCCGGAATCGGTCGCGAGAAAACTGCTGGCCTTGCGCGAAGAGATCGGCCATTTCGGCACCCTGCTCTACGCCGCGCACGATTGGCAGGATAAAGCCGCAATGAAAAAATCGATGCGCTTGATGGCCGAAGAAGTCATGCCCCGCGTCAATCAGACGCTCGGCGCCAAAGCGGCCTGAACGAGCGGGCGACCCGAACCTCGATGCGAAATGCGCTTGCGCGCTAACAGCCTGGCGTAGTGCCTAATTCGTGTCGACACAGGAGTGAAAATCGATGAATGATAAGAAATTGAAGTTCGGCCTCTGGTACGACTTCAGGAATCCGCCTGAGTGGCAACGCGACAATACCGAGCTGTATCACGCTTGTTTCGAGCAAATCGTACGCGCCGAGCAAGCCGGCTTCGATGACATCTGGTTATCCGAGCATCATTTTCTCGACGACTGCTATTCCCCCTCGATGCTCGCCATCGGCTGCGCCATCGCGGCCCTCACGAAGACCATTCGCATTGGCACAAGTGTGCTCCTGTTGCCCCTGCACGACCCGGTGCGCGTCGCCGAAGACGCGGCGACACTCGATGTGATATCAGGCGGCCGCCTCGAACTCGGCCTCGGCGTCGGTTACAAGGTCGAAGAACTTCGCGCCTGGGGTGTGGACCCCAAGTCACGAGGACAGCGCATGGAAGAGGGGATCGAGATCATTCAACGGCTGTTTGCCGGTGAACGCTTTAGTTTTCATGGTCAATACCACGACTTCGAGGACATCCAGCTACGGCCGATGCCGGTGCAGGAAAAACCCAGGCTCTGGATCGCCGGGTTCAGCAAGGTTGCCGTCCGCCGCGCGGCTCGGGTCGGAGCCGGTTATATCGCCGTGGGACCGATAGGACCGTTTACGAAAGTCTACCGCGCCGAACTGACGAAACAGGGTCGCGATCCGGACGATTACGAAGTCGCTGCAGGCTATGCCTGGCTGCACGTAGCCCGGGATCCTGAAAAGCGCTGGTCAGAAGCAGTCGAACATCTTGCCTACCAGCAGAATTGCTACGGCGAGTGGTTCTCGGCCGCGGGTATGGATTTCATCAAACCGGTAACGGCGACGCGTGAATCCATCGAAAGCAATGACTGCTACATCGTAAGCCCCGATAAAGCAATCGAGATGATCAAGGAATACGTCAAAGCCACCGGCTCGAGCCGTTTCTACACTTGGGCCGTACCACCCGGCATGCATCCCAGCTGGACCGATGAACACATCGAATTAATGTCCACCGAAGTGATGCCCGAGTTTCGATAGAATGCTGTCCCAGATGACTTATATGTTACGAACAAGAAAGCGTTCTATAAATTATTCACATACGCGAAGAATTTTGAGATAGCTTCTAATTAGGAGCTTGATCGTGCTCACACTTAACCGAATTGGGAGGATACGGTATGGGAGCCTCGCTTGGTCTCCTCCAATGGACAGAAGGGACGACGGGAGCGGATCTCGTCACCCATGCGCAGCGCCTTGAAGCACTGGGTTATGAGGAATTATGGTTGCCCGAGGTCTTTGGGCGCGAACCGCTGGCGACCTGCGGCTATCTGCTCGCGAAAACCAATAAGATCAACATTTCGGCCGGTATCGCGAACGTTTACGTTCGCGACGCGGACTGTGCGGCACAGGCGCGCAATTGCTTGTCGGAATTATCCGGCGGCCGTTTTCGCCTCGGCCTCGGCGTCTCGCACCCGGTGCTGATCGAGCCACGCGGCCATAGCTGGTCGAAACCTGTACCGAAAATGCGGAGCTACTTGGATCGGATCCGCGAGGCACCGATCGAAAGTCCTAAAGCCGCACATTCCGCCCCAATCATCGTCGCCGGGCACGGCAAGGGACTGGTCAAGGTGGCGAGGGATCACGCGGACGGCTCGTTTCTGTTCCTGCAACCGGTCGAGGCCATTCACATGGCACGCGAGATCCTGGGACCGGACAAAGAGATCCACGCGGCCGTTCGTTGCGTACTGGATCCCGATCCAGTCAGTGCCCGCGACCTCGCACGGCGCGCCTGCGCGTTCTACATTTCCCTGCCGGCTTACCAGGCACGATGGGGCGAACTCGGATACGACGACAGCGACTGGGCGGACGGCGGCAGTGACCGTTTGATCGACGCGATCTGCGCTTGGGGTGATGGGCCGGGTCTGAAACAGAAACTCGCCCAGTTCGAGGAGGCCGGCGCAACCCACATCGTGCTCTATCCGTGCAATCCGGATGAGGCCTATCGACCGGACAGCGCCGTCTCTAAGGACTGGCACTGGTCCTTACTGGAAGCGATGGCGCCGGCCCACGCTTGATGGCGCTCGCCCTTGAGGAGTAACCATGGGACGTCTTCAAGACAAAGTATGCATTATCACCGGAGCCGCCGGCGGCCAAGGGAAGGTGGCCGTCGATTTGTTTGCCCGAGAAGGCGCGAAAGTGGTCGCGGCCGATCTGCAGGAGGGCGGTGCAGACGTCATTCAGCCTTTAATAGAAGCCCATCCCGAGCGGATCGCCTATGTCCATGCCGACGTCACGGTCGCATCGGATCTCGATCGATTGGTCGATACCGCTGTCGAGCGCTTCGGACGCATCGACGTCCTGTTCAACAATCACGGCGTAATGGTCGGCAGCCCGTTTCTCGAAACGACCACCGAAGAACTCGACACCGTTCTCAACGTCAATGTGCGCGCCTCGTTTCTCTTGAGCCAGCGGGTCGCGCGTCGCATGGTGTCCCAGGGCGGCGGCGGATCCATTATCCACAACAGTTCCGTCGGCGGCCTGGTCGGTTTTCCGGACATGGCGGCCTACGGTACGTCGAAAGCCGGCATCGCCCAATTGGCCCGTTCGATGGCTAATGATCTCAAGGCCCACAGTATTCGCGTGAACGCCGTGGCGCCCGGCGGCATCGATACGCCGATGCCGCACAAATACCTCGAGAAATTCGATAACCGCGACGAGATTTGGGCAGCGATGGAACAGGCCCATCTGACCGGTCGCCTGGGCCGGCCCGAGGAAGTGATATGGCTGGTGATATTTCTGGCTTCCGACGAAGCGTCTTTCATGACCGGCGCGGTGATCCCGGTGGACGGCGGCTACACGGCCATCTGAATGCTTAACCACCGGTGAAGAACCCGTGAGCTCAAAGATGATGATCATGCCCGATAAAAGCCTCGGGGTTTTTCTTTACCCCGACAATTTTTCGGCGTCCGATCTCGGCGAGTTCGCGCGCCGCATTGAAAAACTCGGTTACGCCGCGATCTGGTACCCGGAAGTTTTTTACTACGAAAGCTTCACACTCGGGGAGTATCTGCTGAGCCAGACCGAACGGATCACCATCGCCAGCGGTATCGCGAACATCTACGCCCGCGATCCGATGGCCACCTTGCAATGCAGCCGCGGCCTGCAGGCCTTTTACCCCGATCGCTACATCACGGGCCTCGGTGTATCGCACGAATCCATTGTCAACGAGGGACGCGGGCATGAATACGGCAAACCCCTGACCACGATGCGGAAGTATCTGGATGACATGGATGCCTGCCGTGTAAAGATGATCGGAGAAGATACGCCACTCGTGCTCGCGGCACTGGGCCCGAAGATGATCGAACTCGCCGGCGAGCGCAGCGACGGCGCTCATCCTTTCAATTCTCCACCCGAACGCACGCATTGGGCGCGCGGAATCATCGGCCCGGACAAGTGGATTTGCACGGCGCAGCACGTCTGCCTGTCGAGCGATCCCGAAACCGCGCGGGCGGCCGCCCGACGCGCGCTCGAGTTTTATTTCGTCACGCCCAATCACTACCGCAACTGGCTTCGCGGTGGGTACGACGAAAGCGATCTCGAGAATGGCGGCAGTGACCGCCTGATCGACGCCCTCGTGGCCTGGGGCACGGAAGATCAAATCCGCGATCGCATCCAACAGCAATTCGATGCGGGCGCGACCCAGGTTATCCTCAACACCATCCACCCGGGCGGCCCGCCTGAAGCGAAGACGAACGTGGGCGGATACAATTTCTCGTCGGCTCCGCACTGGGAGGCCTACGAGCGATTAAAACCCGTCTGATCTTTTTAGTACACGGAGAAAAGAACCCATGCAGTACAAAACCGTGCAGGAGCTCATAGAGAGCGACGGCTTGAGGATTATCCTTGTTGCCGGTGTACCTAGCCCCTGGGGCCAGGCGGCGAAAGCGATGATGGAGTACAAGGGCCTGGAATACACCGCCGCGCCGCTCATGGCGGGCGAAACCAACGACGACATCGTCGCCTGGAGCGGGATCAATAGCGGACCGGTCGTCGCGTGGAACGACGAGGCGCCGATCAATCGCTGGAACGACATCCTGTTTCTGCTCGAACGTCTAGCACCGCAAAAACCCCTCATCCCCGAGGAATCCATTCCACGCGCCAAAATGATCGGTTTCTCCCATGAGATCTGCGGCGAACTCGGTCTGGGATGGAACCGGCGGTTGGCTATGTTTCAACCGATGATGGAGTCGGGCGAAGCACCGGAGGGGATCGCTCGCATGAGCGGCAAATACGGTTATAACGAATCCGATGTAGCCGTCGTCAATCAACGGCAGATCGCGACGCTCAGCATGCTCACCTCGATACTCAAGTCGCAACACGAACAAGGCAGCGACTACTTTATAGGAGACACGCTGACTGCGCTGGATATTTATTGGGCGGCGTTCTGCAACATCATGAGCACCCTGCCGGTCGATCAATGTCCCACTGCCGAGCCCATCCGACCGTTATTCGATATGATCGACCCGAACGTGAAAGCGGCCATCGACCCCATCCTGCTCGCACACCGCAACCGTATCATGGAAGCCCATTTTAAAATACCAATGGAATTCTGACACCACTTTTGTCCACCACCGCAAGAATCTTCAAGTGAGCATCCGCATCGGCTTCGGCCTCATCAATTATCCGTTCGAGGATGGATTCGGCTTCTTCCGATGGGTCGAAATGCTGGAACGGTGCGGTGTCGACTCGGTGTGGCAATCGGATCGATTGATCTCGACCGATAACTACCTCGAGTCCCTGAGCGCATTGGCGTCGCTTGCGGGCTGCACCGAACGCATCAAGTTCGGCATGAACGCAATCGTGGCGCCGCTGCGTGACCCGCTGGTGCTCGCCAAACAGTGTGCGACGATCGATTTTCTCAGCAACGGCAGGCTGCTGCCGATGTTCGGTGTCGGCTACCCCAAGGCCAATGAATGGGACTCGACGGCACGCAGTACTGATCATCGGGGCTCAAGGGCTAACGAAATGTTCGAATTGCTCGCGCGCCTCTGGAGCGAAGAATCAGTGAACTTCGACGGGAAGTTTTTCAATTACAAGAATGCCACCATCGCGCCAAGGCCCATACAGCAACCCATGCCTTTATGGATTGGCGGCACGAGCCCGGCAGCGATTCGGCGCACCGGCCGTCTGGGCAGCGGTTGGATCGGCGGTATCGCGAGCCCGGAAGACGTTCGCACCGCGATCAAGGGTATCAAGATGGAAGTGGCCAAGGCGGGGCGGGCGATCGACGACGATCATTACGGCGCTTCGCTAGGTTACCGCATCGGCAGCCCGGACGACGACGCGGTTACGAACTCGCCCTTCGTCAAGCGCACGGGGATCGGTGAGAACGTAGACCTTAACCCCCTGTTCTGCATCGGTAGCATCGGGGAGATGATCGATCGTCTGCGGGAATACGTCGAAGCGGGTGCATCGAAGTTTGTGCTGTTTCCAATCGCTGCGGGAGAAAAAGACATGATCGATCAGACGCGCCGCGTTATCGAAGAAGTTATGCCCGCCATCGAAGATCGGCCGATCGCGACATAGCTTCGCCGTTCTCGGAAGACTCGCTCCGACGCCGCGCCGTCGCGCGGCTTCTCTACCGCTACACCGTGGCCTTCTCCTGGGGAATCACCGGACAGGAGCGGATTTAAGATGCCTCTCAGCGGTATCCGCGACGCTCGAGTGGGCGCCATTGGATTAAGCTTATTGACGGGGGCGGTCGTTACGCGGTCGTGCCTGGTTCACCCGCGCTGTGCGGCCTTTGAGCATGGCGCCGTTCAATTCAGAGATTGCCGCCTCACCTTCACTTTGATTCGGCATGTCAATGAATCCGAACCCTTTCGAGCGACCGGTATCACGGTCCATTATTATTTTTGCATCGGCGACTTCGCCATGCTGTTCGAATGCTTCGCGCAGTTCTTCAACCGTAATTTCATAGGACAGATTGCCTACATAGATATCCATACGTGATTGCCTCTTGGATCGCGCCGTCACTTGTCACCATTGAGCAGCCCGCGTGACGGCAAAAGAGCGGGCTACGGAAAAACAGGAAGGGAATACCGGGCGTGGCCCCCGGCATACATCGGACGCCCGGGTGAACGGCGCTTTAGACGAAACCTTAGTGGAAACCATTTCGCTTGGCAGATGGTTGTAGACGTGACCGCGGTTCATTCGCGCCGGACGTGGCATGCGCGAGCTTGGTGTGAAGATTCATGGTAAGCAAGGGTGAATGTCCTGGGATTGGGTACTCGTCGAAAGGGGGAGAAAACAGCGGTGTGCGATGAAGAAAATACGGAGTCAGTAAACGGGAAACGTCTGCCGACCTGAATCGAATCCGGCTTTCCTGGTCGCTCTCTGGCTAATGCTCTTTTATATTCCTCGGTTATCGTTCGGCGCCTTGCGCGCCAGATCTAATCATAGACGGCAAAAGTTGTCGCATCAACATCTAATTGCCCCTCTTTGATGCACGCTGCAACATCGAAACTCGTCTGCCTTTTACAATCCGCCGCCGACGCCTTCGGGACGCCCCGATCGCAGCGCAATACGTCCGCTCCAATCAGGGCTTTTTGCCCGCCGCCAACCAGGTCGTTCATCAATGGGGATACTTTTTGATCCGTGCCGACGTGAAGTTCAGCGTCAACGCATTGCGCCCGCAAGAGGTGCGTCATTCGTGCGGACCAAATTCTTTTCCGTTTATGGCTGGTAGTGACAATACACCCGGCAGATGAGATTTTCGTCGTTGAATACCATGGTCTCAACGGCACGAAGATCCCTGACGCTGGTATACACGAGACTGATACTCGAGACGTCCGGTACGGCATAGCCGGGCGTGAACTTAAGATCTGGAAAATTGAGCGAGACCGCGCTGGTCCCCACGACGGCTTCATCGGCTTTGGGCGCCGGATCCGGACGCTCGGTCCAGTGCAAGACTTCTTCAAAACGTCCGTATTGTTCGAACTGCCAGGCTTTCATGAAAAATGATGTAGGAGCCCACGGATCAGATGAGATCAGTGTCGTCGGGTTCGTCAATCACTTCGTTTTCGATGTGCCCGATGTTTTCTATTTCGACTTTGACCGCGTCGCCCACCTTCAGGTATCTGCGGGGCTTGAAACCAATGCCAACGCCGCTTGGCGTGCCGGTAAGGATCAAATCACCCGGTTCCAGGGTAAAGGCTTGGGTCAGGGTTTCGACCTGTTCGAAACAATCGTACACGAGTTGGCTGGTAGAGGAATCCTGGCGCAGTTCGCCATTGACCCAGGTCTTGAGGGCCAGGTCATGAGGATTGCCGAATTCATCGGCCGTCACCAGCCATGGGCCAAACGGACAGTGCGTATCAAAGGATTTGCCAAGGGTGAAGGTCTGTGCGCGCATCTGCCAGTCCCGCACGCTGACGTCGTTGCACGCCACGTAACCCGCGATGACTTCGTGCGCTCGATCGCGTGGCACGTGACGGCAGGTCCGCCCAATGATGAATCCCAGTTCCCCCTCGTAGTCGAGCTTGTCCGACACTCGAGGCAGGTGAATTGGCGCGTAAGGTCCGTTCGCCGCAGTCGACTGCTTGTTGAAGAACATGGGAAAGTCAGGCGTATCCAGCCCTGTTTCCTCAATGTGATCCTTGTAATTCAGTCCGATCGCCAAGATCTTGGGCGGACGCAAGACCGGCGCACACACGGTGATCTCCGCGATGGGGAATTCTTCGCCAGCGGCAGTCGCAGCGAGCTTCATGGCGTCGCTACCCGCCGCGAACAGGACGCTCATCTCGATCGGCAGACCCGAATCAATGAGGTCGACGACGACCTCGCCCTCGACCCGTCCGACCCGCGGAATGCCGTTTTCGATAAACGTAGCGAGCTTCATCCACCCGTACTCGGAGTACGCGCCTTGGGCTCAACGATAGTGCAGAATCTTGTACTCATCGATCCGCATTTCCCTGGCCGGCGGCACGACCACCGTGGTCATCGGATCACGGATGATCACAGGACCCTCGACGATGTTGCCGGGCGCAAGTTCAGTCATTTCATAGACGTCAAATTCAATCCAGGCGTCTTTATGGTAGACCTCGCGCCGACCCACGAAAGCGGTTTTCGGCGGCGTCTCGCCGCAGAGTTCGTACCGGCGTAACTGCGGTTGCGGCTTGGGCGCAATAGCCTCCAAGTTGACCTCTGTTAAGGAGTAGCCCGCTTCGGTGAATTTGGAGCCTTCCGGATAAATATTCGAATACATGGTTTCGAACGCGTCGATCATCCGCCCGATGTCCTCCGAGCTTTCCATGCGTCCGGAATCCAGCGCCGTATCGAAGCTTTCTATCTGCCCTATGTAGCGGGCAGAAATGCCATAGCGGAATGTAATGCGATCCGGATCCACGCCTTCGGCGGCCATTTCCGCCCGCGCCTCGCGTTCGAGTTCACGCCAGGCCGAGTGGATTTCGCCGGCGGTCGCATCGAGGTCCTCGGTCGTGGCACCGGGTGGGATCAAAACGCGCAGGCCGCGATAGTAGCGGTGCATGTATTCGGCACACGCGGCGCCGAAAGCTGAAAAGCCCGCAGCCCAGGGCAGGGTGATGACGTCCTTGAAGGCGATGCCTTCTGCAAAACCGTGCATGTGCACCGGTCCCGCGCCGCCGTAATACAGCATCGTAAAGTCGTGTGTATCGTAGCCCTTGGACGCGATCATGGTGCGTAGCAGGTCGTTCATCTCGGCGTTAATGATATCCAATACGCCAGCGCCCGCCGTGTAGACGTCCAGTCCCAGTGGTTCGGCGACCGTTTGTTCAAGGGCCTTGAGCGCGGCGTCGCGATCGAGCTTGACCTGCCCGCCAAGAAAGTAATCGGGATCGACGTAGCCGAGTGCCACGTTGATGTCGGTCACGGTCAGGCGATCGTATTTGAAACAGGTGCCAACCGCAGCGCCAGCGCTTTCGGGGCCGACATGCAGACGTTTGTATTCGTCGACCCAGACGACCGAGCCGGCGCCGTTGCCGGCCGAATCGAGTTCCACCATGGGTAGCGCGAGCCGATGCCCCGCAATGTCCGCGCTCTTGGTGATGCCGATGCGGCCGTCGATCAACAAGCCCACGTCGAAACTGGTACCGCCCATGTCCGCCGTCACGATATTGCCGATGCCCATTTGTTTGGCCACAAACTGGGCGCCGATAAGCCCACCGATCGGGCCCGAGATCAGTGTTTCGTAAAGCCGCGGATAATCCATGTTGACCGCTCCGCCGTAAGAGAGGAGTGTCAGCAAGCGACCGTCGAAGCCGAGTTTCTTCGCCTGGTTCTCGACGTCGAGCAGCGAATCGCGCACCTGCTCGGCGGCAAAGCACTGGAACAGCAGGCTCTTCAGACGAGGGTTCTCCTTGGATACGGGTGCGACATCGGCCGAGCACACGACGGGCAGCTTCAGACCGCGCTCGGCCACGATTTTCTCGACCAGCGCTTTTGCCTGATGCTCGTGCACGGGATCGACAAAAGAGAAGAGGAAGATAATCCCGATTACTTCGCAACCATTGTCGAGCAGCCTGTGTGCACCTTCGCGCACCTGGCCCTCATGGACAGGGATGAGGGTATGGCCGGGCGGCAGGTGAATGTCTCCCTGGTAGCAGCCGCCGCCTAGACGTTCACTGACGCTGACGACGTTCCCGCGCTCGACTAAGGGCTGCGTATGGCGGTGTAGTTGCTGGTGAAGCGCCTCGGCCTGGCTCTGGCCGAGGTAGGTCAGACCGCCTTCCATCACGGTGATGTCCTCAAACCCTCGGGTGACCATCAGGCCGACCTTGCGGCCCTCGCCGGTCAGTAGCGTATTGAGCATCCCCGTGCCGCAATAGATGTCGGCCACGCACTGGCGGTGCACGTCACTCGATTCGAGCCCGATGGAATGCGCGGCGTCGTCAACGGCGTCACGATAGCTGCGGGCCTGGTCCTCGCGGCGGCTGATCGATTTGCCAATGGTGAACGTGCCGTCGGGTTTGACTAGGATGGCGTCGGTCATGGTTCCACCGGCGTGGGGGGGCCCGCCCGAAAATCCCGCGGGCCCCCCCCCCCACCCCCCCCCCCCCCCCCCCGCCCGCGGAGGCGGCGGTCGTACTCATGGTTTGTTCCCCGTGCTTACAGGCGGGCGTGTATCGCGTCTAGCAGAAATTAAGTCCAGCTCGACGTGACTTTGCTCGACCGATCCTCGTACCAATCGTCAGCTTCATCTGCTAGCGGCCTATCCAGGTAATCGCGGTAAAACTTGTCGAGATCGGGTAACATTTCAAAGACGACAGGATAACCCGGCGCAACGACCTCGACGGCGTGCTGCGTCGCGCAGGATGGGCAGAAGAATTCGCGGACTTCCTGCCAGCCCGGCTCGGGTACGGCGGGTGAAGGAGCGAAAACCTGAGACATTTCGGCCAAGGTCTTGCGCGTGCGGATCCTGCATCTGAGCTTCCAGTTCTCGCGGTAATCGCCGAAATCCTTGCCGCATTCGCATTGGACGACGCGATCGCCGGCGGCGTTCCGCACGACGTACAGCTTGTCGCCCAATCGCAGCAGGATCTTGTCTTTCCACTGAACGCGTTCCTGTAATACCTCGATATAGTTCAAAAAACGTTCCTTGTCTTTACGGGGCAACTTGAGCAGGCGTTCGGCGTTGTCGTCGTCGATGGTGCCGTCAACGAGTTGACCAATTAGGTCCTTACTGATTGCGAAGGCATCTGTCATCGCTCAATCCTCACCGAAACTGAAATCGGCAGGCATTTGCCAGAATCCCATAAATTCGTTTTTGAATTTGGCGAAGCTCAAGCTCTGCTGATACATCTCGATCACTTCGGGCACGAACGCTTGCGCCTCGACCTGCTTGCGTTCGGTCCGCCACCATTGCTCGACGCCGATCGATTCATCGAGGCGGGCCTGGCGCAGGTCTGTACGCTTGCGCTCGGTCGCCGCGGCATCCAAGGTCCAGCCACCGTCCGCGGCCTGCACGGCGATGATGCCGTGCATCTCGGATACGAACGCGTAATCGAGACAGACGCCGGTGTTGAGGTCGTCGATCACCAGCGCCGGATCGCGGTCCAGGGGATCACCCCACCCACCGCCGGTACCCGCCGCATCGACGAAGAGATCGTTATTGTCGAGCGCAAGCTCGGGGCAATCCGTCTTCCAGATTTCGAGATTCTCGACAACCAAGCGCTGGTTATCGATCATCTCGAGCAGTTCATTCGCATCGCGCGGCGTCTCGCCGTTTTCGATGAGTTCATCCAGGTTCGTGCCGCGCGCGGAGATCATGAAACTAGCGGGACCAGGATAAGCGCCGCTCATGCCGAGCCCGACGGAAGGCGTGCACGACAAGCCGCCGTTGGGCCGAGTCAGGGCCAGGTGCTTACCTGGCTCGACGCACCAGTGCACCGCTGAGTTACCGGGTCCGCCGCGATACTTGCCGTAACCGAAGTAGCCCGGGAGGAGCTTCCGTCCGAGATAGAACAACGGCGGTACCGTGCTCTCGAATTCTTCGGCGTCGCCGATGGTCGCGATCTGAGACCAGGCCGCCCAGACGAGCGGTTCACCGTCCTTGTAACACCACGCGCCGCGGCCGGTCCCGCCCAGCCACTCGAAGTTCGTAAAACCGTAATTCGTACCGTCGGCGGTCGTGCCCTGACCCTGAAACGCACCCCAATTGCCGTCGATGGTGAAGGCTTCTTCGAGATAGCCGCGGGAGAACATCGCCCGGCTAATCGCCCCGAAGCCGATACTGTTCAAAGCGACGGTCTGCGCCCAGAGGTTCGCATTGCTCGTGAATTCGTTGTCCGGGTTATAGATGCTGCCCTTGGGGTAGTGGCGCTGAATGGCGAGGTCGATGCCGGCCGTGACCTTGGTGTTGTGGGCGAAGGAATTGATCATGCCGAGGAAAACCGCGCAGTCAGTGCCGCCCGGCGTCGCGTTATAGGAGTGATAGCCCCATTTGGAGCTCCCTTCGGCGTCCAGCAACAATCCGTTCTCGTTGGGCTCGACGCTGCCGCGCACGTGGATCAAAGTGTTCTTGTCGGCATGCGACCAGACGTGCTGCAGGCCTTTGTACTTAACCAGGCGAAAGGCGCAGCCGTTGTAAGTGCCGGGCACCATGGTGGAACGGATATTGTCGACCACCATGCGGCGGCTTTCCTCGATCACTTCGCGGATCGCACGCTTGTAATAATCGATGCCGAACTCGTCGATGAGCTTGTGCGTGGTCTCGTGGATCATGGCGCAACCGGCCAGGCGCATCTTGTCGTCCAGGATGTTCATGGTCGCGGCCCGTGTCCGTCGCTCCCAAATCGCCTTCCACCACGACTCCTGCTTGAGCTTGCGTCCGGTGCGCATGGGCGGGCAGACCAGCCCGTCCATGAAGGTGTCGACCGAAAACGTCGCCCAGCTACCGGCCACAGGTGCGCCGTTCTCCATCAGGTGATTGATGCCGATGGCCCAGGCGACGACTTCGCCGTCGATGCACACGGGCACGAATGAGTAGAAATCCCCCGGATGAGGAACGCCGCCGGTCAGACCGTCGCTAACTGCGTACACGTCGCCGTCGTCGATGCCGTCGTTGACGTCATAGTCGTTATTCGCCATGTAGCGAATGGCGACTGGGAAGATCACGGTATGCGAAAGAAAGCCGAGCGATACGGCCAGGGTGTCGCCTTCGGGTGTGGCGATGCCCCACAGGCATTCGCCCATTTCCCGCGACCCCGGGCTCGCGGCCACGTAACGAGCGCTCTCGCGCGCGGCCAGCACCGCGGCGTGCAGCTTGGCATAGAAGCGCTCGTATCGAATGGGATCGGAATCGCGCAGGGTCAGCTCTTCCACGCCGCAGTAGTGCCCAGTCTCCTGCGTGAGCCGGTCGCGCTCGGCGATCATTTCCTTCAGGGTCGGATGCTGCCTAACGGGGCTGGGGACATCCAGCGCTTCACGTTCGCTCAAAGCTTCGGCCATGAGGACATCTCCTGTGTGCTCAAATAGCGGTGCTCAATATGAGATCCCGTCGATTGTCGCATAACTCCGGGTATGGCGCGACGCAGCCCGGTTGCCGCTGCCAGGCAGCGTTCATACAATCGATTGGCTTTCGCGGCCATCCGGACCCGCAGGGAACCCCCGATGAAAATCGCCTTCATGCCCGATACCCATTTCGGTGAATACGACCAGGCGGCCCCGCCGACGCCGGTCGCAGTAGCCGACGCCATGGAACATTGCATCGCCGAAGCGGAGTTGGCCGAAAGCGTCGGTTTCGACGGCCTGTGGGTGCCCGAGCGGCATCAGCGCCCGGAGACCTGGTGGCCCAATACGGTGACCTTGCTCGCGGCGCTCGCCGCGCGCACGAAGAAGGTGACGCTTGCCTGTACGGTCATGCAACCGACCTTTCACCACCCGATCCACCTCGCCGAGGCACTGGCGGCGGTTGACAACTTGAGCCGCGGGCGCCTGGTGTTCGGCGCAGGCGTCGGCTATCACCCCGATTACTTCCGCTGCTTCGGCGTGCCGTTCGAGCAACGCGGCAAGCGCTTCGAAGAGACCATGGACTGCATCGTCGGCGCCTGGACCGAAGAAGAATTCGACTATGAGGGCGAGTTCTTTCGTTACGAAGGCGTCAGAATGATGCCCAAACCGTATCAGAATCCGCGGCCGCCAATCTGGATCGGCGCCTTTGCGCCAAAGCCGATGGAGCGGGCCTTGAACTATGAGGGCTGGTGCCTTTGGTTTCCGCCCCACGTCGACGAACTGGCCGTAGCGGTGAAGGAT
This sequence comes from Pseudomonadota bacterium, assembly GCA_036339995.1. Lineage (GTDB taxonomy): Bacteria > Pseudomonadota > Gammaproteobacteria > JAYYZW01. The sequence continues at coordinate 17,844 of JAYYZW010000098.1, forward strand.
ATGCGCGAAAAAGCCGCGGCTCGCGGCAAGCAGGACTTCCAGGTCACCCTCGGCTTCGAAGGCTGGCTCAGCGACGAGACGGACGTCCGCGAGAAGCACGGCCACCGCTGGGTGCGCGAATTAAGCTTTTATGCCGAAAAGGGCTTGTCGCCCGACACCGAGGCCAAGGACGTGCTGGAGCCATTGGAAAACATGTTTCTGTGCCTGGGTAATAAGCAGAAATGGGTCGATCGCATGGGCGAGATGAAAGAGAAGGTCAATCCCGACTGGTTGTGTATCCGCACCCGCAATCCGGTCAATCCAGGTAAATACTATCCGTCCCGGACCGAGTGCCTGGAGGTGATAGAGCGGTTCGGTGAGATTTTGGGAGAGATTCGGTGACTTTGTACGCCTTTCTGTCCCCGTTCTTTACACGACGTTTAGGGGGAGCACATTAATGAAGCTAGGACTAGTTTTCGGATACTCAGGCGCCCAGATAAAACTCCCCATGGACTTGATCCTCGAAGCAGAATCACTCGGCTTCGATTCCGTGTGGAGCGCGGAAGCTTGGGGCTCGGATGCGGTGACGCCGGTCGCCTGGGTACTGGCCCAAACCAAGAAAATCAAAGCCGGCACCGCCATCATGCAGATGGCCGCGCGCACCCCGGCGATGACGGCGATGACGGCCATGACCCTGGATCAACTATCTGGCGGGCGCTTCCTTTTGGGGATCGGTCCATCCGGGCCGCAGGTGATCGAAGGTTGGTATGGCCAGCCGTACGGTAAACCGCTGAAACGGACACGCGAGTACATCTCGATCATCCGCGCCATCTTGGCGCGCGAAAAACCCCTGGTGCACGACGGCGAGCATTACCAGATCCCGTACATCGGCGCGGGCGCTATGGGCCTCGGCAAGCCGTTAAAAAGCATCTTGCACGGCAATCCGAACTTGCCGATCTATACCGGCGCGGTAACAGAGAACGGCGTTAAATGCGCCGCCGAGGTGGCTGACGGCTGCTTTATGGTGTGGATGAACCCCGATCGCTTCGAACTCTTCAAACCTGCGCTCGACGCCGGTTTCGCCAAGGCCGGTAAGGGCAAGGACATGTCGAGCTTTGAATTCGCCCCCTTCGTGCGCATGCGCATGGGACCGGACATCGACCAGTGCCGCATGGCGATCAAACACGAACTGGCGCTCTACGTCGGCGGCATGGGTGCGCGGGAAAAGAACTTCTACAACGATTACACCAAGCGGCTGGGTTACGAGGAAGCCGCGGTGAAGATTCAGGATCTTTATCTTTCAGGCAGGAGAGAGGAAGCCGCCGCGGCGGTCCCCGACCAGTACGTCGACGATTGCTCCCTGGTCGGGCCGCCTGAACATATCAAAGAGCAACTCACGCGCTGGCAGGAGGCGGGACGGCGCGGGGAGGTCACCACCATGGTCGTCGCTGCAAAGCAGGCGGAAGAACTCAGACTGCTGGCGGAGACTCTGTTATAGAATTGCATTAGCGCGGCAATACGCGTTGTGAAAACACTTCAACGGGGAGAATTATCATGCAATGGAAAGTGGGCGATACCACGATTACCAAGCTCGAAGAAATCGTATATCCCGAGTTTCCCGACGTCATCCCGGCGGCAACGCCGGACGTGGTCAAGAAAGTAGAGTGGCTGTTCCCACACTTCGTGACCGACGAAGGTGTGCTTACCCTTAGCATACATTCGATTATCGTCGACACGGGCGAGGCCAAGATCGTGGTCGATACCTGCATTGGCAATGGGCGCGATCGCGATCCGTTCGAGGTGATGCACATGCTTTCGACCTCGTACATGGAAGATATGAAAGGCGCGGGATACCAGCCGGACGCGATCGACTACGTGTTATGCACGCACCTGCACCTCGACCACGTCGGCTGGAACACGCACGAGGTCGACGGTAAATTCGTGCCGACCTTTCCCAATGCGAGCTACCTCATGAGCAAGGGTGACATGGAATTTTGGGGCGAGCAGGAGATCGACGACGATTTCATGAGACTGCAGCGTCGGGTATGGGATGATTCGGTGCAGCCGGTCTTGGATGCCGGACTCTCGCAATCAATCGAAGGGCCGGCTGAGGTCTGCGCAGGTGTGCGCCTCATCCCGACGCCCGGACACACCCCCGGGCATTGCTCGGTAATTATCGAATCCAAGGGCGAGACTGCGATGATCACGGGTGATTTCATTCACCACCCGATCCAGTTCAACGACCCGGGCCTGGTCAGCCCCTTCGACGTTGACAACGACACCGCGGTCGCCACCCGTCGCCGCATTTTCGGCGAGTACGCGGACTCACCGACACTTATCATCGGCACCCATTTCGCCGGGCCGACAGCCGGTAAGCTCGTGCGCGACGGGGATACCTATCGCCTCGACGTATAAGCCATCGTGTGCAGTACACCGGGCTCCTACGCATTCCTTGCGAAGGAGCCCGCTTGCGGGCGAACCGGTCCGCGCGCCACGGTTCAGAATACGAACGACACCCCGCCAATCAGCCTGAAATCGACATCGGTCTGCACCCCCTTGGGCGCATCCACGATCGGATAGCCGATCGAGACGAAAGCGCCGACCTGCCTGTACGAAACCCTCAATCCAGGTGACAAGTAGACTACCGTTTCGCCCGAATGAGCTTCTGAGGTGCCGCCGATCTCGTTCTTCCAGCGCGTTTCGCCGTTGATTTCGAGCATCGCATCCCAGCGCAGATGGGGATGGGCGCCGATGTGCTCGCCGTGGTGGGGGTGCCCGTTCTCCGACAGCGCATAAACCACGGCGGCGTTATAGAACAGCGCGTCGCCGAATTCCGTGTCCTGCGAACCTTCGTTCGTGAGATGGAACAACAGGTTGGCATGCAGACCCCAGCGGCCCCGTGCGCGGCTGAGCGCGCCACCGATCAGAAAATCCCACGAACCGGTACCCGGCTGAAACTCGGTTTCAAGCCGCTCGCCGCGATCGGATTCGTGTGTTTCGCCGGAAGGTGCTTTGAATCCCATCTGCACGGAGGCATCGAACCCGTTGGCGTGCAGCGCCCGGTAACTGCCGAGGAAAACGAGATCGCCAAGGCCAGAAGCGTCACCGTGACTGTGCGCCTCGCCCGCGCCGTCTTCGAGTTCGCTTTCGCGGATATTGTCTCGTGCCACGCGAGGCACACGCACGCTCAGCGTAATCTTATCGGTAGCGCCGTAGGCCAGGGAGGCTGACGTGCCGTTGATCTGATCGATGGTGTGCACGCCTTCCAGCCCCTGTGCGGCTAGGCCCGCGAGCCGAGCGTCAGAAAATGCATCGCGATCGATGATCTCGTTGCGTAGGCCAAGCGCCCATTTGCCTGCCGGCAT
>JAYYZW010000099.1:0-16134 GCA_036339995.1 Pseudomonadota bacterium
AAGGTCCCGTGTATTGGTCACGTTGGCCTGCATTGCGAAAGCCTCGATGCCGCGTTCAGCCAGTGCGTCGACGAGATCGAATCCATCGCAGTAACTGCTGTTAAAATGCACGCCGATGACTTTCGCGCCATTTGCTGTGGCGGTGAGGGCCAGCGCCTGGCCGATCCCGCCGTCCTTGCCGGAGCCGGTGATGAGCACCCGCTTGCCTTCGAACGCACTCTCAGGAAATTTGAATTTTTCGAAATCGGCAGTGAATGCCATGTCATTTCTCCGTGGACCTTGTCGGGCTTTGAAGTTAATGGGATACCCGCTTGGAATTCAGATTGTTGAACCTCACCGGGCATGGCCCGGTTCGAGGTCTGCGATCATGCACCGAACATATGTGGAAACATTATTCCAGTTAGCCAACGTGATCTATTGGACCACGGCAGCAGAAGGCTGGTGAGAGTTGCGGGCTAGCGCCGATCTCGAAATCGCGGTCATTGGCGCCGGCATGTCCGGTATCCTGACGGCAATCCGGCTACTCGAAGCGGGTTTCCGGCGGTTCGTCATCTACGAGAAGGCGGATCGACTCGGGGGGACGTGGCGCGAGAACACCTATCCGGGCCTGTCTTGTGACGTACCCTCGCATCATTACGTCTATTCGTTTGAGCCCAATCCCGACTGGAGTCACATGTTCTCGCCCGGCCCCGAGATCTACGCGTATTTCGACCGCGTCGCGCAGAAGTACGGCATCGAACCCTACATCCGCTACGATAAAGAAGTAATGCGGTCCGAATTCCGCGATCATCGCTGGGTGTTGAGTTTTGCGGACGGTGAAGAGCTTGCGGCGGATATCGTAATCGCCGCGACCGGCGTGCTTCATTACCCGGTAATCCCTGATATCGAGGGTCTCGACGATTTCAAGGGCCCGTCATTTCACACGGCCCGCTGGGATCACGGCGTTTCGCTTGACGGGCGACGGGTCGGGATCATCGGGACGGGGTCGACCGCGATCCAGATCGTACCGGCCATCATCGATCGCGTTGAGCGCCTCTCGCTCTTTCAGCGGACCGCGCAGTGGATCCTGCCGCTGGCCAATCCACCGTTCAGCGAAGAGGAGAAAGCCGCGTTCCGCCGGGAGCCCGACCGCCTGGTCAAGAACTATCGAAACTTCGAAGGCCAGTTCAACCACACCTTCGCACGGGCTGTCATCGGTGACGCGCGGCAGATGCGGCGGATCGAGGAGCGCTGCGAGGCGAACCTCGAAGAGAATATCGCCGACCCTGACCTCAAGCGCCGGCTGACACCGGACTATCAGGTCGCCTGCAAACGGCTGATCATGTCCGACACGTTCTATCCGGCCATCCAGAAAGCGAATGCTCGACTCGTGACGGCGGAGATCGAGCGGATCGAAGCCTCCGGGGTGTGCACTAAAAACCACGTGCTACACGAACTCGACGTGCTGGTTCTCGCCACCGGATTCGACGGGCACCGGTTCATGCGCCCGATGGAGATCACGGGCATAGACGGCGTGACCCTGAATGATATCTGGGCCGAAGGCGTCGTCGCGCACCGCTGCGTTTCCTTGCCCGGGTTGCCCAATTTCTTCGTGCTGATCGGCCCCAACAGTCCGATCGGAAATTTCTCCCTGATCCTGATTGCCGAGCTGCAGGTGAATTACATGCTGCAGCTGATCGATCGGGTACGGTCAGGACAGTGCCGGACGTTCGTCCCCAAGGCCGAAGCTGTGGCACGATTTAACGAGGAGCTCCATGAAGCGATGAAGAACACGGTGTGGGTTTCGGGATGCAAGAGCTGGTACCTGGACAAGAACGGCAATCCCGTTACCTGGCCATGGTCGTTCGAGCGCTTTGAGGCAGATATGAAGGCACCGAAGTTCGAAGAGTTCGACTTCAGCTAGACAGAGTTCGTCCGGGAATGGCGTTTTTACCACATTGACGCGAAGCGACGGGCAGGAATCGTCAAAATTTCAATGAGATAACAACGCTCAATTTCCCGCGCCGGTCTGCGCTGCCCACAAAGCCTGGGCTTGTTCCCATCCGACGACGGCGCGCGGGCTGCCATCTTCGTGGATAAACTGCAAGGGGCCCATGAAGGTCATGTAGAACTCGCTTGCTTCCGGGAAATACGTCTTGTCATGCCGTGCGTTGCAAGACTCGTAGCCATAACCAGTGGACAGCGCTGTGGCGCCCCCTTCTTCAACGCCGCCCCGAACCTCCATCTTGCCCTTGGTCAATAGATACTCGCCCGGCCCAACGTGGATATGGGCCGAGAACGACGAACCTTGGGGACAATCGAAGATCGCAGTCCAGGCACCGACCTCGGGTGACACGTGGAGAAGTTTCCAGCGAATGCCGCCGGCGGAAAATTCTGCTGGAAAAGCTTGCCATTCGAGAGCCTCGATTTGGACGTATTCTTCTTGAACCTGTGGCTTCATGTGGGCCCCTCCTTATTTCTGATCCGGCAGTATAGAACACCGGGGCGTGGCAGTGGCACGTTCGGCGTCCACGTATTATTGTAGCTACCGGGGACTAGAACCTATCTCAAATTTATCCGCATGTAGATTGCGGAGTGATGGGGTCGGTGACGGGGTCAAGTCTTCACTTTCTACAACTCGAACAAGCCGAGGTCGCGAGCACGCGCGGTGATTCCCGAGCGACGGCCTGCATTATCATTATTTTTCGATCTGCTCGGCTAATTCTACGAGTGTTCGAAGACCCAAATCTTTGTCTTGCTGTCGAACGTTTAAAACGCCGTTTGGTCGGACTTGTATAAAGTGAAGACTTGGCTCTTTTTCCTGTTAGAGACGGAGTGCTTCAATGGCACCTCGGATCAGCCTGTGAAATTTGGTCGCTGCGCAGATGATGCCGCGGTTTGCCGTCAATCCCGCGCCTTTGGAGAAATCGAGTGGACGCGCATCGACGTCGGTGACGATCACGCCCGCTTCCTCGGCCACGATCTTACCTGCTGCGTGGTCCCATATTTTTTCGACGTAACCGCGCATGGTCGAAAACCTGAGATAGGCGTCGGCTTGTCCGCGGGCGACGACGGCATATTTGCATTGGCTGTCGAGACGCGCCGGGCGCCCGGTGGTGCCGAGAAACTCGACGATGCGCGCGGTATCGTCCAGGCGGGAATGCGCGGCCTCGACAGATTCGCAAATCCGCATCTGCGCCACCTCACGTGCGCGTTCCGGCACCAGAAAGTCCGGTGGCGCGCCAGGCGCGTCGGCTGGCAAAGTCCAGCTCCCGCGAGCCGCCGACGCATAGAAAACGCATCCATGGGGATCCGGATCGTCGAACGGACGGTTGAAATCGGCCGATAGATTGGGGCACCCCAGAATTCCCAGTACCACCTTGCCGTTTTCGATCAACGCAAGCGAAACCGCATATTGACCGCCCCTGAGAAAGCCCTTGGTGCCATCGATCGGATCGAGCGTCCAATACGCCGTATCACTGGCGTCATGATTGCCGAGGTCGATGGCATCGAGCACTTCATCGTCCATGGCACCGTCCCATGCTTGTCGCGCCGCACTCGTCACCGCTTGCCGTAGGCTGGCGCTGCCGCGCGCGCGCAAGGCGTCGGCATCTTCCTCGGCGACCAGCGAAAACGCGCCGAACACGCTGGCCATGCGCGCCGCGATGACAGCCTGTGAGGCGTAATCGGCCACCGTGACCGGGCTTTGATCGCGCTTGGTATGCTGGCCTATCTGGTCGAGTTCGCGTTGTACGTAACGGGTGACGCGGCAGGCGGCAATAACGGCATCTAGCGCGACGTCGAGCTGTTCCTTTAAAGGCGATTTATCTTCCACTGGCTTCCTTTCGATAGCGGCCACTATGCGCCGGCTGTGCGCAGGGGCTGTGCTAAAATTCCGCGCCGCTATCGTACCGTTTCGTGCATTCGGATTGTGAGATCCGATCCGGTCTGGCGCACGTTTATGAGACAAGCCAATGTACGCCAGACTTACCAGGGCGTCCTACTGGAGACCCGATTAATGTTTGACATCAAGACCCATCCCGTTACTGCCGACGTCGTCGCCAAAGCCCACATCAACGAAGCGCAGTATCTCGAGATGTACCAGCGATCAGTCGAAGATCCTGACGGGTTCTGGGCCGAGCAGGCCGAGGCGTTCATCTCCTGGGCAAAGCCATGGGACACGGTCTCATCCTTCGACTTCGAGACTGCCGAGATTCGCTGGTTCGAGGGCGCCCGGCTCAATGCGACCTACAATTGCCTCGATCGCCACCTCGATAAGCGCGGCGATCAGACCGCGATCATCTGGGAGGGAGACGATCCCGCCGAGGACAAACGCGTCACCTATCGAGAGCTGTTTGAGGAAGTTTGCCGCTTCGCCAATGTGCTGAAATCAGAAGGCGTCAAGAAAGGTGATCGTGTATCGATATATATGCCGATGGTACCCGAAGCCGCGGTTGCGATGTTGGCCTGCGCCCGCATCGGCGCCGTGCACTCAGTCGTTTTCGGCGGCTTTTCGCCGGATTCGCTCAAGGACCGGATCCTCGACTCCGACTGCTGTGCTGTGATCACGGCGGACGAGGGATTACGCAGCGGGCGCACCGTGCCGCTCAAAGCCAATACCGACAAAGCGCTCGAAAGCTGTCCCGGGGTCAAAACCGTTATCGTCGTCAAGCGCACCGGCGGCGAAATTGACTGGACGGAGGGGCGCGATCACTGGTACCACGAGGCCGTCGCCGAAGCGAATCCGGAATGCCCGCCCGCATCGATGGACGCGGAAGACCCGCTCTTCATCCTCTATACGTCCGGCTCAACCGGCAAGCCCAAGGGCGTTTTGCACACCACGGGCGGTTATCTGCTGCATGCCGCGATCACGCACAAATATGTTTTCGACTATCACGACGGTGATGTTTTCTGGTGCACGGCCGACGTCGGCTGGGTTACCGGGCATACCTATATCGTCTACGGACCGCTGGCCAACGGCGCAATCACATTGATGTTCGAAGGCGTGCCGACCTTTCCGGATGCCGGCCGCATGTGGCAGGTCGTCGATAAGCACCAGGTCAACATCTTCTACACCGCGCCCACCGCGCTCCGTGCGCTCATGGGGCAGGGCGACGACTTCGTCAAGTCCTCGAGCCGTGCGAGCCTGCGCATCCTCGGCAGTGTCGGTGAACCGATCAACCCAGAAGCCTGGGAGTGGTATTACAACATCGTCGGTGATGCGCGTTGCCCAATCGTGGATACCTGGTGGCAGACGGAAACCGGCGGCATATTGATCACGCCCTTACCCGGCGCGCGGGCGCTGAAACCCGGCTCCGCGACCCTGCCCTTCTTCGGCGTGCAACCCGCGCTGGTCGACGACAAGGGGCGTGAACTGGAGGGCGCTGCGAAAGGCGGACTCGTCATCAAGGCCTCCTGGCCCGGGCAGATGCGCACCCTTTACGGCGATCACGAACGCTTCAAGGAGACTTATTTCAAGACCTTTCCCGGCACCTATTTCACCGGCGACGGCGCGCGCCGGGACGAGGATGGCTACTATTGGATCACCGGGCGGGTGGACGACGTGATCAACGTTTCCGGCCATCGCATGGGGACGGCGGAAGTCGAAAGCGCTCTGGTATTGCATGACGCGGTGTCGGAAGCCGCGGTTGTCGGTTACCCGCATGACATCAAGGGCCAGGGGATTTACGCATACGTTACCCTGATGAAAGACGTTGAGCCGAATGAGGACCTGCGCAAGGAACTCGTGCAGCACGTGCGCAAGGAAATAGGCGCCATTGCTTCGCCGGATGTCATCCAATGGGCGCCCGGACTGCCGAAGACGCGATCCGGCAAGATCATGCGCCGAATACTGCGCAAGGTGGCGGCCAACGAACTGGATAATCTCGGCGATACTTCGACCTTGGCCGATCCCGCCGTGGTTGATGATCTTGTCGATAACCGGGCGAATAAATAAGTCAGCTATGCGCGGTTCCCCATAGACCAGCGGCCGATGACCAGACAAAAAAGCAAGGACTTTGGGTTCTGGCTCAATGCCTGGAATGAATGGCTGGGCCCTGCCGGTACCGGATTCCCCGGGTGGAGAGTGCATCCCGGCGGTGCGGAAGCCGGCGGCCTCGGCGATCTGGCCGGTGGCTATTCCGCCTTCGCCGATGCGATGAAACATTTCGCGCAGGGGACGGAAACGGGCGCTCTCGGGCCGCGTCTCGCGGACGCGCTCGATCCTATCAAAGCCGCGGCCGCGCTCGGCGACGGCGATCGTCTGCTGCGGGCATTTCTCACAGCCGCGCCGATGTCGCCCTTCGCGAGCCTGACGAAGAATTGGCAAAACGTGACACCTTCCCGTCAACAAAAAGCGCCGCGTTTGTTACCCTTGCCTGATTTCCGAGCACACGGGAATTCAAGAGCGCCGAACCTCGGATGCAGAGTAGCCGACCGCCGAGCGTTGCAATGATCGCGTATGGCTGTAAATCAGGTCTGTCTGGAGTCGAATAATGACAAAAAATGCTGAATTGGCCGATTGGGTAAAAGACGTTGCCGCGCAGACTAAACCCGATCGGATCCACTGGTGTGACGGCTCCGACGAAGAAAACCGGGGTCTGATCGAATTGATGCTCAAAAACGGCAATTTGATCCCCCTGAACCCGAACTCCCACCCAAATTGTTACCTGCACCGCTCCGATCCCAACGACGTCGCGCGGGTCGAGCATCTCACCTTCGTCTGCACTCCTGAGCGCGACGAAGCCGGCCCGAACAACAACTGGATGACGCCCGACGAGGCGCATGCCAAGGTCGACGCCCTGTTCGAAGGCTGCATGCGGGGCCGCACGATGTACGTCGTGCCTTACCTGATGGGGCCATATGGTTCACCCTATGCGCGGCCTGGAGTGGAAATCACCGACAGTCCCTACGTCGTCCTCAACATGCGGATCATGGCGCGGATCGGCACGCGGGCGCTCAAGCATATCGACTCGACGAAAAGCTTCGTAAAAGGTCTTCACTCAATCGGGGATCTGGATCCTGAACGCCGCTACATCATGCACTTCCCGAATGAACTGATGATCAAGAGCATCGGCTCGGGCTATGGAGGCAACGCGCTGCTCGGCAAGAAATGTCATGCGCTGCGCATCGCGAGCGCCCAGGCGAGGACCGAAGGCTGGCTTGCTGAGCACATGTTGATTCTCGGTATCGAAGATCCAGCAGGTAATACGAGTTACGTGGCTGCGGCATTTCCATCGGCCTGCGGCAAGACCAATTTGGCAATGCTTGTTCCACCGGATGCGTTCGAGGATTGGAAAGTCTGGACCGTCGGCGACGACATTGCGTGGATGCACCTCGCGGACGACGGCCGCTTATGGGCGATCAATCCGGAAGCAGGATTCTTCGGCGTCGCGCCCGGGACCAGCCTCAAGACCAACTCGAACTGCATAAACACGCTTGGCCGCGAGGCCATATATACCAACGTCGCCCTGACATCCGATCAGCAACCTTGGTGGGAAGGCATCGACGGCGACAAGCCGGCGGTCCTCATCGACTGGCAGGGACGCGAACACGATCCGGATGTCACCGGACCCGCCGCGCATCCCAACTCGCGCTTCACGGTCGCGGCGAGCCAATGTCCGAGTTTTTCACCTGAAGGGAACGCGCCGCAAGGCGTGCCGATTTCGGCGATCATCTTCGGTGGCCGGCGTTCGAGCGTGGCACCGCTGGTATTCGAAGCGCTGGACTGGCAGCACGGCGTGTTCGCGGGTGCGGCCATGGCTTCGGAGACGACCGCAGCGGCGACCGGAGCGGTCGGACAGGTGCGGCGCGATCCGATGGCGATGAAGCCCTTTTGCGGCTACAACTTCGCTGACTACTGGTCCCACTGGCTGAGCTTCCAGGGGCGCTCCGATAAGCTGCCCCGCGTGTTCCACGTGAACTGGTTTCGCAAAGACGACGACGGAAAATTCATGTGGCCCGGATTTGGCGACAACATGCGTGTGTTGCAATGGGTGCTGCAGCGCTGCGCCGGTCGCGGCAAGGCGGTGAAAACACCGATCGGCTACATACCCGATCCCTCGGCCTTGAACATCAACGGACTCAACCTCGATCGCAATACGGTGAACGCCCTTTTGTCGATTGACGCAAAGACCTGGCGCCACGAGATCGACGATATCGAAGCTTATTTCGAGACGTTTGGTGAGAAGCTTCCCCGGGCGCTTTCCGATACGGCTAAGCGCATCAAGGCAGCGCTGGAAGATCAGCTCGCGACCTGAGGGCTGGTATCCTCGCGATCTAGTCAGATTCGTCCGACTTGGCGCCCAGCGTTGTGTTGACGTTCTTGAAGAAACTGTCCTGCATCTGCTGCCACAAATCGAGGTTCTGCTTCGCGAGATCGTTGAATGCCGATGACATGGGATTCGACGTCGTCGCGTCCTTCATCTGGTCCTGGAAATGGTTCTGTTGATCGCGGAAAAGCTCGAGACTCTGGCTTAAAAAATCACCCGCGACACCCTGTACGGAGTTTCCGTAAAAGCCGATGATCTGTTCAAGGACTTCGGTCGTGAAAAGTGGCTCGCCTTCTTCCTCTTGTTCGATAATGATCTGCAGCAGAATATTGCGCGTGATGTCAGCATCGCTTTTCTTGTCGATTACGCAGAAGCTCACACCGTCGAGTACGAGCCTGCGTACGTCGCTCAAGGTCACATATTTGCTTTCCGTGGTGTCGTACAAACGCCGGTTCGGGTATTTTTTTATTACACGTTTGTTTTCGTCATTCATCGCCGTTCACCTGATTCTTTGACCGACCGCTGCCCGGTATTGCATTTTGAGGGTCAACGCTCAACCGCAAGCGCTACACCCTGCCCGCCTCCGATACACAAGGTCGCGAGGCCCTTGTGAGCCTCGCTGCGGTTCATTTCGTGTAATAGTGTCACGAGTATCCGCGCTCCAGACGCGCCGATCGGATGTCCCAGTGCGATCGCGCCGCCGTTGACGTTCACTTTGCTCGCATCCCAGGAGAGATCTCTGTTGACCGAGATCGCCTGCGCTGCAAAGGCTTCATTGGCCTCCACGAGATCGAGATCACCGACTTGCCAGCCGGCTTTATCGAGGCATTTTCTCGTCGCCGGGATCGGTCCTGTGCCCATCATTGCTGGATCGACGCCGGCGCTGGCGCCGGCCTTGATCGTCGCCATGAACTCGAGTCCCAATTCCGCCGCTTTTCCCTTCGACATGACGACGACAGCGGCTGCCCCGTCGTTGATGCCTGACGCATTGCCGGCGGTCACCAGGCCGTCGGGTTTGAACGCAGCGCGGAGTTTCGCGAGGCTCTCGGCCGTCGAATCGGCGCGCGGAAATTCGTCGTGCGCGAAAACAACGGGATCACCCTTGCGCTGCGGAACTTCCACTTCGACGATCTCGTCCGCAAAGCGGTTCTCTGCCTGAGCCGCAGCCGTCTTTCGCTGTGTCTGCGCCGCGAATTCATCCTGATCTAAGCGGCTGACCCCATATTTCTCGGCGACGTTCTCGGCCGTGATACCCATGTGATAACCGTTGAACGCATCCCACAGACCATCGACGATCATCGAATCGAGCATCTTCCAATCGCCCATCTTCTGGCCGCTGCGGGACTTCGGCAAGACGTGCGGTGCCACACTCATGTTTTCCTGACCACCGGCGATGATGATGTCGGCGTCTCCGCAGCGCACGGCCTGGGCGGCGAGATGCACGGCCTTGAGGCCGCTGCCGCAGACTTTGTTGATCGTCAGTGCGGGGGTGGTGTGTGGCAGACCGGCTGCCATGGCGGCCTGGCGGGCTGGATTCTGTCCCGTGCCGGCAGTCAACACCTGGCCCATGATGACTTCGTCGACTGCAGCGGGATCGATTCCGGTTCTTTCAAGCAGGGCGCGTATGACCAATGCCCCCAGTTCGTGGGCGGGGACGTTCGCCAGCGAACCCCCGAAAGTCCCGATCGCCGTGCGCAGCGCGGCGATGATAACGGCGTCTTGCATCACGGTCTCCTTCAGGCCCGACCCGAGCGGTCGATACCGATAATCTACGTTGCAGTGCACCATTATGCAAGCGCAGCACACGCGGAAAATTTTGAATGAAGTTCTAGTAGTGGATGGTACGCCCGTCGACTGCCAGTGCCGCCTCGTGCATCGATTCGGCAAGGGTTGGATGACCGTGTACCGTGCGCGCGATATCTTCGGCGCTGGCGCCGAACTCCATCGCCAGCACCGCCTCGGCGATGAGTTCCGAGGCGTTTGGACCGACGATATGGACTCCGAGAATGGCGTCGGTTTCGGCGTCGGCGATGATCTTGACGAGGCCCTCAGTGTCGCCCATGGCCCGTGCCCGGCCGCTCGCGAGGAATGGAAAGCTACCGACCTGAATCTCGCGGCCGGCAGCCTTGAGATCCTGCTCGGTATGTCCTGCCCAGGCGATCTCAGGCCAGGTGTAGATGACCCACGGGATCAAGTCGAGATCGACATGGGACTTTTGTCCGGCGATGCGTTCAGCGACCGCAATGCCTTCCTCGCTCGCCTTGTGAGCGAGCATCGGTCCGCGCACGCAATCGCCGATGGCGTAAATGTTTTCGACTCCCGTGCGACAGTGCGAGTCGACGACGATGAAGCCGCGTCTGTCGATCTCGAGACCGGCGTTTTCCAGCGCTAGCCCGTCGGTATTGGGCTGGCGCCCGACCGCGACGATCAACTTGTCGAATTTAGTAGTCTTCTCTTCACCGTCGGCCTCGAAACGCACGGTGACGCGTCCGCGCTGGACCTTCGCTTCGGTCACCTTGGCGCCGAGGCGGATGTCGAGCCCCTGACGCTTGAGGATCTTGAGCGACTCTTTCGAGATCGTCACATCGGCGCCGGCGAGAAACTCGTCGAGGGCCTCCAGGATCACGACTTCGGAGCCGAGGCGGCGCCAGACGCTGCCGAGTTCGAGTCCGATAACGCCGGCGCCGATGACACCAAGCTGTTTCGGAACCTCGTCGAAGGCCAGTGCACCCGTGGAATCAACGATGAGTGTCTGATCAATCGGCGCTGGTGGGATCGTCGCCGGCACTGATCCCGTGGCGACGACAATATGCTGCGCGGTTACCGTCGCCCGTTTTCCGCCACTGCCCTCGACTACGATCTGGTCGGCCGTTTTGAAACTGCCGGATCCCTTGAGCCAGGTGACATTGTTCTTTTTGAACAGGCCGACGATGCCCTGTGTCAAAGTGCCGACGATTTTCTCCTTTCGTATCTGCATCGATGCGACGTCGATGGAGGCCTTGGCGTTGATGCCGTGCTCCGCAGCATGCAGTTCGAGAAATTCGAAGTGATGCGACGAGTCGAGTAGCGCCTTGGATGGAATACACCCGACGTTCAGGCACGTTCCCCCGAGAACCGGTTTGCTCGAATCGTCGAGCCACTGCTCCACACAAGCGGTGCTAAATCCGAGCTGGGCGGCGCGGATGGCTGCAACATAACCGCCCGGTCCGCCGCCGATTACGATGACGTCGTATATGTCCATGATCGAAGTCTAATCGTCCTATATTTCCAGAAGCATCCGCGCCGGGTCTTCGAGCGTCCGGCGGATCGTATCGAGAAACTGAACTGCTTCGCGTCCATCGATGATGCGGTGATCGTAGGAAACGGCGAGATACATCATCGGCCGGATCACAACTTCATCATTCTCTGCAACCGGGCGCGGTTGAATCTTGTGCATGCCGAGTATCGCGCTCTGCGGCGGATTGATGATCGGGGTCGATATCAGCGAGCCGTAGACGCCGCCGTTGCTGATGGTGAAGGTTCCACCCGACAGTTCGTCGATTGTCAGTTTGGCATCGCGCGCCCGCTCGCCGACATCGCGGATCTTGCGTTCGACGTCGGCAAACGCCATGCGGTCGACGTCGCGGAGAATGGGAACGACCAAGCCGCGCTTCGAACCCACGGCCACGCCGATGTCGAAATAGCCGTGATACATGATGTCGTCGCCGTCAACCGAGGCGTTCACGATCGGGAATTTCTTCAATGCCTCGACGGCCGCTTTCACGAAGAAAGACATAAATCCGAGGCGCACGCCGAACCGCTCCTCGAATTCCATCTTGAAGCGGTTGCGAAGATCCATCACCGGGTGCATGTTGACTTCATTGAAGGTGGTCAGCAGCGCACTTTCGTGTTGTGCGGACAGCAGTCTTTCGGCCGTGCGTTTGCGCAAACGCGTCATCGGTACGCGCTCCTCGACACGGCTCGTGTCCATTGTTGCGGGGCGCTCCTGAACCTGAGGCGTGACTTCGATGACTTCCGCCTTCGCCGGTTCGCTCCCCTTTTCGAGATAGGCCAGGACGTCGGCCTTGAGCAGGCGGCCGCCCTTGCCGGTCCCTTCGATGTGGCTCGCATCGAGGCCATGCTCCTCGATCAGCTTGCGCACCGCTGGGCCGAGTTTCGCGACGGGCTCGGTGGCAGGAGCCGCTGCCTGCGATGTCGGCGGCACCGCCACCGGCGCACCCGCACTAACCGACGCGGTGCCCTCCGTGTCGATCACTGCGAGCACTTCGTCCTCCAGCACGATATCACCGGTCTGCTTGCGGAGTTCGGTGATAACGCCCGATTCCGGCGCAGTTATCTCCAGTGTCACCTTGTCGGTTTCGAGATCGATCAGGTTATCGCCGCGCTCCACACGCTCACCGATCTGCTTGAACCAGTCCAGTAAGGCGGCGTCCGGTACGGACTCGGCGAGTACAGGTACCTTCACTTCGATTATCACGGTATTTTCCTCGTTTGGTTTCTTATCAAGCGGATTTCTTCTGCTTGGCTTGTTCGAACCGCGACAAATTCAGGGCGTCATGGATCACCGCCTGTTGCTGCTGAAGGTGAAGCGAGGCATATCCGACCGCAGGTGAGGCTGAATAGGGTCGCGCAACGCAAAGCAAGGGCTTGGTCTGATCGAAACAGCCGCCCAGGAACCGTGTCGAAAGAAGCATAGACCAGGCGCCTTGGTTGCGGGGTTCTTCTTGTACCCACACCAGTTCCTTCGCATTAGCATAAGCCTTCAGCAGGTTTTGAATATCACTTTTCGGAAACGGGTAAAGCTGTTCGAGCCTCAAGATCGCGCAGTCCGTAACATCGTGTTCGCGCCGGGCTTCGAGCAGATCGAAATAAACCTTGCCGCTGCAAACCACGATGCGGTGAACCTTGTCCTTGTCGATCGGATCGATTTCGTCGATTACCACGCGGAATTTCCCGTCGATGAACTCTTCCAGCGGTGAGACCGAAAGTTTGTGTCGCAAGAGGCTCTTGGGGCTCATCACGATCAGGGGTTTGCGGTAGGGCCGAATCATTTGTCGCCGCAGCATATGGAACATTTGCGACGGCGTGGTCGGATAGCAAACTTGCATGTTCTCTTCCGCGCAAAGTTGCAGATACCGTTCGAGACGGGCGGATGAATGTTCAGGTCCCTGGCCGTCGTAGCCGTGGGGCAACAGCATGACCAGGCCACAGAAGCGTCCCCACTTCTCTTCGCAGGACGCGATGAATTGATCGATGACGACTTGCGCGCCGTTGGCGAAGTCACCGAACTGCGCTTCCCAGATCACCAGCGATTTTGGATCGGCGCTGGCGTAACCGAACTCGTAGGCGAGGACGGCTTCTTCCGACAAGGTCGAGTTGATGACCAGAAAGCTTGCCTGGTCGGGACTCAGATTCTGTAGCGGGAGGTAGGTGTCGCCAGACTTTTGGTCGTGGATTACGGCGTGGCGATGAAAAAAAGTGCCGCGGCCACTATCCTGCCCGGAAATTCTGACCGGGAAGTTTTCCGTGAGCAGCGACGCGTAGGCCAGCGTCTCCGCAAAGCCCCAGTCGCAGGCTTTCGCACCCGCGCCCATCGCCCTGCGATCACCGAGTATTCGCTTCAGTGCGCGGTGCAGCGCCATGTTATCGGGCACCGTGCTGAAGCTTTCCGACAGGGATCGGACACGCTCGGCGTCGAGCGCGGTGCTTGCTTCCACGTTCCAGCGCGTGTCCCGATAGGGTTCGAAGTTGATCGTGTGACGGCTGTCGATGACGTTCGTATGTGGTCGTGACACCACGTAATTGTTCTCGAGGGCATCGATATACTTGGCCGCCATCTCCTCCGCTTCACCTGGATTGATGATGCCTTCGGAAACCAGCTTCTCGGTATAGATGTGCCGTACGCCCGGGTGATTGCGAATGTGCTGATACATGACCGGCTGCGTGGCGGCGGGTTCATCGGCTTCACTATGGCCGTGCTTGCGGAAGCAGATCATGTCGACGACGACGTCCTTATTGAATTCCATCCGGTAGTCGAGCGCCATCTGCGCAACCATCGCGACGGCTTCCGGATCGTCGCCATTGACGTGGAAGATGGGCGCCTGGACCATTTTTGCGACGTCGGTGCAGTAAAGCGTCGAGCGGGAATCGAGCGGTTCGCTGGTCGTGAATCCGATCTGGTTGTTGATGATGAGGTGCATGGTACCGCCGGTGGAGTAGCCCCGCGTTTGTGACAGGTTCAGGGTTTCCATCACGACGCCCTGACCGGCGAACGCCGCGTCACCGTGGATCAGCAAGGGCATGACCTGATTGCGGTCGATGTCCCCGCGTCGATCCTGGCGCGCTCGCACCGAACCTTCGACTACCGGACCGATAATTTCCAAGTGCGACGGATTGAATCCCAAGGTTAGGTGAACGGATCCGGTAGGTGTTTCGATATCCGACGAAAAGCCCATGTGATACTTGACGTCTCCCGCACGGTGTTCGGTTGGGCTCTTGCCCTCGAATTCGTCGAACAGCAGCGAAGGATGCTTGCCAACGATGTTGACGAGGACGTTGAGACGGCCGCGATGGGCCATGCCGAGAACAAGCTCCTTGACGCCGTGGCGCGCAGCGTCGTCGACCACCTGATCGAGCAGCGCGATCGCGCTTTCGCCCCCCTCGAGCGAGAATCGTTTCTGTCCGACGTATTTGGTGTGCAGAAATTCTTCCAGCACCGCGGCGGCGATCACGCGACTTAGCAGATCCTTGCGTTTCTCGGCGCTGAAGTCGGGTTTCGCCTGGCGGGACTCCAGGCGCTGTTGAATCCAGCGCTTTTGACTCGTTTCCACGATGTGCATGTACTCCGCGCCGATCGTGCCGCAGTAGGTCGTACGCACGATCTCGAGAATCTCACGCAAGCTTGCCTGATCCGGCCCCTGTAATGATCCGGTGTTGAACACCTTGTCCATATCGGTCTCTGAGAGGCCGTGAAACGCTGGATCCAGCTCCGCGACATCCGGTCGTGCGTACTGGTTGAGCGGATCCAGATTCGCCTGGCGGTGTCCGCGGAACCGGTAAGCATTGATCAACTGTAAAACAGAAACCTGCTTCTTTGAGTCAGCAAAACTTCCAGCGGAAACTGCCACGGTAATCGCTTTAGGGGATGCGGCGATTTCCAACATGCGGGCCTGAACCTCGGAGTGACGTACGTCACGTGCGCCCCCGCCCCCGCGGCGACCGTTCTGCAATCCATCGAAATACTTGCGCCAGTCTTCTGATACCTCGTCGGGATCAAGCAGGTAGGACTCATAGAGATCTTCAATAAACGGCGCGTTGCCACTGAACAAGCATGATGGAGGCTGCATCTTCAATCACCTGCGAGATGAGGAAATCGTCACCCGATGACCCAAAATCTACGAACACCACGGTATATCGGCGAAAAGAACTAGAATCTTTGATCAATCCCCGCCGAAAGTCATTAGAACCTATCGTGAAATTAGCCGTATTTTAGCGGTGCTCGTCGCGCATTTAGCGCCGATAAACCACGCTTCTTACGAATTCAAAGTGTCGATCCCACGCGATGCTCCGATGTTGCGTCGCCAGGTTATCTTGCTGATCAAACTAGCGGAACGTTATTCTAGACAGTTCCGGCCGGCCGATAGCGCCCAGTAAACCGGTGGCACGGGGCACAACGATTGGGGGAATCCTAGTGAGCGGACAACGTACCGTTACCATAACGGATAATGCAACAGGGAAGAGCGTGGAATGCCCGGTGCACGAGGGTGAATACGGGGTGCCGGTTATTGATCTCAAGGCGCTGTACAAGGATCTCGGCATGTTCACCTTGGATGTCGGGTTCGGTGCAACGGCGAGTTGCCGCAGCGCCATTACCTACCTCGATGGC
>JAYYZW010000100.1:0-26416 GCA_036339995.1 Pseudomonadota bacterium
GAGTGCAATGATTCGCGTCGCCCTCAATACGACGCGCGGACGACGCCAGGAAGCAGCCAGGTTACTGGGTTGGGGACGCAATACCCTGACGCGCAAGATTAAGGAACTGGAATTGGATGTCTAGGAGGCTGTATGGCATAGGGAATCGTAGCGAGGTGAGTGGGAAACCGAGACCAGCTTTTCGATCATTTGAGGCGAATAGTGGTTGCTACTTAACGAAAAATTCGTCGGGAACGAATTTTCGCGACAGCCCCGAAGGGGTGAAGCGCAGGGACGCGCTGAACAAAATGATCGAAAAGATGGACCGATTTCCCGCCGCCGCAGTAGTTTCCCCATGCCATACAGCCTCCTAATGCCTAGCGCAGCTTATTCCGCTAACCAAGCGGCGACGGATCCCGAAAAATAACTCAGGAGCCCGTCGGCTCCCGCGCGTTTGAACCCGGTCAGGGATTCCAGAACCGCCGCCCGTTCGTCGAAGCATTCGGCCATGCCCGCGGCCTTGAGCATCGCGTATTCGCCGCTGACCTGGTAGACGAAGGTCGGCATTCCGAACTCCGCTTTGACGCGTTGAACGACATCGAGGTAAGGCATCCCTGGCTTTACCATCACCATGTCCGCACCTTCCGCGATGTCCAGTGCGACCTCGTGTAATGCCTCGTCTGAATTTGCCGGATCCATCTGATAGGTTTGCTTGGCGCTCTTGCCGAGATTAGCCGATGAACCGACAGCATCGCGAAACGGCCCGTAAAAAGCAGAAGCGTATTTTGCGGAGTAAGCAAGAATCTTGACGGCGGTGTAGCCTTCGGAATCGAGTGCCTTTCGGATCGCGCCGATGCGGCCATCCATCATGTCCGACGGAGCAACGATATCGACCCCTGCCCGCGCCTGGGACAGTGCCTGCTTCACCAGGACTTCGATGCTTTCGTCATTGAGAACATCGCCGTTCGTTCCGAGCACGCCGTCGTGGCCATGGGTCGTGAACGGATCGAGCGCGACGTCTGTTACTAGGCCCATCTCCGGAACCGCATGTTTGACTTCCTGAATAGCGCGCTGGGCAATGCCGTCGGCATTGTAAGCCTCGCGACCGTCGTCGGTTTTGCGATCATTCGGAGTGACCGGGAAGATCGCGATGGCCGGAACGCCGAGCCCGTGAAGCCTGCGTGTTTCTTCAATCGCGAGATCGATGCTCACTCGCTCGACACCGGGCATGCTCGGTACGGGTTCACGCGTATCGGTTCCGTCCAGCACGAACAATGGCGCGATCAGATCATCGACTGTCAAATGGTTCTCGCGCACCAGGCGGCGTACGAAATCATTACTGCGTGTACGGCGCAAGCGCGTATGGGGGTATCGCCTGCCGAGCAAATGTCGCATGGGGAATTGTTATTCGGCCTCGAAACAAAAGAGCCACGTTCATGACGGGCCTTCGGTACTATTTGACCACATTTCCGCTGTAGCCGTCGCTTCTCACTGAAACGTAGCGTACTCGGATTAGATGGTTTATTAGCCCGCGTTCGGTTCAGCGGATACTGGGTAGTTCACTGCAGGTATTTTCGATCCAGGTTTCTACTTCCTGCGTTATGAGTTTTGTCGATTTTCCGTGCGTATCAATAGGCGGCCCAACGACGACTTCGATCGTACCGGGGTACTTGGTCAGCGCATTTCGCGCCCAGAAAATTCCCGCGTTGTGCGCGACAGGAACGACAGGTGTTCCGCATCGCAGCGCCAGCGCGCCGCCGGTTTGCGTATAACGGCCTTTATCACCTACCGGTATGCGCGTTCCTTCCGGGAATAAAAGCACCCACCAGCCGTCCCTGATCCGCTCGCTCCCGAGCGTGAGGACGGTGCGCAGGGCTTTCGATCCAGCGCCGCGATCGATGG
This sequence comes from Pseudomonadota bacterium, assembly GCA_036339995.1. GTDB lineage: Bacteria > Pseudomonadota > Gammaproteobacteria > JAYYZW01. The sequence continues at coordinate 1,882 of JAYYZW010000100.1, forward strand.
CGATCGGATTCAGACTGGCGAGCCCCCATCCGAAAAAAGGCACCTTCAAAAGTTCGCGTTTCAAAACCTGAGATTGACGGGGAAAGATGAGCTGCAAAGCGATCGTTTCCCAGGCGGATTGATGCTTGCACATGATCACACCCGGATCCGCGGGAATGTGTTGCGCGCCGGTCACCTGCCAACCCAAGCCGCATGACACGCGAAGCCAAGCGATGGTGAGCATCGACCAGCGAGTAATGACGGCGTAGCGCCAGGTCCGGGGCAGCGGCAGGATCGCAATACCGATACAGCTGAAAACCACGGTCAACGGCGCGAGCCCGGCGTAGAAGACCAATGAACGCAGTGTCGCGAGATTCATGATTGGGCGATGACCGCACTCACGGCGCCCATCAGGTCGTCAAACACCTCGATGTCGCCAATAGCCCTCAATGTCTCGACATCAATCACATCGAGCCCCGTACGAACCAATAAGGGTCTGGCGCCGACGCTAACTGCAGCCGTGAGATCGCTGATTTTATCGCCGACGAATGCCGTCTTCGTTAAATCGATTCCCAGGCGATCCCGGATCGCCCTCAGCAGCCCGGTTTTCGGCTTACGGCACGAGCAGTTGTCGTCGGAGCCGTGAGGACAAAAGAAGAATGCATCGATAGAGGCGCCGTAGCGCGCCAGATCATCGAGCAAGCGGCGATGGATTGCATTGAGAGCGGCGATGTCGAACAAGCCACGTGAGATTCCCGACTGATTGCTTACGACGATTATCCGGAATCCCCCGCTTTGCGCACGCGCGATTGCTTCAAGGCTGCCTGGAAGCGGCCGAAAATCGGCCGGAGATCTGATGAAATCCCTCGAGTCCTCATTAATGACGCCGTCGCGATCCAGAATTAGCGAACGCACAGGTTCTAATCACCCGTGCAGTTTGCCGATGTCAGCGACCCGCGTGAACAAAACGTGTAACGACGATAATAGTGCGAGCCGATTGTTGCGTAGACGCTCGTCTTCACACATCACCAAAACACTGTCGAAGAATGCATCAACCGGATCGCGAAGACCCGCCAGCAGTTCCATGTACCGCGTGTATTCCTGTCCGATAAAGAGATCCTCTGCCTCGTGCGCGACAGCATCGTATTGATCGACAAGGGTTTTCTCCTCCGGCTCAGCCAGCAGATCTCGGTCGACCATGAGTGGCGGTTCCCGCTTGAGATTCTTCAGAATGTTGGCGATGCGTTTGTTCGCACTGGCCAGCGCAATCGCCGCATCCATTTGCCGAAAGCCGGTAACGGCGTCGAGGCGGCGGGCCGTTTCGAGCGGTGAGCCTGGATCCTTGGCCCATACGGCATCGCAAGCGTCCGTCGGTGCGCCGCGTTCCGCGAAATAGCCACGCATCCGGTCACGAATGAAAGCATAGACCTTGTTCGAAGTATTCTCGACCAGGCTGATCTCTCCATAAGCCGAAACGGTAGTTGAGATCGCGTTATGCAAATCGAGGTCTATCTCGCCTTCAATGAGAATGCGCAGTAATCCGATCGCGGCGCGTCGTAAGGCGTAAGGATCTTTATCGCCCGTGGGCGTTGATCCAATGCCGAATATGCCGACGAGAGTATCCAGCTTGTCAGCCAGCGCAATACACCGTCCCGCGGATGAGCCGGGAATTGCGTCGTCTGCGAACCGCGGTTTATAAAAATCTCCCAAGGCTTCGCACACGGCCTCCGGTTCTCCGTCCGCCTGCGCGTAATAGCGCCCCATTGTTCCTTGTAGTTCCGAAAACTCACCGACCATCTCCGACAAGAGGTCACAGCGCGAAAGATAAGCCGCTCGTGAGACGGATTTCGGATCAGCGCTGAAGGTGCTGGCGATGTGTTTCGAAATTTCCTCGACGCGGCTGGTTTTGTCCAGCAGAGAGCCCAGGTGTTTTTCGAAAACCATCTCCGACAATAGTTCGTGCCGCTCCTCCAGGCGCCGGGCGCGATCGGTTTCCCAGAAGAACTCAGCGTCGCTGAGTCGCGGCCGAATGACGCGCTCGTTCCCCGAGCGCACGACTTTCTGATCACGGCTTTCGATATTGCAGATCGCAATGAAACGATTGCGCAGGTTGCCGCTGACATCGTGTACAGGCAAATATTTCTGGTGATCCTTCATCGACGCGATCAACACCTCCGGGGGGAGCATGAGAAAGTGCTCGTCGAAACTCCCGTCGATGGCGACCGGCCATTCGACGAGCGCCGTCACTTCGTCGATGAGATCAGCGTCGGTCAGTACCGTATCGTCATTTTCGCTTACGCAGGTTTCGATCAATGAGCGAATATGATCGCGCCGTTTTGCGAACCCTGGAATCACCCTCCCGGTTTTTTCCAACTCGGCGGCGTAGTCGTCCGGATGTTGAAGTTCGATGGAGTCAGGGTGATGAAATCGGTGCCCGTATGTAACACGTCCGGCCGCAAGTCCCAGGATTTCGCACTCGACGACCCTGGCGCCGTATAACATGACGAGCCAGTGGACGGGCCGTACGAATTCGAACGAGTGCTCGCCCCAGCGCATGCGTTTGGATACCGGCAAGCTCGCCAGGGCTTCGGAAACGATGCCCGGCAGCACGTCAACGGAGCTACGGCCGTCGATGCGAAGGTCGTAGGCGAGCCACTCGCCGTCATCGGTTTTCAGGCGACCGAGATCCATGACCGCTATCCCGCAGGAGCGGGCAAATCCTTCAGCCGCCCGCGTCGGTCGGCCGGATTGATCAAAAGCGACGTTTAGAGCCGGTCCGCGGCGTTGTTCAATGCGGTCCGATTGCTCCGCTGCGAGTTCTTTCACGATCAGCGCCAGCCGCCGCGGCGTCGCATAGGGCTCGATTCCGCCGAACGCCAATTTGGCTGTTTTCAATCCCTGCTCGACGTTCAAGGAGAAAGCTTCCGACAGGCGAAGTAGAGATTTCGGTGGTAATTCTTCCGTTCCGAGTTCGATCAATAGATCTTCTTTCATCGCTATCCGGCGGAAGCGGATGCCGCTTCGACGGCCATTGGAAAGCCCAGCGCTTCACGAGCGGCGTAATAGGCTTTCGCGATGGCCCGCGCGAGGCTGCGAACACGCAGAATGTAACGCTGGCGTTCGGTTACGGAAATGACGCGGCGCGCGTCGAGCATGTTGAAGGTATGAGAGGCCTTGATCATCTGCTCGTAGGCCGGCAGCGGCAGATTAAGCTCAATGAGGCGATTAGCCTCTACTTCGCACTGGTCGAACCATGCGAACAAGGCCTTGGTATCTGCATGCTCGAAATTGTAGGCGGACATCTCGACTTCATTCTGATAGTAAACGTCGCCGTAAGTGATCCTACGGGCATCGGACGCTGCCCAAATGAGGTCATAGACCGAGTCCACCCCCTGCAGAACCATTGCGATCCGCTCGAGACCATAAGTGATCTCCCCGGATACCGGCCGACAGTCGAGCCCGCCAACCTGCTGGAAATAGGTGAACTGGGTGATCTCCATGCCGTTCAACCAAACCTCCCAGCCCAAGCCCCAGGCGCCCAGGGTGGGCGATTCCCAGTTATCTTCGACGAACCTGACGTCATGAACGAGTAAGTCGATGCCGAGCGCGCGCAGTGAATCGAGGTACAGATTTTGAATGTCGTTCGGTGACGGTTTGAGCAGCACCTGAAACTGGTAATAGTGCTGCAGCCGGTTCGGATTGTCCCCGTAGCGCCCGTCGGTCGGGCGCCGCGAGGCTTGTACGTAAGCGGCGCGCCAGGGTTCCGGGCCTATGGCGCGCAGAAACGTCGATGGGTGAAAAGTCCCGGCGCCCATTTCCATGTCGTACGGTTGGGCGATAACACAATCGAGGTCGCTCCAAAATCGCTGCAATTCGAAAATGAGCGCCTGAAACGTTTGGGGTGAGGATGGCAGTGTGCTCATGTACGGTCGGCGAAACAGGGGCGGCAGAACTAGGGGGTAAAAGTATAGCGGTAGACTTCAAGCTTTAGTATGCCGCGGCGGGTGTAGCCCGCCGGTTAAAGTTCGCCGTGGCGCGCCGACACAGATCCAACAAGAGGATTTCGCCCATGGAGAGTTGTAACCTGCACATCGTCGAAACCGCCGGCTGGCGCGCATTACTGACGCGCGCCCAGATCGCGGGAGGTGTGCGCATTTCTCCGGCAGCCGAGGAATACATGATCAGCATGCTATTCCGACAAATTGGCGTCGAAATGCTCGGGGTGGGTCCGGAAACGCGGCTGCTCGATCGCCTCAACCAAATGCTCATGGTGGACACCGTTGATCCGGCGCTTATTGGCGATCAGTGCTTATTGGTGGCCGGACTGTTTCCCAAAAACGCGATCCGCAAGGGAATTCCGGTAGCCTATTTCGTTCAGGTTGGCCGCAATGCCTATCGCGAGTACACCGCTAGATACGGCTCGGACCCCCATGCATTATTGGGTGACGAGTTCGTCCTCGCGGTGGACACTTTGCAAACCGTGCGTCTGTTGCAATCGGGCAAGCCCTGCATCGACGGATTCAACGCTTACCATTTGTGGCGGGATCTCGGAAGCTCGAACGGTTGGCGCGTGTTGCGCAAGTTGACGGTTGCGCTACCCGCCAGCTGCGGATCGAGTGACAGTATTCATTGAGTAGCGGGCTAAGGCGTATCCATCATGCGTCGCTTCCAGGAACGGTGTTCAGCGCGCACCGTCTGAAAATATTCCTACCTCACTCGTCCGTTGATTCACCGGGAGCTTCGCTCTCCTTGATCAGGTCCTCGAAGCGCTTGTTGATCATTCGCAACTTGTAGTCGGGTAATACATACACCCATTGTGCCGTACTCTTCTTGAGACGCGCGGCTTCGTCTGCCACGGTTTCTGCGGCGCCGGTCTCCTCCGACTCCTCCTCGCCATCGGTCGTTGCCGCCTCCCCGTCTTCCTCCTCCGCGGCTTCGACCAGTCCGGGGTCGAAGGAAAAATCGAATCGTACGAACGATCTACCTTCGAGTTCGAACTCATCGAGCGTGGCGACGAGGCCATCGAAAGTCTGCAGTTCGATTCGCTTAATCGATGTAAGCTGGCCGATTCGTGTCGCAGATACTACGTCGTTGAATTTCAGAGACAGTAGGATTGCGCCGATGCTCGAGATAGTCGCTTTCGATTTGGCCTCATACCCTTCCGGTATGTTTGCGAGCTCAAAATAGTTCTTCGACGAATCCGACTTGGAAACCAGGATTGTCTCGCCTTCTTGCGTTTGTATGGAAACCTGTTTCACTCGCTGCGTATCGATGTCGGCAATCTTAGATTCGTGCCATTTATACGTCTCGGCGGAAATATCGAGTTCGCCGGCGACGAGCCATGATTGCTGATCGCCAAGCTTGCGAACGTAATGCTGTTTCCGGGCGGCCGTGGTTATCGCATTTCCGATCAGCAAGGCAGCTATGGTTTCACTCGCGTCCGTGGCGAGTTCGATGAGCGTGCCGTCGGCTTCATCGGAGTCGATATCGACGACACCGATTTGCGGATAATTCTCGGGAATCGTCGTTTTTGCTTCGACGAGCTTGAGCTCGGCCATCTGCAAAACCGCACGTTTAACACTGGCAAATTCCGCTGGAAACCCGTCACGGTTTTCGACTTTCCAAACATCGTGGTCCCGTACGAGAATCGTTTCGTGTTCAGCGGATTTCAGATGGACGCGACCGACGTCGTTCAAGCGATCAAAGAGGCCAGGATGCAGGGATTTGTGCACCACCTCGGTTTGCGGCGCTTTGTCCTCGCTTACTTTCCAGGCCAATCCGATAAGGGTAAGAGTCACCAGGGCGAGGACAATGGTTTTCGCGTTCATGACGCTTCCTCCCACGAGTGATTCAACTTCCGTGACGCGCGCGTGCTGTAAAGACGCTGAGGAACACAACCAATATTGATATGAGAAGCGGCACGAGTGCGGTATTGGCGAACTTAAGCCTGGTGCCTAAGCGCTCGATATTTCGCTGCAGGTCGTGTTGAACGGCTCTCAGTTCTTTACGGGTTCGGATTTGTTCCTGCCTGAATTTATCGATTTCTGCTCTTTGCTCTGGCGTCAAAAGCATCTGGTTTTCGCTTCCCTGGCTCTGCAATTCCGCAAGTTTTTGCTCGGCTTCATTCAGTTTTATCTGCAGCGCTCGTTCCCGTTCGCGAAACTGCGATTCCGCTTCCCGTTGAATTTTCTGAACGACCTTAAAGGGGCGTGCGTACTGACCGCGGCTGCGCAGGCTGATGAGATCGTCGTTCCCGCCGAGATTGTCTATCGCGTTGATGAGAAAATCGGCGTTGTTTCCGAATGGATCCGGTATGCGCATTCCAGCGAAACTGCTGAACCGGACCCAAAATCGATCCGCCAGAAGATCGGTGTCCGCAACCACGATGACATTGATTGGAGTTTCCGATTTCGTGACGAAATTATCATCTTGCGGCGCTCGCTTTTCCTCCTCGGCAAGCGGACGCCCATCCGGAAACGCGGTCTCTGCAATTCCGGATATACGCACGCCGACTACGTGCGCACGATCGTCGGATTCGAAATTCTCGAGTAATCCGGCCGGATTGCGGACGAACACGATCGCGTCACGCTCCATCAATCCGGAATCGCCTCCGACCTTAATCAACGAAATGTGAGAGAGCGTATGGCCTTCGATTGGTTCGAGTGATCCAGCCGTTCCGACATTGATGACGTCTAGCTCATTAGTCACGAAATCATCGGAGTTCAAGGCATCACCCTGAAGCTGAAGCCATGGCAGATATTCGACTTCCTGTGGCCCCCGCTCACTGCGAAAATTCACGCGAACTGCCGCGTCCAGGCTGCCCACGACTTTGTCAGGAACGAGACGGACACCCCATTTCTCGAACAATGGCTTGAGATCGGAATCGAGCCTGGGAATGACGCCGGGGCTCGTTGGATCCGGGCGCGTCCGATCCTGCTCGGCCATTGGATCGACGAATATCATGGCTTTCCCGCCGCTGAGCACGAACTGGTCAATCGCGTATGTTGTCTGCCGTGAAATTTCCTTGGGATGGACCACGATCAGGGTGTCGATATCCTCCCCGATCTCGGTTGCGTCAATATCGAGTTCGCGGATTTCGTAGAGTTCTTTCAGCATTTGGAAGGAAGTCCAGTCCTCTCCAGATGACTGCCCGGTCATGGGATCCGGCGGCGGTGCGAAGACAGGGAGCTCCGAGTAGATGCCAATCACGCGCTTTTGCGGCTTGGCGAGGGTGTAAATCATCTTCGTGATCTCGTATTCGAGCGCGTCTTCGCGCTCAGGGCTCAGCAGCTCCAGAACCTCGGTGTCGCCCGTTGCGTTCGAGCCCATGAGCCCGAGATAACCCATTTCGCCTGTTGCCGTGAGCGACAGCTGCCGCACACCATTTGCGACCGCCTCGTCTTCTGCCTCAGAAAAGGGCTCGGGATCAATCACGAACAGCTTGATTTTGCCGTTTCCAACCGCTACGTATTCCTCCAGCATGTCGCGCACCCGCTTCCCATAGTTCAAGAGCTGCGGTACATCGGCGAACTGTTTCGCGGAATAATAAAGGCGCACGCTTATAGGCTCGCCGATTCCATCAAGTATGTTTTTGGTCCCGTCGGAGAGTGTGTAAAGACTGTTTTCGGTCAGATCGAGTCGAACCGCCGTCAATGTCTGGTTCGCGATGATGTTGACCGCAAGAAACAAAGCCAGGGCGATAAGAACACCGGTTCCCGTCTCGATCTTTCTATTCATTCAAGTGTCTGTCCGTAAGGTTCAGATGGTAATTCGGTGCAAAACGTGCGCGTCAATTGCTCTTATTGACCTCTATTGCAAGAACGTTTGCATATAGCCAAAAGGCTATCAGGCTCGCGAAGAAAACGAGGTCTCTCAGATCGATTACCCCCTTGAGTATCGAATCGAAATGCGTGAGAAAGCTAAAGGAACTGATGACGTCGACGATAGCTTGCGGCGCCCAGGCGCTGAAGACGTCAATCACCATGGGAAACCCGCTCAAATTGAACGCAAAACAGATGACGAAGCTTACGACAAACGCAATGACCTGGTTTTTGGTCAACGCGGAGATGCACGATCCGATGGAGAGGAACCCCCCGGCCATCAACAGGCTACCGATATAGCCGGCGGCGATTACCGTATTATCAGGCTCGCCGAGGTAGTTGACCGTTACCCATATCGGCAAGGTCCCGGCCAGGGCGACAGCGGTAAAACACCAGGCGGCGAAAAACTTACCCAAAACGGTTACGCTCAGCGAAACCGGCAGAGTAAGTAGTAGTTCCAGCGTTCCTGAGCTGCGTTCTTCCGACCACAGGCGCATCGAAATCGCCGGCATGAGGAACATGTAGATCCACGGATGGAAGCGGAAAAACGGTTCGAGGTCGGCCTGGCCGCGCTCGTAAAAACCGCCGATGTAGAAAGTGAATACGCCGGTTAAGACGAGAAAGATAACGATGAAGACATAGGCGACCGGTGTCGCAAAGTATGCACTCAGTTCACGCTTGAATATCGTGCCAAATCCCGTCATGTTCGGTGTATCTCCCCGCCGGCCGATGCCGCGGTAGTAATGCTGCGAAACACTTCGTCCAAGCGGCCATGTTCGACGAAGAACTCATGAGAATTGCAATTAATGTCAGCGAGACACTGCTGAATGGCTACGGCGGGATTGGCGCCCTCTTCCGGTATGACGGTGATCCTGACCTCGTCGCCGCTACGTGAATCTTCAACATCTTGCACACCACTCAGCGAACACAGCGCGGTACGCACTCTTTCGATATCCGATGCGTGGATGACGACTGTTGCAGCATTGTTGTAGCGTGAACGGCTGGCCAATTCACGCGGCGTTCCGCTGAAAATGATTTCACCCCGGCCGATGATGATAGCGCGCGTGCAAACAGCGTCGACCTCTTCGAGAATGTGAGTCGAGATTACGATGGCTTTATCGGCAGCCATGTCCTGGATCAATGTCCGGACTTCGTGTTTCTGATTGGGGTCGAGACCGTCCGTAGGCTCATCCATGATCAGAATTTCGGGGTCGTGGAGGATCGCCTGCGCCAGCCCCACGCGGCGTTTGAATCCCTTGGACAGTGTCTCTATGCGTTGGTGGAGTACGCTTTCGAGGTGGATTTTGGACACTACTTCGGTGATGCGGGCGTCACGTTGCGAGCGCGGTATGCAGCGAATGTCCGCGATGAATTCGAGAAATCCGGCGGGCGTCATTTCGCCATACGCCGGCGCGCCTTCGGGCAGATAGCCTATCCGTGTCTTGGCTTCGATCGGCGATTTTTCGATATCGAATCCGGCGATCGAAACACTGCCGCTGGTTGGAGCGAGAAAACCGGTGAACATTTTCATGGTGGTTGATTTACCGGCGCCATTGGGCCCGAGGAAACCAAGTACCTCGCCACGGTAGACTTTGAGCGAGAGATCCTTCACGGCCCGTAGCGCCCCAAAGTCTTTGCTCAGACCGTTGACTTCAATCAAGGTTTCCATCGACATCGATTCCTTTAAGGTGACCCAGCTTAACGCGGGCGACTGGCTGCGGCGCGGCGATTCATCACGGGCCGCCGCCGCGGCGTCGCGAAATTAAATGCATTTGAAATATTCTCGGTTTCCTGGCGGCCCAATTTCGAGCGGCGCAAAGTCTTCCACACAATGGATAAAGGCGTCAACACCATTCAAAGACCCAAACGGATGGTCGAAGTTTCACGACAGCGCGTTGTTCGCGAAGATCTAATACTTTAATCTTCGGGCAGCTGGGATTATCCTTGGCGCCCGATTCCGACCTCATGAGGCCGCCGTTTGATGCAGTATCTCGAGACCTACGACGTCATCGTCGTCGGCGGCGGCCATGCCGGGACCGAAGCGGCGCTCGCGGCGGCACGCATGGGGGTAGACACACTGCTGCTCACGCAGAGTTTCGAAACGCTCGGACAAATGTCTTGCAATCCCGCGATCGGAGGCATCGGTAAGGGTCATCTCGTCAAGGAAATCGATGCGCTGGGCGGATTTATGGCCCGCGGTGCCGATGCTTGCGGGATCCATTTTCGCACTCTGAACGCGAGTAAGGGGCCCGCGGTACGTGCGACACGCGCGCAGATTGACCGCAGCTTATATAAGACCTGCGCCCGCGGCGTGCTTGAAAACCAGCCCAAGCTTGCGCTCTTCCAACAGGGGGTTGATGATCTCGTAGTCGAAAACGCGAGGGTGGTCGGTGTGGTCACCCAGATTGGGCTCACATTCCGCGCGCGCGTGGTCGTACTTACTGTGGGTACTTTTCTCGGCGGCCGCATTCATATCGGGGATTCGAATTACCGCGGTGGACGCGCCGGTGATCCGCCTTCTCTTGCGCTAGCCCGACGACTGCGCGAGCTGCCGATCAGGGTGGGGAGACTCAAAACGGGTACCCCGCCACGCATCGACGGGCGCAGCGTCGATTTCGAAAAGCTGGAAATCCAGCCGGGCGACGAACCGCGCCCGGTATTTTCATTCATGGGCTCACGCGAAGAGCACCCCCGTCAGGTCCCGTGTCACATCACCTACACCTGCGAACGAACGCACGACATTATTCGCGGCGGGCTCGAACACTCGCCCATGTTCAATGGCAGCATTGAGGGTGTAGGCCCGCGTTATTGTCCGTCGATCGAAGACAAGGTCGTTCGCTTTGGGGACAAATCCTCGCACCAGATTTTCGTCGAACCCGAGGGCTTACATACGCGCGAAATTTATCCCAACGGGATTTCGACCAGCCTTTCGTTCAACGTACAAATTGATTTCGTGCGTTCGATCAATGGATTCGAACGAGCGGTCATCACGCGGCCGGGATATGCGATTGAATACGATTATTTTGATCCGAGAGATATCACGCCCTGGCTCGAAACCAAACAGATCGACGGTCTATTCTTCGCCGGCCAGATCAACGGCACAACGGGTTACGAAGAAGCCGCCGCACAGGGCTTATTGGCAGGTATCAACGCCGCGCTGAGAATAAGGGAAGAGGACGCATGGTACCCGCGACGTGACGAGGCCTATCTCGGTGTACTGGTCGACGATCTCGTTACCCGCGGGACCGACGAGCCGTATCGCATGTTCACGAGTCGCGCGGAATACCGGCTGATGTTGCGCGAAGATAACGCGGATCAGCGTCTCACGCCTGTGGCAAGAGAATTGGGGCTGATCGACGACCAACGCTGGCGACAGTTCGAGGACAAGCGAAAAGCGATCGTGAAGGAACAGCTGCGGCTCGACGGAGTGTGGATGACGCCGGGGCGAATACCGCCCGACCTTGCCACGGAAGTAATTGGACAACCGCTGCGCAAGGAACAAAGGCTGTCTGAACTACTGCGGCGTCCCGAAATTGACTATGCGATGCTCATGCGGCTTCCCGGAGCCGGCCCGGCTGTCACCGACGCCGCCGTGATCGAGCAACTCGAGAATAGCGCACGATACAGCGGCTACATCGAGCGTCAGCGTGAAGACGTGAAACGCGATCAGTCCCATGAGCACACGCGGATTCCCGTCGCAATCGATTACCGAGATGTGCGCGGTCTATCGAACGAGGCCGTTCAAAAGCTGTCGGACCACCGGCCGGTGACCGTCGGGCAGGCGGCGCGCATTTCGGGAGTGACCCCCGCTGCGATATCACTGCTGCTGATCTATCTAAAGAAGTATGGCGCGGCTCTCGCGAAGTCCGCCTGAATTTGCCCCCCGATAATGCTCGCGGATTCGGTCGCGGGGATAATCCTCGACGCCTCCGGCAAACTCGGTATTTCTCTGACCGACAAGCAACTTGATCAACTCTGTAGCTATGCCGAGTTGGTCGGGAAGTGGCGGCGCCTCGCCAGCTTGACTTCTGCTTCGACGCCAGAGAGTTTTGCGAGCGCGCATATCGTCGATTGTCTATCGGTACGGCCGTATATCAGCGGCCCCCGCGTTATGGACGTCGGCTCCGGTGCCGGCTTGCCCGGATGTGTGCTCGCAATCGCCTTGCCGCACCTTGGTTTCACGCTATTGGAACCGCGCCATAAACGAGTGAGATTTCTTACGCAAGCGCGGATCGATCTTGAACTGTCAAACGTCGAAGTGTTATCCGAGCGCGTCGAGGCGTATCGTCCGGCGCAGGCATATGACGACATCATCGCGCGCGCCTTCGGGTCGATGTCGCAATTGCTTGAAAAAACTCGAACACATCAGTGGCCGGGTACGCGAATCATCGCCATGAAAGGCGCACTCGATCCAGACGAAGTGCCGAATTGTGTTGTGCCGCCGGGCTCGTTGCGAATCGTCCCCTTAGACGTTCCGGGGTACAGGGAACGAAATCTCGTGATCGTTGAATTTGCAGGTGGTCCGATAACAAACGGTCTGGGGGAGGGGAAATGACTTGTGCGATAATCACGCCATCTAGCCCGGCATAAGCGGACTCGTCCCGGCCCGGGCCATTGCGATGGACCCGAAATCCACATGTCACGCGTTCTTGCTATTGCTAATCAGAAAGGCGGCGTCGGCAAGACGACGACGAGTGTCAATTTGACCGCTTCGCTGGCGGCGACAAAACGGCGGTTGTTGCTGATCGATCTCGATCCGCAAGGTAATGCGACCATGGGTAGCGGGATCGACAAGCGTACGTTGACGACGTCGAGTTTCGAGGTGCTCATGGGTGAGGCTAGCATCGAGCAGTCGCTGCGTACCGATATCGATGCCGGCTATCATCTCCTGCCCGCAAACGGGGATTTGACCGGTGCTGAAATCGGCCTGTTGGAAGAACTGGGAAGAGAACTCCGGCTGCGTCATGCACTCGAATCGGTGCGTGAAAATTATGCGTACATCATTATCGATTGCCCGCCGGCCTTGAACATGCTGACGATCAATGCACTGGTAGCCGCCGATGCTGTGGTCATTCCCATGCAGTGCGAATACTACGCGCTTGAAGGTTTATCCGCATTGCTCGAAACTATCAACAAGATTAAAGAATTCCTGAATCCGGAGCTAAGAGTCGAAGGCTTACTGCGAACAATGTTTGACCCTCGTAATAATCTTTCGAACGAAGTATCCCAACAGCTTCTCGCTCATTTCGGTGATAAGGTTTACCGCACCATCATTCCTCGAAACGTACGGCTGGCCGAAGCGCCGAGTCATGGCTTGCCGGCATTGATGTATGACAAATCTTCGACTGGTGCGGTAGCGTACCTGGCGCTCGCCGGGGAGATGCTGCGCAAAGAGTCGGCGGCGATATAGCTACAAAGAGGGATCGCTGAATCATGGCAAGTAAGAAACGTGCCCTCGGGCGTGGACTCGATGCCCTGCTTGGCTTCGGCGCAGAACAGTTGGCCACCGACGAAGCCAATGGAGAACAGCTCAAGGCGATTCCACTCGACCTCGTTCAGCGCGGACAATTTCAACCCCGTCTGGATATCAAGGCGGAATCGCTGCAGGAACTTGCGGATTCCATCAAGTCGCAGGGTGTTCTACAGCCCGTTCTGGTCCGCCCGATCGGCGATGGCGGGCGTTACGAATTGATCGCCGGAGAACGGCGGTGGCGGGCCGCGCAGATAGCAGGGTTGAATGCTATCCCAGCCGTCGTGCGGCGGGTAACGGGCGCCGAGGCCATGAGCATCGCGTTGATTGAAAATATTCAACGCGAGCAACTCAACCCAATCGAAGAGGCGGCTGCTCTGGATCGGCTCGTGCGCGAGTTCGATATGACCCATGAGCGGATCGCGAAATCGATTGGCCGTTCCCGCGCCGCCGTCAGCAATTTGTTGCGGTTGTTGGACCTTGAATCGGCGACCCGGGAACTGGTCGAGAGCGGCGATCTTGAAATGGGACATGCACGGGCGCTGTTGGGTTTGTCGGCGCTGAACCAGGTCAAAGCGGCGCGACGCATCGTCAGCGAAGGACTCAGCGTGCGCGCAGCCGAAGCACTGGTTCGCCGCCTTAAAGAGCGCAAGCATGAGAGCGAGCGTGTCTCCAAAAAGGTCGATCCCAATATCAGACAGCTGGAAGGATCCCTCGGTGAACGGCTCGGTGCCGACGTATCAATCCAACACCGCTCGACGGGGAAAGGCTCGCTCACGATCCGCTATGGCTCACTCGACGAACTCGACGGGATTCTTGCGCATATCAAGTAGCGCTCTAACCACCGTGTTCGCAGCGTGGCGAACAGCTTGCCGCAATGCGGAATAAGCGGCTAGAATCCAGCGTTTCCCTATTGATAGATAATGGCGTGTATAACAAGATTAAGGGGCGGGGAAGCGCTGGTGAATCGCTGCGTCAGCGATCGCAACGTACCGTGTTTCGGGTAATTGCGAGCCAGCTCGGCGTCGGTATTGCGATCGCTTTGTTACTTGCCCTCGTGCTAGGTCAATACGCAGGCTACTCTGCACTGGTCGGCGCGCTGATAGGCGTGGTGCCGAACTATTATCTGGCGGGTCGAATGTTGCGGGGCAAGCGGGAAGCGACGCCCGAAGAATCGTTGCGCAGCATTTATATCGGGGAATACATCAAGATTACTTTCACCGCAGCCCTGTTCGTGACGGCGATTATGCTCCTGAATGTCGGCTTCCTCATCGTCGTCGCGACCTATAGCGCAACGGTGGCCGTGAACTGGGTAGCGCTGCTCGTGGTAGACCTTGGTAATTCGCCGGGTCGCAGAAATGGAATGGAACCGCTGGGTTTGCAAGGCAATTAGATGGCAATCGGAAAAAGGATTGAATAAGGGCTAATGGCAGCGGGTTCCCCGGCTGAATACATCAGTCACCACATTCAAAATCTCACCTATGGTGAGCACGCGGATGGCAGCTGGGGATTTGCTCATTCCGCCAAAGAAGCGACCGAAATGGGCTTCGTGGCGATCAACGTCGATACCCTGTTCTGGTCGCTCGCAACCGGCATCGCTTTTTGCTGGCTGTTCCGAATCGCCGCGGTATCGGCTTCGGTACAGAATCCATCACGCTGGCAACTCTGTGTGGAAATGCTCGTCGAAATGGTGGCCAGTAGCGTGAAGGACGCATTCCGCGGCGAAAATCGGCTCATCGCCCCACTCGCGATGACGATTTTCGTATGGATCTTCCTGATGAACTTGATGGACCTGATTCCCGTCGACTTTATCCCTTTCCTGACCCACCTTGCAGGGGTCGAATATATGAAGATCGTGCCCACAACGGACGTCAATGCCACGTTCGGGATGTCGTTGTCGGTGTTCGGCCTGATGATTTTCTACAGCATTAAAGTCAAAGGTCTGGGCGGCTTTTTGGGCGAACTGGCGTTTCATCCTTTCGGAAAAGCATTCCTGCCGGTAAACCTGGTGCTAGAAACCGTTTCTTTTCTTGCCAAACCCTTGTCACTATCGTTGCGTTTGTTCGGAAATATGTTTGCCGGCGAACTCGTTTTCGTCCTGATCGCAGGATTGATTCCGTTTTATCTTCAGTTCGCACTTTCGGTGCCGTGGGCCATATTCCACATCCTGGTCATTACGCTACAGGCGTATATTTTCATGATGTTGACGATCGTATATCTCAGTCAGTCGCACGAATCGCATTAACGAATAAACCGAGGAGAAAACACTATGGAGTCGGTAGTTGCCTTTTCAGCCCTTGCTGCGGGCATCATGATTGGATTGGGAGCGCTGGGGGCCGGTGTCGGCATCGGTATTTTGGGCAGTAAGTTTCTCGAAGGTGCAGCCCGGCAACCAGAACTTGTACCGATGCTTCAGACGCGCATGTTCCTGATGCTCGGTTTGACCGATGCGGTGCCAATCATCGCGATTGCGTTCGCGGCATTGTTGATGTTTGCGAACCCGTTTCTCATCCAGGTTGGATAGTCAGCTAACGATGTTGGTGAGCCTCTTGTCATGAATATGAATCTGACATTGCTAGGCCAGGCAATATCGTTCGCGATATTCGTCTGGTTCTGTGTAAAGTTTGTATGGCCACCGGTGCTGAAAGCTCTGGAAGAACGCGAAACCCGTATCGCGGATGGTCTGGCCGCTGCTGAACGTGGCAAGCACGAACTCGAACTCGCCGACCGTCGTTCGACTGAAATATTGCACGAGGGCAAGGAAAAGGCGCAGGGTTTCGTCACTCAGGCGCAGAAACGCGGCGACGAGATCATCGAGGCAGCGAAGCTTGCCGCTCAGGAAGAGGCCGAGCGGATCAAAATCACCGCCGCCGCGGAAATCGAGCAGAACCGCAATCGCGCCCGCGACGAACTTCGCAGCCAGGTCGCGAAACTTGCGTTGGCAGGCGCTGAGCAGGTGTTGATGCGTGAAGTCGATGAACAGGCGCACCGCGAGGTCCTCGACAAACTCGCAGCTGATCTTTAAGGACTGGTCATGCAAGAAAAACTGACCATAGCGCGCCCTTACGCTTCGGCTGCATTCAACCACGCCGAAGAAAACGGTCAGATCGACGATTGGTCAACCATGCTGAGCGCGCTGGCCGGTGCAGTATCCGACCCCGGCCTGGCTCGCCTCATAGGGCACCCGAAGATTACCGGCGATCAACTTGTCGCTTTAATGTCGGAAATCCTGGGAAACTCCTTGAACGATGAAGGCAGGAACTTTATCCGGGTACTCGTCGAGGCGGAGCGTGTGGTACTCGCTCCCCAAATCGCCGAACTTTTCGAACGCCGCAGCGCTGATGCCGCGGGTGTGGTCACCGTGGATGTGACGTCTGCGTTTCCGCTCAACGAAGAAGAATGCAACCGGATCAGCGAAGCGATCTCCGCAAGAATCGGCAATGCTTGCGAAATCGAAACTTCCTTGGATCCTCAGCTAATCGGGGGAGCGGTTATCAAGATCGGCGATTCGGTGATCGATTTGTCGCTTCGCCGGCGGTTGTCGGAGTTGGCGCAAGACCTGTTTTGATCAAAACAACGAACAGAATATATTGTCTCAGAGGATTGCTATGAGCATCAGTGCAACTGAAATCAGCGAACTGATTAAAAAGAAGATCGAGGATCTCGATCTGCATACGGAAGCCCGCACGGAGGGAACCGTTGTCAGCCTGAGTGACGGTATCGCCCGAATTCATGGGTTGAGCGACGTTATGCAGGGGGAAATGATCGAATTTCCCGGCGGTGTTTTCGGACTGGCGCTGAACTTGGAGCGGGATTCGGTCGGTGCGGTGATTATGGGCAGCTACGAACATATTACCGAAGGTGATACCTGCCGTTGCACCGGACGTATTCTCGAAGTACCGGTCGGAGAAGCCTTACTCGGCCGCGTCGTCGATTCGCTCGGCGCCCCGATCGATGGAAAAGGCGAGATCACAACCGAGCATTCCGAACCGATCGAGAAGATCGCGCCGGGCGTCATCCAACGTCAATCCGTCAGTCAACCCGTGCAGACCGGGCTGAAGTCCATCGATTCGATGGTGCCTATCGGGCGAGGTCAGCGTGAACTCATCATCGGCGACCGGCAGACCGGAAAAACCGCTGTTGCGATCGACACCATTATCAATCAGAAAGGCACGGGCATTAAGTGCATATACGTGGCCATTGGTCAGAAGGCATCCTCGATCAATACGGTCATTCGGAAACTCGAAGAGCACGGCGCGATGGAACACACCATCGTGGTGGCGGCAACGGCTTCCGACTCAGCCGCGAAACAATACATCGCTCCTTATTCAGGTTGCGCGATGGGTGAGTACTTTCGCGATCGCGGGGAAGACGCCTTGATCATTTACGACGATCTGACCAAACAGGCCTGGGCGTACCGCCAGGTATCCCTGTTGCTGCGCCGTCCGCCCGGGCGCGAGGCTTATCCGGGCGATGTATTTTATCTGCATTCACGGTTGCTGGAACGCGCCTCGCGTATCAACGCCGAAGCGGTCGAGCAGGTTTCCGGAGGCGCGGTCAAGGGCAAGACGGGATCACTCACGGCGCTGCCCATTATCGAAACCCAGGCTGGTGACGTCTCCGCGTTCGTACCGACCAACGTCATTTCGATCACGGACGGCCAGATTTATCTCGAAACCGATCTGTTCAATTCCGGTTTCCGTCCGGCGATCAATGCAGGACTATCCGTGTCCCGCGTCGGAGGCGCCGCACAGACGCCGGTGATCAAGAAACTCGGCGGCGGTATTCGCCTGGCACTGGCGCAGTACCGCGAACTCGCAGCGTTTGCGCAATTTGCTTCCGACCTGGACGAAACGACGCGCAAGCAACTCGAACGCGGGCGGCGTGTCATGGAATTGATGAAGCAAAAACAGTATTCGCCCCTATCCGTTGCGTATATGGCGGCAAGCCTCTACGCAGTCGAAAACGGATATGTCGACGACATCGAGCTCGATAAAGTCGGCGATTTCGAGTCAGCGCTGCACAGTTATATGGCGGCATCACAGTCTGAATTAATGACCAAGATCGATGAGAGCGGCGATTATGACGATGATATCGAGGCCGAACTCAAGGCGGTGGTCGATGATTTCAAGACCAATCACAGCTGGTAGGCTTACGGGACGTCGGCAGACATGGCAGCAGCCAAAGAAGTACGTACCCAGATCGCAAGCGTAAAGAATACGCAGAAGATCACCAAGGCCATGGAAATGGTCGCGGCTAGTAAAATGCGCAAGGCACAGGATCGAATGCGTGCCGCGAGGCCCTACGCAGACAAGATGCGCAACGTGATCGCTCATATTGCACACGCCAATACCGAATACCATCATCCATTTTTGATGGAACGTGACGTCAAGCGTATCGGATTGATCATCGTCACGACCGATCGAGGCCTGTGCGGAGGATTGAACGGCAATCTTTTTCGCCGTGCCTTGAGCCAATTTCAGACCTGGGATGAAGAGGGCAAGGAACTCGACCTATGCGTGATCGGGACCAAGGGCCTAGGATTCTTCTCCCGGATCGGCGGCAATATTGTTGGTCAGGCAAGCCACCTCGGAGATGCGCCCTCGCTCGAAAACCTGATCGGTACGATCAAGATCATGCTCGATTCCTTTCATGACGGGACGGTGGACCGCGTTTACCTCGTTTACAACGAATTCGTCAATTCGATGACACAGAATCCGAATCTCGAGCAGATCCTGCCGCTCGTTCGCGAAGATACGGACGATCTCGACCATCATTGGGATTACATCTACGAGCCGGAGGCACCCGAAGTCATGGACCAGCTGCTGTCGCGATATATCGAATCGCTCGTGTACCAGGGCGTCGTTGAGAACATTGCCTGTGAACAGGCGGCGAGAATGGTGGCGATGAAGTCGGCGTCAGATAACGCGGGCAAGATGATCGACGAGTTACAACTGATCTACAACAAGGCCAGACAGGCGGCTATTACGCAGGAGCTTTCGGAAATCGTCAGCGGCGCGGCGGCCGTCTAGTTTGTGGTAGACGGTTGACCGATACATTGGATTTGAAGATTTAGGCTACTAAGAGGACCTTCAAATAATGAGTTCTGGAGACGTGGTACAAGTCATTGGCGCGGTCGTGGACGTCGAGTTTCCGGCGAGCGCCATTCCGAATATTTACGATGCCCTCACCATCGACAACAGTGATATCACCCTTGAGGTGCAGCAGCAGATCGGCGACGGCGTCGTCAGAACGATCGCGTTGGGTTCGACCGACGGTTTGAAACGCGGCATGTCCGTGACCAACACGGGAGAAGGTATCAAGGTTCCCGTTGGCATTAAAACACTAGGTCGCATTATGAACGTCCTTGGCGAACCAATCGACGAACTGGGACCGATCGATGAAGAGGAGCGCATGGTCATTCATCGCGAAGCACCCGCATTCGTCGATTTGTCGCCTGCTACTGAACTGCTCGAAACAGGCATCAAGGTAATCGACTTGATCTGTCCGTTTGCCAAGGGCGGTAAGGTCGGTTTGTTCGGCGGCGCCGGGGTCGGAAAAACCGTCAACATGATGGAGCTCATTCGCAATATCGCCATCGAGCACACCGGTTATTCCGTGTTCGCGGGCGTTGGCGAACGAACGAGAGAGGGTAACGACTTTTACCATGAAATGAAGGATTCGGAAGTTCTCGACAAGGTCTCATTGGTCTACGGACAGATGAACGAGCCACCGGGCAATCGCCTGCGGGTGGGACTCACGGGACTGACGATCGCAGAAAAATTCCGTGACGAAGGCCGTGACGTTCTGTTGTTCATCGACAACATCTATCGTTTTACCCTGGCCGGCGTCGAGGTGTCTGCCCTGCTCGGACGCATGCCCTCAGCGGTCGGATACCAGCCCACGCTCGCAGAGGAGATGGGCCGGCTGCAGGAACGCATTACGTCGACCAAGACCGGGTCCATTACTTCGATCCAGGCGGTTTACGTGCCCGCGGACGATCTAACCGATCCGTCACCTGCAACGACTTTTGCCCATCTGGATGCAACCGTCGTCTTATCGCGGCAGATTGCCGAGCTCGGAATCTATCCGGCCGTTGATCCGCTGGATTCAACCAGCCGCCAGCTCGATCCCTTGGTCGTCGGACAGGATCACTATGACACCGCGCGTACCGTGCAAAATATCCTCCAGCGTTACAAGGAGCTGCGCGACATCATCGCGATTCTCGGCATGGACGAACTTTCCGAAGACGACAAACTTGCGGTTACGCGCGCCCGTAAGATCCAACGTTTTCTGTCGCAACCGTTTTTCGTGGCGGAGGTATTTACGGGAAGCGCGGGCAAGTATGTGTCGCTCAAGGACACGATCGCCGGATTCAAGGCTATTGCCAACGGCGACCACGATGATCTTCCGGAGCAGGCGTTCTACATGGTAGGCTCGATCGACGAAGCGATAGAGAAGGGCAAGAGTTTATAGTGTGCTGTCCCGCAATGAACTTTCATAATTCACTTGTTATCGTGTCGCAATACGGCCCGCCTGCGGCGGTCCAAATTCGTTCCCGACGAATTTGGACCGATACGACGCCTCCTCGCGCCTTGTCTCGCAACACGAGCCCGGCGCGAATTATTGAAGAATATTACGGGGCAACACATCAGGTCATAATCGCATGGCCATGACCATACACGTGGATATCGTCAGCGCCGAACGCGAGCTCTATTCAGGTCTTGCGAAAATGGTCTTCGCGCCGGCAATTCTCGGGGAGGTCGGCATCGCTCCCGGGCACACGCCGATGCTTTCCCAACTCGGTCCAGGTGAAGTCCGCCTGAAGCTCAGCGAGGGGGCCGAAGAGGCATTTTATATATCGGGAGGCATGCTGGAGGTTCAGCCGCGGGCGGTCACGATCCTGTCCGACACCGCAGCACGGGCTGAGGACCTGGACGAAGCAGCGGTAATTCAGGCGAAGCAAGCCGCGGAACAGGCGATCGCTGAGAAGAGCACGGCGATGGATTATGCAAAAGCGCGTGCGGAACTCGCCGAAACAGTCGCCCAGCTGCAAACCATACAAAGATTGCGCCGACGCGCCGGACGCTGACGATCGAGCTCGCTTGAAGCCTGTTGTTAGGCGCCGACTAGCGAGCCTCCAAAGACACTCAGCCGCCCCGATGTCCATATCCGTCGTAGTTCTTGCTGCTGGCCAGGGTAAGCGGATGCATTCCGATCTGCCAAAGGTGCTCCATTGCATTGCCGGGAGGCCGATGGTGGAGCATGTACTCGACCTGGCGCGGGTTGTTTCAGATGAAAAAATCATTGTCGTTTACGGGCACGGCGGTCAAAAGCTGATCGACGAACTGGACCACCGTGACGTCATATGGGTCGAACAGTCCGAGCAATTGGGTACCGGTCACGGGGTCGCTCAAGCACTGCCAAAAATCGCTGACGGTTCAACCGTGCTCATTCTTTACGGTGACGTCCCATTACTGAGGCCGTCGTCCTTGGAACACCTGGTGGCCGCGGGCATCGAAACGGGATTCGCCGTCCTTACCGTGAGGATGCCCGACGCAAGCGGATACGGCCGGATCGTTCGTGACGCGTCGGGCAGTATCAGGCGTATTGTGGAACACAAAGACGCCAGCGATGCGGAGCTGGAAATCAGTGAGATCAATACGGGGATTATGGCGATCTCCGCCGATCAGCTTAAAGCCTGGATTCCGCGGCTCGGCGACCAAAACGCACAGGGCGAGTATTACCTGACCGATTGTGTAGCAATGGCAGTCGCCGAGGGCGTCGAGGTCAGCGGGGTTCTGATTGACGAGGCGGAAGAAGCCATGGGCGTCAATGACCGACGGCAATTGGCGATGATCGAGCGGCATTTTCAGGATCGGATTGCTGATGCCTTAATGGCCGCAGGTGTCACGTTAATCGATCCTGCCCGCATCGACGTTCGCGGTGATGTCGAGTGTGGCAGAGACGTCGTGATCGACATCAACGTTATATTCGAAGGGCAGGTACGGATTGGCAATGGAGTACGTATCGGACCGAACAACTTTATCGCCAACTGTGAAATCGCCGATGACGTCGAAATTCTGCCGAATTGCGTTCTCGATTCGGCAAGCATTGGTAAGGACTCGCGCATTGGACCGTTTTCCAGGATACGTCCGGAATCCCGCCTTGCGGACGGCGTTCACATAGGAAATTTCGTCGAAATCAAAAAATCGGATATCGCCAAGGGCAGCAAGGTTAATCATTTGAGCTACGTCGGTGACGCCGAAATCGGGGCGCGCGTCAATATCGGTGCCGGTACGATCACCTGCAATTACGATGGCGCTTTCAAACACAAAACGGTACTCGAAGATGACGTTTTCGTAGGCTCCGACACGCAGCTCGTCGCACCGGTAACGGTCGGGCGGGGCGTCACGATCGGTGCGGGGACCACGGTAACCGATGATGTTGAGGCCGGTCGGCTTGTGATCAGCCGGGTTCGTCAGAAAACCATCAGTGGCTGGCAACGGCCCCAAAAAACCAAAAAATGACGTAGGCTCTAGGATGCTCCGCAATCGCGGAGCGAGTGAGCATGATTTCTAAAGGGCTTGCTGACCGCGCAAGGCGGTTCGGATTTCGACGCCGGCCAAAAGGAAAATTGTATGAGTGGTAAGGCAACAGCCGACCTCTACGACATCCATGGTGAAGCACTGCGCGTGGCGGCGCCCATTTTCCGGGATTTCGGAGGGATGCGGTGTTTCGAGGGCCCGGTCAGCACCGTCAAGGTGTTTGAAGACAACTCTCTGGTACGCGCGGCGCTCGAAGAGCGCGGAGAAGGGCGTGTCCTGGTCGTTGACGGCGGCGGTTCGCTGCGCTGCGCGTTAGTGGGCGACAAGCTTGCAATGATCGGCCACGATAACGGCTGGGCCGGAATCGTGGTGTATGGGTGCATTCGCGACACCGTGCCGATCGCCCGCATAGATATTGGCGTGAAGGCACTTACCACGAATCCGCGCAAGAGCATCAAAAAAGGCGAGGGGGAAAGAGACGTCGTCGTTCGCTTTGCGGAGATCTCCGTGCGGCCTGGAGACTACATTTACGCCGACGAAGATGGCATCGTCGTCGCCGAGTCCGCGCTTGCCTAGTCCACCAGAGAGAGGACCCATATGGACAAAACCTTCAAGGTGGCCTGTATCCAGAACTGCGCTACCGACGATATGGAGGCCAATATATCTGCCACGGAAGCACTCGTTAGGGCAGCGGCCTCCGCCGGCGCGTCGCTGATCTGCTTACCCGAATATTTCTGTATTCTCGAGCGCAGCGACTGGGCGTATTTCGATAAGGGATTCGAGGCGGATCAGCACCCGGCATTAACGCATTTTCGAAATTTGGCGAAGGAGTTGCACAGTTGGTTATTGTTGGGCTCGATACCGGTCAAGTTCAAGGCGAGAAAGGTTCATAACCGCAGTCATTTGATCGCGCCGGATGGGAAGCTTGTAGCAATCTATAACAAGCTTCACTTGTTTGACGTCGCTATCAAGGACGGACAGAACTACCGTGAGTCCTCGAGCGTTGCGCCCGGCGATCGTGCCGTCATTGCAGATCTGCCCTGGGGTAGACTGGGGCTCACGATCTGTTACGACGTTCGGTTCCCCCACCTCTACCGAGCGTTGGCGAAGGCGGGCGCACACTTCATTGCGGTTCCGGCTGCATTTACCGCCAAAACCGGGGAAGCTCACTGGCACACACTCGTGCGGGCTCGTGCCATTGAAAACGCGTGCTACATCTTTGCGCCGGATCAACCGGGTCAGCGACCATGGGGACGGCGGACATACGGGCATTCGCTCATCGTCGACCCGTGGGGAGTGGTCCTGGCAGATGGTGGCGAGGACGAAGGCTACATTGTTGCCGATATCGACCCCGCGCGCGTCGAAGAGGCGCGGCGCATGATCCCTGCGTTGACCCATGATCGTGACATACAACGGGCAGAGTGTTGATATGCACCGAAATCTGACCCGGGTTTTGCATTGAGAATTGACCCACCCTCGGAACCAGATTATGGCTCAGTTTCTGGTTTCCCCCCCCCCCGGTTTTCTTCTCCTTGTTGGTCTGGGTAGTTGAGTTTTTGAAACGGTAGCTGTCGTTACCGGTTTCCAGAATGTGACAGTGATGAGTCAGTCGATCCAGTAGTGCTGTGGTCAGCTTGGCGTCGCCGAACACACGGGCCCATTCTGCGAAGCCCAGGTTGGTGGTGATGATCACGCTGGTTTTCTCATACAGCTTGCTG